>JAFGNV010000024.1 GCA_016926805.1 Anaerolineae bacterium
CGAGGGGCGGAGTCGTGAAAGCCGTAAACCATGATCTCATCGTCAAAATGTTTTCCTTCGAGCACGTCGGCCAGGGTGATGTCGTAATCGCACGTAATCAGCCGGCCGCGTCTGATACACAACGACGGGCTGGTTCTGGCGATGAACGCTTTTTCACAACCGGGAATGTATTTTTTGATCAGGTCTATGGCTTTGGCCTGCCGCCTGCGCAACTCCAGTTCCGCTTTCGCCACTTCATCCCTGCTGGTGGGGCTGACCGGCATGGTGAAGTTGAGCTTGATAAACATAAAGTAATTGTCATGAACGGTGGTGGTGACGAGGGCCATGCCGATTTTGTTGACCTCCTCGACAAATTCTGGCGGTAGTTTTTCCAGATTACCGTGCAAACGCACAATTTGCCCGTCTTGCCCGCTCCGCATGCCTTCGCTATATTCGCTCAAGGCGTCATGCGCTTCCAGAAATTCGTGATACTTCTCTACGTTTACCCCGCCAACGCCGATGCTATTGGCTACGGGGTAATCGTTGGGTTCGGTGAAATCTGCGCCCGCGTAAGCCGCCAGGTCGCCATAGCCGGTACAATCTACAAATGATCTGGCCATGACGGCTTCCCGGCCGGAACGACTTTCGACGATGACACCCTTGATGCTTGAACCGGCCATGATCGCCCCGGTCAAAAGCGTGTTAACGCATATCGTCACGCCCGCTTCGGCCAGCATTTCAAAGGCGACCAATTTATAGATTTCCGTGTCAATGGCGGTGCACATCGAGTCGTAATCGTAGCCCTTAAGCATCTCCGCATGCCCCGTGGTACCGCCAGCTCGGGCCAGGCGGTCAATGATTTCCTGCGGGATGCCTTTGACCACCTGGCGCTTTTCCACGCCGGGAAAGGCTTTCCACAGATTGTAGAAACTGTGGAGGGCGGTGCCGCCCTCCACCACTATTCCGCCCAGGTAGCCCTTGGCCTCTATCAATAGGGTGTTCGCTCCCTGCCGCGCGGCGGCGAGGACGGCTACCACGCCGGCTGTGCCCCCGCCGACTATTATCACGTCAAATTCTCTAACGGGTAATTTTTTGGCCGGTTCCTGGTAGTAATTCATTACGCCTTGACCCCTTTTAGGTATAGATATTCAGAAAAGATCTTGATTTTTGGCCGGGTAGAGACAGGACAATGTCCTGTCTCTACCCCAAAATATTAATTTGAACAACTATAGCTACTTAACTTCCGGGAAGTCCATACCCGGAAATTACTGCTCTTCTAACAACCTATCCGCCGCGATGATCATGAACATAAACATACACGCCGCGTCGGTGATGTATTCTCTTTCTTGCCACAAAAAGGGCCACACTTTATCTTCAGGTAAGTCGGGGCGAACCAAATTAACGGCATTCCAGAAGGTGCCGCCGGGGATGTAACTCCAATCGCCGCGATTAAAGCCGTAGGCAATCACCGGAGAATTCACCCCCACCCCGGATACCAGGCTATTGGTGGTTTTGCCGGGGCGGCAGCCCATGAGGAAGTTCATTACGGCAAACAAGGGGTCGAGGGCGAAGATGTGGGGCCAGCCTTTGTGGAGGAAATATTGCATCAGCCCCACAATTTCCGTATGGACTAAGGGGCAACCAAAGGGGCTTTCGGCCATTTTTTGTTCTAACTGGGGTTTATAGGCTTTGGCGGCAGCGGTGACCTTTTGCAGAAAATCGGGGCAGTTAAGCAGCGGCAGCACGCGGCCCAACGTCCAACCCGAACTACTGAAAGTCTGCTCAACTACAGCCCCCATGCCACAGAGTTCTTTTTTGTATTCTTCCTTCTTGGTGGTAAGGATTAATTCGGCCAGGGCATGGATTTTAAGGCTTTCAATACTGCCGCGCCGCCCATACGCAAAAACCATCCCCGCATTTTCGCTGGTGATATGCCGATGAGCCACCCAAAGCGCTTCGGCCACCTGCAAACATTCAACGGCCAGCGCGTCATTGTAGCCTTTTAGCACCCTGGCCGCCAGGGCCAGCCCGGCCGCCACAAACAATTGCCGGGCCGGATTGGTTTGCGTAAAGGCCAGCCGGTCATCCAATTCTGGAATAAATTCTTCAATTTCACTCAGGTTCTCTTCGGGGTCGAATATTTTGGAATAACGATTGGCCACTTTTTTGTACCAGAGTCCTTCAATGCGGGCGGCGCGCGATTGGGTAATGGCCGCATCAACCTCTTGATTATCGGTTTGGGTGGACGGGTCGCCCAAGTGCACATATTGCCGCAAAGTCGGCACAATGACCCCCATGCCAAGACTGCCAAATTGACGATAGAAATTGAGAATCCAGATTACACCGTGTTCAATTTGCTGGAGAATATCGGGTTTGCCGTCGGGCTGGTGAATTTCCACGTGATAGTGTTCCTGGTCAATATAGGTTTCATCATATTGGATATCAAATTCTTCATACACGTGGGCCAGGGCCATGATGGTATTAATCTGGGTGTCGGTGCGGATGTCGTCGTCGCCGGCGTCATGCCAGCCGCCGACGTTGAGATTGGGAATATGCTCAAGCGATTTGAAGTGAGTCTCGGTGGCTGGTTCATTGGTATTATCATAGCCATCAAAATGGTTGATGTTGCGGGGCGCCATCAGGGCATCGTCCATGTGGCAAAGACCGTGCCACACCCGGTATTTTTGATTGACCCGCATGTGGCACATTTGCATGGGCAGAAAGTACTCCAGCGTTGGCTGCCAGACATGGCGTTGGTAAACTTTCCGGTCAATCTGAAACGGGTTGGTGGTAAAGGAGCCATATTTCACCACGTAAATGCCCGGCTCGTTGATTTCAGAAAAATCAAACAGGGCGTATTTGTAGCGAAAATACTGCTCCCATACGTTAGGCTGTTTCTCCAGCACCGTTTGATATTCACCCGCCGCCGACACTTTTTGTAAGGTCGCTTTTTGAATGGTTGTTTCCTGCTTATCCAACTCAATATAAGCCACTTTTTTCTGCCGGGGATGATAGCCCACTTGCGAGACGTGGACCACGGGTTCATATTTCCAGTTGGGGATCACGTGGGGCGTAATCTGCCATTGAATGGCGTTTTTGGTGGCCCCCGCTGGAACAAGCGAATGGACCACAAACCAACCGTTGTTATGCTTGAGGCTGCCGTCTAACAATTGAAGGGGGCTGCCCTGGCTTTCGATGGTCAAACGGAATTTTTCAGTTTCCGGGGCCACCACCAGAGTCTGGCCTTCGGCCAGGGGTACGGCCTCGGCTTCACCTTCAACGTTTAGATAAGTTGGCCCATTGGCCTGGCGCGGAAATGTGCCCGGTTGTTCATCCATATAATAGGTTTTGCCATACAAATCGCCGGGGAACAGTTCCAGGCTATAACCCACCCGACCCACCCACTCTTCAGGCAGCGGGTTTGCCAAATCCACTGTAATGGTAAACGATTGGCCCTCGGCCTGCACCCGCACCGTGTATTCAATCTGCAAATCGGGATAAATAATAGGATTAAACCCTTTCCGCTCCCGATCTTTATCGGGATAACGGCATGGGATGCTGATGGTATTAGTTGCCCGGTCCACCTTTCGATTCTGAAGCGCAACGGTCTGGGGGCTTACGCCTACATGCCGAAACCCTCCGCCGACTTCGGGCATCGGCTGCCATTGGCCGGGCGAAGGACTCAAACGCAACTCGCCGTTGGTGGCCACCCGCTCACCATGCTGGATAATTTCCACGCCTGCCTGATGGCCCTCGTGAAAGGTGTTATGATAAACCAGCACGTTTAAGCCGGGCATTTCAAAATAATCCTGATCGTTGATAATTAATCCTGTTCTTTTCATTTTGAATTCTCCTTGTTTAATTTATGAAAATTAAATCCGATTCCCAGATTTGAGCGGTTTCAGTTGTCTGAATCAAGAGACGCGTCTATAATTTCCATAGTTTGCGTTACCGCGTACCTACTGAGTGGTGTGGTAATGAAATGGGAAATGTTGCTCATTACCTGAGCGCCAGTAGTAAGAAGGAGATGACAATGACAAATCGAGAACCGGTACCCTACGATGGATCGAGAAAAGGGCTGGCCTTTTTGACCGAGATGACCAAACGTCTCCGGTTAGTCTGGCAACTCTTTCGAGACGGCCGGGTACCTTTATGGACCAAAATAGTTATACCTGCTGTCACACTCTCTTACCTCTTTTTCCCCCTAGACTTTGTGCCCGACGTGCTTTTGGGGTTTGGACAGTTGGACGATTTGGGGATCATTTTGTTGGGCATCGCTCTATTTATCAAGCTGTGTCCACCAGAGCTGGTGCAGGCTTACCTTGACCAGATGGAATATGGAGACCTGGACGACGACGAAGTGGTTGATACAACCTACAGCGTAATGGATGAAGATTAACGGGTAGAGTTTAGTTATGAGCGAACAAACAACTTTTCATGCTCCCCAGGATATGGCAGGAGCATTGGACGTGTCTCCGACAACCCTGCGTCGTTGGTCCCAACGATTTGGCGATTTCCTGTCAGCCGAAGCCACCGGCACGGACGAAGGACGAAGCCATCGGCGTTATACAGACGCCGACTTGATGACCTTGCAAATGATCAAAGAGTTGATGAATAAGGGCATGACATACGAACAGGTCCACCAACAATTGGCGCTCCAGTTTGCCGCTTCCCAAGAAAAACCGGTCAGTACGCCGCCAGGGCCTTCAGATGATGATTTCTTTCCCCATGATTTTCCAATGGACGAGGAAGCTCAGGAAAGAGGTCTGATTGCCTCAAACGGAAACGAAGCCGCGGTGGCCTTTTTAACCAATACCCTGGCTACCTTGTCGGAGAGTCAAAAGAGCATTCTCAATAGCCAGGCCGCAAACCGGGAATTGATGGGCGTGCTGATTCAGGACAACTTCAACTTAAAGGAAGAAAATAATCGTCTGCGTGAACGGATTCTGGATGTAGAACGAAATCTGGCCCAGGCGCGGCAGGAAAACGAGTGGCAGCGCGAGACCCTGCGTCAGGAACTCGACGCCAAAATTGTCTCAACGCAACAACTGGCCATCGAGGCCATAACCACTGCGCAATCAATGCCCGCGCCGGATATAAAAGCCGTAAAATCCAAGCCGGGATGTTTGGGGCGCCTGCTGGGAGCCAGCGGCGATATACAAGTTGTCTCAGTTCCTCGTCCCCGCGAAAAACGCGCCGATGGACGTCCGATGGGAGTGATACCCCCCTCGTATTCACCCTCCCCATCTCAGCCACCACCGCCATTTCACCCCAAGCCGACCCGGCCGCCTGAATAAGAAGCCCATCTATCCAACCAAGCTCTAAGGAACCAAAATTAAACAAGTTCCTCATTCTCGCTCGTTCCCAAACTGGAGTTTGGGAACGAGCGAACGAGAAAAAAAACGGGGACGCCTGAAGGCTGTCCTCGTATTGATTTTGTCAACTACCAGCCTCTTCGGCTAACTTTTCTGTGGTTAGCTCGTCTTTTCGGCGCGAAGCCAGGTAGTCCAATACCAATACCAGGCCAAAACTGATAATTGCCAGCAGAATGGCCAGCGCTACTTCACCGTTGAAAGCATCAGGCAGAACATTCACCTGTCGAATGGGAGTTTGCACGCCGTGGCGTTCGATAAATTCAGCCGTTTCTTTCCACGGCCAAATTTTGCGCAACGAACCGAGCATAAACCCCATCAGCACCGCCACGGTGACATCGTGATAACGTTTAAAAAACCAGCCCAGAATCTGGGCAAAAGAAACAAGGCCCACCACCGCTCCGGCCGCAACAATAAAAAGTGTCACAATATCACGGTTGTTAACAGCCGATAACACGTATTCATATTTACCCAACAACACCAAAATAAAAGCCCCGGAAATGCCGGGCAAAATCATAGCGCAGATGGCCAAGAATCCGCTTAAAAACAGAAACCAGGGGGCGTTTGGCGTTTGCATTGGGACCAGCCCCACCAAGATATAGGCAAACACAGCCCCAATCACCAGGCCCGCAAATCTTGTCCAATGCCATTGCTTGACCCGTTTACTTACGGTAAAAATAGAGGCCAGCACCAACCCAAAGAAAAAGGACCAGATCATCACCGGCTGATGGGTGAGCATGTATTCCAAAAATCGGGCCAGCGAGAGGATGGCCAGCAAAATGCCAATCCCCAAGGCAGCTAAAAATCGCCAGGGGAGTTCGTTGTATGCCTGCTTGAATTTTAAGCCCATCAACAATCTGGCCGTTTTGGGACTGCCCAGGTCGCGAATAGAGGTAATGAGTTCTTCGTAAATACCCAAAATAAAGGCCATGGTGCCGCCGGACACACCAGGCACCACATCGGCAGAACCCATGGCAAAACCACGGGCAGTGAGACCGAGATAATCTTTGAAAGTGCGCTTATGTTGTGCTTCAGTTGTATTCATCTTGCCATAGTATCCTGATACATCAAATTTTACTTTATCCAAAAAATAAAGGCCAATTCTACCACGTGGTAAGAGCATGCAGCAAATGATTAGCCCTTTTCTTTTATTTTTGACTCTCCCTATGGCGCGTGGTATAGTTTGTGGTATTCAGTATTTATGTTTGAGGTAAACTAATTATGAGATTATCCCGGGCCTTATTGGTGGTATTGGTTCTACTTGTTTTGGCCTTTGTATATGGAGCCTTCATCTTAAGAACCGACACCTCACAGGTTGTTGATTTGTCGGCGGTGGTGAACTTGGCCAATGAGGGTAAGGTTGAATCCATCAAGGTTGATCAGGATGAACTAACTATCAAGCTAAAAGACGGTTCAGAGATCACCTCCAACAAGGAAAATGGAGTCAGTGTAACCGAAACGCTAACCCTGCTGGGAGTCAACCCGAAACAATTGGCAAATATAAAAATAATCATTTCGCCTCGCAGCGCCTGGGATGGTTGGTTGACAATCCTGGCCACCCTATTTCCGCTCATTCTCATCGGCGGTTTCTTTTTCTTTATCTTGCGCCAGGCCCAAGGTGCGGGTAATCAGGCCCTGAGTTTTGGAAAAAGCCGGGCGCGGATGTTTACCGGCGACAAACCCACCGTTACCTTTGATGATGTGGCCGGGGTTGACGAAGCCAAACAGGAACTGGCCGAAATTGTTGAATTCCTCCGCGAACCGGAAAAATTCATCTCGCTGGGAGCGCGGATTCCCAAGGGGGTGTTGATGGTTGGCCCACCGGGTTGTGGCAAAACGCTCACGGCCAAGGCCATTTCCGGCGAAGCAGGCGTGCCTTTCTTTAGTATCTCCGGCTCGGAATTTGTGGAAATGTTTGTCGGCGTGGGCGCCAGCCGGGTAAGAGACCTGTTTGACCAGGCCAAACGCAACAGTCCCTGTATCATCTTTATGGATGAGATTGACGCCGTGGGGCGGCATCGTGGGGCGGGTTTGGGGGGCAGCCACGACGAACGCGAGCAAACCCTGAACCAGATTCTGGTCGAGATGGACGGGTTTGATACCGATACCAATGTTATTGTGGTTGCCGCCACCAACCGGCCCGACATTTTAGACCCGGCCCTGTTGCGTCCCGGCCGCTTTGACCGGCGGGTGGTCCTTGACCGGCCCGACCGGTTGGGCCGGGAGCAAATTTTAAAAATCCATGTCAAAGGCAAGCCCCTGGCCGGCGACGTTAACCTGGGCGTGATCGCCAAACAAATTCCCGGCTTTGTGGGGGCCGATATCGAAAGTCTGGTGAACGAGGCGGCCATCCTCGCCGCCCGGCGCAGTAGAAAACAAATCATCATGCAAGACATGCAAGAAGCTATAGAAAAAGTCATTGCCGGCCCGGAACGCAAGAGCCGGGTTATCCCCGCAAAAGAGCGGCGCATTATTGCTCATCACGAGGCTGGCCACGCCCTGGTGAGAAAATTGTTACCAGAATGTGATCCCGTGCACAAAGTAAGTATCATTGCGCGGGGAGTAGGTGGCGGATATGTTATTTCGCTTCCGGCTGAGGACCGCTACCTGGAGCATCAAAGAAAATTCGAAGCCGAGTTGGCGGCCATGCTCGGCGGTCGCGCCGCAGAGGAAGTTATTTTTGATGAAATAACAACCGGCGCCAGCGACGACCTGAACAAAGCCACCAAACTGGCCCGGGCCATGGTCACCCAATATGGGATGAGTAAAAAACTGGGCCCCTTAACCTTTGGGGAAAAAGACGAATTAGTCTTTCTGGGTAAAGAAATTGGCGAGCAACGCAACTACAGCGATGAAATTGCGCGTCAAATCGACCACGAAGTCCGCCGCATTGTGGGCAGCGCCTACGAAAAAGCCAAACAACTCCTTGTGGAAAATAAAGCCAAACTGGAAGAAATTGCCCAACGATTATTAAAGGAAGAAACGCTAGACTCGCAAAGTTTTGAGGCTATTTTTGCCTGATGTATTGGGTATGCCATAGAGAACAAACATCCTTTGTCCCCTTTCTTTATGAAAGACAAAGTGTTACCAGTTGACATTTTGCGGTAGCTTGGGGTATACTTAAACGTCGTTGGCGACAGGAAATTAGTTGCGCCAGTGATGAGGGAGCCGAGGCTGATAATTGGCTCTTGTAATTCAAGCACCTTTGGAAAACCCGGACAGATTCACATCTCACAACACCCACGGAGGTGGACATAGTGGCAGTAGAAAAAAGTGGCCTTTACTATCCCAACAAAATGGGACGCATATACCTGATGGCGATGGAAGAGGTCATGGGAACCAATGGTATTAAAGCCGTTCTGAACCTGGCCAAAGTTCCGGAACTGATCGACAATTTTCCACCCAACAACCTGGCCCGTGAGTTTGATTTTGCCGATTTTGGCGCGCTTGGCCAGGCCATTGAAGAGATGTATGGCCCCCGCGGTGGCCGTGGTTTGGCCTTGCGAGCCGGTCGAGCGGCTTTTGCCCAGGGGCTGAGTGAGTTTGGCTCGGTGGTGGGCGCCAGTGAATTGGCTTTTAAAGTAATTCCTATGGCCACAAAGTTAAAAGTTGGCCTTAAGGCCATGGCCGAAACTTTTACCAAGTTTAGCGACCAGCACAGCGAGGTGGAAGAGGCCGACGAGCATTTTATTTACACCATTTTTCAATGCCCTGTTTGTTATGGCCGAACCAGTGATCGTAACATCTGTTATGGCGCCGTTGGGATTTTACAGGAAGGTTTACGTTGGGTAAGTGGCGGAAAAGACTTTAAAGTAGAAGAAATGGAATGTAAAGCCAACGGGGCGGATAATTGCGTGTTCTACATTTACAAAGAACCCCTTAATTAAACTAATTAACGAATGCTCTTAACCCTAACCAGCATTAATTACCCAACAGGGAAAGACAAAGGATGAAACACACCCTGTTGATTGTTGAAGATGACCCGGATACCTCCGAGATGCTCCGGGTCTATTTTGAAGCACAAGGCTATCGAGTCGTAACTGCCGGGGGCGGACAAGAAGCGTTGGATAAATGTCGGGCGGAGACCCTCGACTTAATCCTGCTAGACGTCCGCCTTCCTGATATTGGCGGTTTTGAGGTTGGCCGACATCTGCAAGACGATATTCGCACCAGCCGCCTGCCCGTTATTTTTGTCACCGAACGCCGCGAGCGAGACGACCGTATTGCCGGCCTAAAACTGGGGGCTATTGATTACATCACCAAGCCCTTTGATGTGCAAGAATTGCGGCTGCGTGTCCGGAATGCCCTACGACGGGCCGGCAGCCAAAATAACCCCATCACCGGCCTGCCCGGCGACAAACCCACCACCGACCGTCTTGGTTTGATGCTGGAGCGCGAGAGCTGGTCGGCATTGGCCATTAATATTCACGGCCTGGACAGATTCAACGAAATTTACGGCTTTGTGGCCCGCGATGACGTTCTCAGAGCAATCGCCCTCACCCTCACCAGCGCCGTTGATGAGTTAGGGAGTATTGATGACTTTGTTGGCCATCCAATTGAGGACCAGTTTATCATCATCACCGTGCCCAACAAAGCAGCCCAGTTACATAAGAACATTGAGGAACGACTCAGGCAAGCCATGACTTACTTTTACCCCATTCACGACCGCGAAGCCGGATTTGTACAGCGCGGTGGTAAGGATGGCGAAAAAGTAGCCGTGCCGTTTATGGATGTCTCAATGGTGATGTTGTCACAAAAAGACGAGAATTTTACCAGCGTCGATAATTTGAGGCAGGCCCTGAGCCAAGCAGTCAAGGTTTAGAGCCAATCCATCAACATTGTCTGCCAAGCAGTGTCGCCCGGCTGGGTGCACTGCTTTTTATATCTAAAACCAGATTAAAGCTATGCTTATTCCCTTAGCCAATATCCAGACCATCGCCCAAGAACGCCAGGCCGCTACCATCGCGTTTGCCCGGCAAATTGTGCAGATTCCCAGCCGGTCAGGCCAGGAACGTGAGATTGCCGCCGCCATTAGTTACGAGATGAAGAATCTTGGCTACGATAAGATTTGGACCGACGAAGCAGGTAATGTTATCGGCAAAATTAGCGGCGGCCAGGGGCCGACCATATTACTCAACGGCCACATGGATCACGTCGATCCCGGTCCCGCCGCAGGATGGCCGTATCCGCCATTTAGCGGTCAAATTGTTGACGGCGAGTTGTGGGGCCGAGGCTCGGTTGACATGAAAGGGCCGGTGGCATGCATGATTTACGCCGCCAGCCTGTTTAAACAACTTGATTTTTCCCCGCCCGGCGACATTTTGATGACCGTGCCGGTGATGGAAGAAGTTGGTGGCTTGGGCACCCGCCATCTCACCTCGCATCTGCAAGCCGACGCCGCCATTTGTGGCGAGCCAAGCCACAATACGCTTCGTCGGGGTCATCGGGGACGGGTAGGGCTGCATCTTACCTTTAAGGGACGTTCGGCCCATGCCAGCACGCCTCATCTGGGCGTAAATCCGCATTACAGCGCCGCAACCTTTTTGACCAGGTTGCCCATAATGGAGATGACCCGGGAAGAAGGCGTTGGCGCATCGTCCGTAACGCCAACCCTGTATGTAACCGACCAGCGTAGCCCCAACGTGATCCCCGGCGAGGTTCGTTTGACCCTGGACTGGCGCAACGTACCCGGCGAGTCGCCGGAAACGATTGTGGCCAAAATTCGGGCCTTGCTCAATAGCTGTCTGCCCGAGAACGAAACAACCATAGAAATTGCCAGTTCTGAATTTACCACCTACACAGGACTACGAACCACGCTGCCCGACATCTTTCCATCCTTTCTTTTGGCCGAGGATGACCCGTTTGTGCAAGCAGCGCATGCCACCCTGGTAGATGTGTTGGGTCGAGACGATGGTGTGGACATCTGGCGCTTTGCCACCGATGGTGGACATCTTATGACAGCCGGTATTCCCACCGTGGGATTTGGCCCCGGAGATGAAAAGCTGGCCCATACCAACCAGGAACGGATAAGCCTGGCCCAGATGGAAGAGGCAGTTGTGGCTTACGCCGCCTTGATTCTGGCACTGGCCGAGGCTGCCGCTACAAATTAAAAATTTATTCCACTTCAGGAGTCAACCTTGAGCAAAACAACCGGCAACGAGGTAATTGATTACAACCTGGACAATGGCTTGAAAATATTGCTCAAACCCATTCACACCGCCCCGGTGGTGAGCAATTGGATCTGGTATCGCGTGGGTGGACGCAATGAGCAGCCGGGTAAAACCGGCATCTCTCACTGGGTTGAACACATGATGTTCAAAGGCACGCCCACTTTCCCCAAAGGCAGCATCATGCTAGAAGTCAACCGCAACGGCGGCGTACTAAACGGTTTCACCGGCCAGGACTACACTGCCTATTTTGAAACCCTCCCCGCCGACCGGCTCGATTTGGGGTTGCGTATTGAAAGCGACCGCATGGCCAATTCTGTTATCGATCCGGCTGAAGTGGATAGCGAACGCACCGTAATTATCTCCGAGCGCGAAGGCAGTGAGAACGAACCGGAATGGGCCCTATACGAAGAAGTGATGTCCACGGCATTTCGGGTGCATCCTTACGGCCACATGGTTATTGGTTGGAAAGACGATTTACGCAACATCACCCGGGATGACCTTTACCAACACTACAAAATGTATTACGGCCCACATAATGCGGCCTTGGTCATTGTCGGTGATATCGACATAGACTCAGTTCAGGCCCGTATTGAGGAGTTATTTGGGCCAATTCCTGCCGGTCCCACGCCACCAGCAATGCAGATCAAAGAGCCACCCCAACAGAGCGAACGCCGCGTGGTGATGCGGCAGCCCGGGACCACCGCCTACATTCAATCTGTCTACCATACCTGCCCCGGCAACGCTGAAGATACCTTTCCCCTGATGATGCTGGAAGCGATTCTATCCGGAGTCAACTTTGGTGGCGGCCCTCCTACCCACCGCAGCGCCCGGCTTTATCGCGCGTTGGTAGAAACCGAAATTGCCGCCTACGCTGGGGCGCATTTCCAACTCAGCATCGACCCGGACGCCTTCCGTTTTTATGGCACCGTCCGCGACGGTCATTCGCTGGAGGAATTTGAAACGGCCCTGGACGCCGAAATCAGCCGCTTGCATCAGGAGCCGGTTTCAGAAGACGAATTGGCTCGCGTCCGCAAGCAGGTTCAGGCCCAGTTTGCTTACACCCTGGAACGAGTCAGCAACCAGGCCCAGTGGCTGGGTTTAATGGAAATGCTGGGCGACTGGCGCCGTTTTGACGCCTTTGTCGACAACCTTTCGGCCGTCACCGCGGCCGATGTTCAACGCGTGGCCCAAAAATATCTACAACCCGCCAACCGGACGATGGGGTGGTTTGAACCGATCAGGGGGTAAAAAACAGCAAGTAAGGATTAGGAAAGACGCTTGTTCAAGCCCTACGCCACAAGATAAGGAGCCAACATTGGATCTGACATTTACTACATACACACTGTCCAACGGCATCACCGTTATTGTTAAAGAAAATCACCACGCTCATAGTGTGGTGGTACGCAGCTACCTGCAAGGTGGAGCTAATCTGGAGAAGGTGGATGAAATTGGTCTGGCGTCTTTTACCACCAGCGCGATGCGCCGGGGCACTCAAAAGCACACCTATACCGAAATTAACGAAATTGTAGAATCCGTTGCCGCCAGTGTATATGTCAATACCGGGCGTCACCTGACCGGCTTTGGCGGCAAAAGCCTGGCCGAGGATTTTAAACTTCTCATAGAACTGATGACCGATAATCTGCTTTGCCCAACTTTTCCGGCTGATGAGATTGAAAAGCTTCGCGGGCAGATTATCACCGACCTCAAAGAGGACGAGGACGACACCCGTACCCTGGCTGGTCGTTACTTTCGGGAGATGCTCTATACCTTTGACCATCCTTATGGCCGTCCCATTGACGGCACCCTAAAAAGCATTCCCGGGTTGACTCGTGATGACCTGCTAGGTTTTTATCACCAACTTCATCCTCAGGCTGGCATCGTGGTGGTGGTCGGCGATATAACCGGAGCGCAGGTCTATCAAACCCTCGAAGCCACGCTTGGACAATGGCAGCCTGACCACTCGCCGCCCGATACTACGTTGCCGCCACCCCGCCCCTTAACAGAAACAGCACAATGTATGCATCCTATGGAAAACAAATCGCAGGCCGATTTGGTTTTGGGTTGGATGGGGCCGAATCGCCGGGCCGACGATTTTTACGCGGCCTATGTGGGCAATACCATCCTGGGTCAATTGGGTTTGGGCGGGCGGATTGGTCAAAGTGTGCGCGACACCGAAGGCCTGGCCTATTACGTTAACTCAAACCTGCAAGGGGGAAATGGGCCAGGTCCGTGGTTTGCCTATGCCGGAGTTAATCATGCTGGCATCGGCAAAGCCGTCAGCCTGATTCTGGCAGAGATACGCCGCCTCCGCCAGGAACCGGTCACCGACCAGGAACTGGCCGATGCCAAAGCCTATTTAACCGGCATCATGCCGCTGCAAATGGAGACCAACGAAGGGGTGGCCAGCATTCTACTGGACATGCAACTATATAAACTGGGCGATGATTTTATCAGTCGCTATCCCGACATCATCAATGCCGTAACCAAAGCAGAAATACAGGCCGCCAGCCAGAAGTATCTGGATGAAAAAGTCTACGCTCTGTCGATTGCTGGACCGAATTTTGAGGGATGAACAGGGACAATTTTTGTAAATGTAGCGGGGCTAAAAGGCGAGCAATCGAAACCGTAACGGATTTCTTTGGTATCCCCGCTTTAACAAAGTTTAAGTTTTTTACCCAAGATGAACATCCAGGCAGGTAACAAAAAGAAGTTTTTTCTTATCACCGTTGCGCTGTTGCTTATTGCTACCTCGCCGGTTTGGGCTGCCTTTCCCCAGGAAAGCCAGGGTGAATTGATCATCAGCGAATTTGTGGCCGCCAATGGTAGCGGCCTGGTCGATGAAGATGGCGATACATCAGATTGGATCGAAATCCACAACCGCAGCCCCTGGCCGGTCAATTTGGGAGGTTGGTCATTAACCGATAACCCTCAGCAGCCGGAAAAATGGACTTTCCCCGATATGATCCTGGGTAGTGGCGATTATCAGGTGATTTTTGCCTCCGGTAAAAATCGAAAACCCCTTGAGCCAGCCGGAAAACTGCACACCAATTTCAGGCTCAACAAGCAGACCGGGTTTCTGGGGCTTTATAACGTGCTCGATGACGAATTCATCGACGCGGTCTCGACGCCCAGACAATTCAGCAATGTGGCCTACGGGCGTTATGGCGATGACCTGGCCTACGGCTATTTGCTCAACCCCACCCCCGGCAACGCCAATGATGAAACGTCAGCCCGCCCGGGCGTTGTGTCCGACGTGCAGTTCAGTGTAACCCGTGGTTTTTTCGATGCCCCCTTCACCCTAACATTAACCACGGCCACGCCTGGCGCAACCATCCACTACACCGTCGATGGTTCCAACCCCACGAGCAATCACGGCCTTGTTTACAACCAACCCATCCCCATTGACTCGACTACCCTGATCCGCGCCGCTGCCTTTATCCCAGGCACTCTACCTTCTTATGTAGATACCCAGAGCTACATTTTTCTGGAAGATGTTTTATCGCAACCTGCCGCGCCAGCCGGTTTCCCTATGACCTGGGGTCTGTCATCAGAAGACTTGGGCGGATACCGCATCGGTCAACCGGTTAAGGCCGACTACGAAATGGACCCGGAAGTGGTTAACGACCCGCTTTACCGCCACACCATCAAGGATGATCTCAAATCCATCCCCTCAATATCCATTGTGACCGACCGGCAAAGCTTTACCGACCTGTATTCAAATCCAATGGAACGGGGGCGAAATTGGGAACGTCCGGCCTCGGTTGAACTGATCTATCCCGATGACTCCCGACAAGGTTTTCAAATTAATGCAGGTCTTAGAATCCAGGGTAATGCCGGACGGCGAGAATTTGTGCCCAAACACTCCTTTCGCCTTTTCTTTAGAGGAGAATACGGCGCAACCAAGTTGGAATATCCCCTCTTCCCCGACTCTCCTTTGGCGGAATTTGAAACCATTATTTTGCGCGGCGGCGTGAGCCGGAGCTACGGCGGTCACCCAAATGAGTGGCGGGAAAACAGATTGGCCGCCTACACCCGCGATGAATGGTTACGTTCCTCTCAAATTGCTATGTCGGGGCTTGGGGCCCACGGCACGTTTGTTCATCTCTATCTTAATGGGCTGTACTGGGGGCTGTATAACGTGGTAGAAAGACCAGATGCGGCCTTTATTGCGGCTTATTTAGGGGGTCAGGAAAAAGACTGGTACGTTATCAATCAAGCCGGTCTGGTTGACGGCGCCGATGACCGGATTGAAGACCTATTTAGAGAGTTTAGAAACAGCAGCCCCCAAGATAAATATGCCGCCATTGCCCCCTATATTGATCCCGTTCAATTCAGTGATTACATCATCTTGAACTGGTATGCTGGCACCCAAGATTGGCCTCATAATAACTGGTACGCCAGTATCGAAAACCCCCCGGACAAACTCCGCTTCTTTACCTGGGATGGAGAAAGAACCTGGGTAACAGGAGCCAGGATCCGCCTGGGCGACACAAATCCGGCCCTCTGGCCCAATATTGTCAGGCCCATCTTTGAAATTTTGTTCCAAAACCCCGACTTTAAAATTCAGTTTGCCGACCGGATGTACCGGCACCTGGATAATGACGGCGCGCTCACCGATGCCAATTCCCAGGCTCGCTGGCTCAGGTTGACCAACACCATTGACCGGGCTATTGTGGGCGAGTCGGCCCGCTGGGGAGATGCCTGGGAAGAAACACCACTTACCCGCCAGGATTGGCTTCACGCCAGAGATGATGTTTTGGCCCAAATGGAAGGTAATGCCGCCCGATTGATGGTCTTGGCTCGTGAAGCTGGCTACTATCCCCCCCTGGATCCGCCGGATTTCAACCAAGCCAGTGGTTTAGTTAAACCTGGCTCTATCCTGACCATGACCGTTCTCGATGGCATCATTTATTACACTACCGATGGCTCTGATCCGCGCGCGCCGGGTACGGGAGAACTTGCCCCTCACGCCCAGCTTTACAACTCGCCTGTAGTGCTAACCGATACCACGCACATCAAAGCCCGGACCCTGCTCGACGATTCACCAACCAACTCGGAAAAAATATGGAGCGCGCTACACGAAGCAACGTTTCGGGTCATCAGCCAAGATCAGCAACTCCGGTTCTCCGAAATTATGTATAATCCTGTGGGGGGAGGGGCCTACGAATTTCTTGAGCTAAAGAATAGCGGCAATAGTGGCATAGATCTTTCAAACATGGCCATTGAGGGTATCCGTTTCACCTTTTCGCTTCATACACCCATTTTACCGGCCGGAGAATCAATTGTGTTGGTTCGCAACCCTGAGGCATTTGCCCAAAGATATCCTCAGGTGAAAATTGGCGGTGTATACCAGGGCCAACTTTCCAACGGCGGCGAACGTCTCACTCTAAAAGATTCCGGGGGAATTCCATTAATATCGGTTGAATACGATGATGAAAATGGCTGGCCCATCAGTCCAGATGGTCGGGGCGATTCGTTAGTGCTCATCCATCCTAACGGCGATCCCAATGATCCCGGCAATTGGCGCGCCAGTATGCAACCCAATGGTTCACCTGGCGCGAATGAACCGTAATCCTGTCAGATATGGGGTCTGGCCCTTCACTTTTCTGAAGCCAGGGCGCAGGCAATCTGCGCTGCCACCCGCGCATTGTTAAGCAACAGGGCAATATTGGCCTTTTTACTGCGCTCGCCCGAAAGCTCGCTGACCCGCTCCAGTAGATAAGGGGTAAGGGCTTTGCCAACAACCCCTTCGTGCTCAGCGTCGGCCACGGCCTGATCAATAACTACCTGCGCCTCGGAAGCGGGCCATTCATCTGCTACCGGAATAGGAACGGTCACCAATAATCCCATCTTTAGATCCAACGCTTCACGCGCACAAATGAGGTCGGCAATCTCAGCCAGACTGTCAACCCGCAGATCCACCGGCAAACCACTCTGCCGGGAGTAAAACGCCGGAAATTCGTCGGTTTGATATCCAATTACCGGCACGCCTTGCGTTTCCAACACCTCCAGAGTTGAAGGTAAATCTAAAATAGCTTTGGCTCCGGCGCACACCACGGCCACTGGCGTTTGCCCCAACTCTAACAAATCCGCCGACTCATCAAACCAGTGCCCCCGATGCACCCCCCCAATCCCGCCGGTGGCAAACACGCGGATACCAACCTTATGGGCCACAATCATCGTCCCGGCCACCGTCGTCGAACCATCCTCGTAGCGGGCTACGGCGATGGGGAAATCTCGACGAGAACACTTGCGCACGTCTTTGGCGGTTCCCAAATATTCTAATTGCGCTGGGGTTAATCCCACAATAATTTCTCCACCCAAAATGGCAACAGTTGCCGGGACAGCGCCTTGCTCACGAACGACCTGCTCAATTGAAAGAGCAATTTCCACATTTTCAGGTATGGAAAAACCGTGGGTAATCAGGGTTGACTCTAACGCCACCACCGGCCCACCCTTTTCCAACACGGCTTCAACTTCAGGATGGATATTAAGTAACACGTCAGCTATCCTTTTGCCAGCGAACTGGCATCAGTTTCACCCCATTTACCGGATACGCTTCCGCTAAAGCGAGGCAACGCGTAAATTTCAAATTCCATTTGGGCAACTCTTGCTACTGGCGAAAGACAGCTCCGGACGCGGAGGTAGAGCAACAATAAACGAACTGTAAAGGGAGTTCATTATATGTAGATTAAGGGTGGGTGTCAAAGGTTAGAATATAGATAACAAACAGACCCCCGAGGTTTGAGAATCTCGGAGGTCTGCCAAACGAAGGCACAGGATTGCGTGAGCATGTTCCGGGTTTTCTTGTTCCCAAACTGAGGGTGGGAACAAGAAATTGAAATCAGATCGACACCGGGAAGGGCCCCAGGAAAGTTGTAGTTTCCCTGACCTTACGCTTCCAGCTGTAAAAAATGGATCGCGTTTTGCCAAATCTTTTTGGGCGTAATCTTGATCGGATGCACCCGGCGGGTAATGGCCCAACCTTTCCATAATTTGTGATTCCACCAGTAAAGGATATCGATAAATTTATGACGTGGCACCTTGATTAACAGGCGGATTACGGGTTCCATCCAGGGATGCTCGACGCCAATTGCAAACCAGCGTTGTAGATTTTCCATCTGGTTTTTCTCTTTCTCGTCTCGGATCAGGATGGACCTATCCCAGGCAATGGCCCCAATGTCTTCAAAACTGCCGGCCATATGACCATTCTGCTCGGTGAACTCCCCCAGTTCCGTAGCCGGATAGGGTTGGAACAGGAAAGCGTGGGCATATTTTACCTTGGCCGCGGCATTCAGGCGCATGGTTTCAAAATCATCTTCCAGGGTAGCAGTCGGCAAGGCCAGAATGTTAGTGGCAGTCAGGTTAATACCGGCTTCGTGTAACATCCGGCCCGACTCGATAATAGTTTCCCGGGACATTTTGCGTTTAAGCAAGTCGTTACGCAGCCGGTCGTTACCGGCTTCGATACCCATACTCACCGTATTGGCCCCGGCTTTTTTGAGCAACGCAACTTTTTCGGGGGTCAACAGATTAGAACGCACGTTGCAGAAAAAGGGTAAGCCAACTTCTTTGGGAAAACGCTCCGCAAATTCTTCCAACCAGTCCATGTAAATAATGAATAGGTCATCCAGAAAAACAACCTGTTCTAACGGATACCGCTCACGAACCCAATTAACTTCTTCGATGACGGAATCAATGGTGCGCTGATAGCCGCGTTTTTCGCGGGCGTAGATTTTATACCAGGCGTGGTTAAAACAGTAGGTGCAATGGTAGGGGCACCCCCGGCTGGCCATAAAGTGTTTGATGGGGCTGTTGCGGGTGGGCGCGTGTTTGTTGTAAATCAGTTCGCGGTCGGGCATAGGTAAATCACCCAGCTTGCGGATGAGAGGCCGCACCGGATTTTTAACAATTTCACCATCGACATCAAACCACCAATTGGCGAGATTGGGATGGAAGCCGCCATTATCCAGAGCATTGGCCAGGTCAACGATTGGACCTTCGCCCTCGCCCACGCAAACTCCATCCACCCCCTCTTCGTGAATAATATCAGGAAAAAAGGTAGGATGTGGGCCGCCAAAAACCGATAATACCCGCTTGCTCTGGCCATTCAAGGCTTCCCTGAGGCGACGGTTGAGTTTAAAATAATAATGCTGCGACCCCGTCATGGTACTATAGCCGAGGATATCGGGCTGGTACGCTTTGGCAACCTGCACCGGGTCTTCCTGAGCCGCAATGATCAAGGCCACGTCATGCCCGGCCTCTTTAAGCACCGCCGACATGGACATAATGCCCTGCGGTTCGTAGTCAATCTGTTTTTCTACCCATAGAATTCGCGCCACCGGGATCCTCCTCTATAAATGCAGGTGCAAACCTTGTTTATCGGCAAGACAAACCTGCTCGCCATCATAACTCGATAATGAACGGTAAGATTATAGAGGAGGCTGTTTGTTTTGTCAACTTTGGGATTAATTTATTAACTTTTATATTAATAAAGTTTATAAAATTGGAGGTTTTACATCAAAAAAAGTATAGAAGCAAAACAACACTATTCTTCAAACGGAATAACCACTTGTTGGAAATAGGCGGGATAATAAGTAAAGATGATATCGTAGGAGGCCCGCTCGCCGGGAGCCAGATTGGGAGGATTAACGTAGGCAAAATTTACATTAATCACCCGGCCATCGCGCCCATAGATAACCGCGGCGGTTTTGATTCGTTTGGCCACCGTATTACCGGCATTTTGGATAGTCCCTTTAATGTGAAAGAAACCGGCGTCGTCTTCAAACCGCCTGACTTCAATGACGGCCAATTGCGCAGTTGGTTTGGGTTCAACGGGTCGGGCAATGGCTCGCAAGCTGTACGAGGCCAAACCAATAGGACGGGTGAGCGAAATCAGGAAGGGCGAGGTTTCACCGGCAGGAATCACGTCGAGCAGGGTTTCGCCATTGGCCATGTCGATGACCACCCCGGCGGCATCGTAGAAGGTGATGGTGAGATCAGTTTCACCTACATTTTGGGACGAATCGTTCCGCACTTCTCCGACAATGGTCAGGGTGTTGAAGTTGTCGATAAAATTATGATCACTCACCAAGCCGAGCAGAATCGCATCAGGCGGCAGGGCAGTGGGTTCGGCCATTACCCTGGCGGTTGGGACACTGGCCTGACCGGGCAGCGTGTCGCTGGCGGGAACCTTGTCGGCAAAGGTGGTTAAATCAACCCGGGCAAAAACAGTTTCCTGGCGACCTGCCATTTGAGTAATCCGATAACGATACGTCATCCCGGGCCGTAGCATCTCGTCCACAAAGGCCGGCTGTGCAGCCGTATGGGCTTTGTAGACAAACACCCCGTAACCTGTGCCCATATCACTATAAATGCGGTATTGTTGGGCACTTTCAATTGGTTCCCAACTCAGGGCAATACTGCCATTGGTCAAAGGGATAGCCTTGACGGGTATGGCTACGCCAACCGGAACCTGATCGGGGTGGATATATTGGTTTATAGACTCATTTAAGACTGCCACCGCCGCCGGGGTTGGCTCTTGACCGGCCGACACAGCCGTGGGGGTGGGCAAAGGTGTGTTGGTGGTCGTCGGTTGCGGAGTGTGGGTCGGCGGGCGGGTAAACGTGGCCGTGGGTCGAGGAGTTTCGGTTGGAGTATGCGTCGGCGTGGCCGAAGGTCGAGGGGTAGGGGTTAGGGTTGGCGGAGAGGTAGATGTTGCCGTAGGTCGGGGTGTGCGGGTTGGCAAAGGGGTAAGGGTGGTTGTAGCTGTGGGCGTTTCCGTTGGCTGCGGTGTATGAGTCGGCGTGGTAGAGGATGTCAAAGTCGGTTGAGGCGTATAGGTTGGCAACGGTGTCGATGTTGGTATGGCAGTAATCACGGCGGCCAGAAGTTCAACGGTAGTGGTTGCCGTCATTGATTTTGAAGGCACGGGGACAGGTTCGATGTTGACCGGCGGAATAGGGGTAGGGGTTGTAGTTGGACTCATCTCACTCAGACTGACTTGCTCAGCCTGAGTGAGCGGCGAGGGAGTGGCTGTGGGAAACGGCACAGTGGTAAATGTTGGAGAAGCAACAACAATCGGCACGGCAGGCGAAACCAAAACAACTGGTGCGGGTGTCGGACGGGGAGAGCGCCAGAAATTCTGGCTAAAGCCCACATAAGCTAACGCCCCCAGCACCACGCAATTGAGCAACAGCAAATATCCTAAAAACGCAATTTGCCAGGGTTTCCAACGCTGCATCGTTCACTAGCGAACCTTGGTAAAGATAACTTCAAATGAGTAGTGATAAAGCGAGTTGGCCTCGGTATTATCGTTGTCCGGACAGAGTTCATTCCGAGGAATGTCAGGGCTGATTGGCCCAATCACCTGACTCAGTCCATCCATCACCTCAATATAATACTCCCCCTTGAACATGGCAAAATCGGTTAGGCCAGGATCTTCTACTTTGGTACCGGTGGTGATAACGGCTTCGCCGCCGCTGCCGCCCAACCAGAACACCCTCAGGTTGACTCCCGGAAGGCCGTTGCCTGCTGGATCACGCACGTAAGCAAAGATATGGTGTTTACCCTGGTTTTCGCAGGCGGTCAATTGCCGTAAGGTGCCAACATAATCATACTCCGGCGTAGGTGTATTAGTGGGGATGGGTACACTGGTCGCACGGATAGGGGTGGCAGTGGGAACAGGTGTTGGCGTTCCCGTGGGGGTAGGAGTCAGCGTAATGGTGGGGGTCCAGGTAGGCACATAGGTACTGACCGGCGTCGGTGGGGGAAGGTTGGTCGGAGACGGGGTAAAGGTGGGGAAAGGGGTACGGGTGGCCGGAGCCTGAGCCAAGACTCGACGAAAGTCTCCCGGCGACTGCACGGCCAGAAGCCAGATCAGGCCGCCCAACACCACAATATTCACCACTGTTAGTAGTGAAATCAGCACCGTCCACTGCTGAGAATTAATGGTTGCCAGTTCTTTCTTAAGATTCTCCATAACATTAACATTTTTGAGAGCGGGCGGCCCGGTCAGTGCTGATGAGCGATATGGCGGGGATGGGTTGCTAGCGTCCTTTTCGTCTGGCCTAATAACTACTTGGACCCCACCCCCGCCATAGCTTACGTTTACCCGGCGAATCTATGATAATATGGTATTCGCCGCTAAACAACAATGGTCGCGTCTTTCAAATGAAGACACAATACTCCTGAGTCTACATAACATCAACTTGACATATTATATCATCCCTCACTCATTATGGCAAGTGAAAATTCTCCCCTTGATAGTATCATGGTTTGATCATTCCATCTCTTTCCGGCCCATAACCATCGGGGGGGACTGGTTTTTTGCCAGACCCCATCAGCGAACCTGGCTGAAGTAACCCGGTTCGCTGTAAGCCGAGACCAGTTTTTGTGCGGCAACTGGCTGGTGGTTGTTTTTCGCTACTTGTTGCGCCAATTATAGCACAGCCTCTGTAATTCACCATGTTCTTCATATTTGACATTTCTTTCATGTCACGATAAAATACAAATAATCGAAAGTAAAAATAAATAAAGCAAAAATGGATACTGTTAAAGACCTGTTTCTGGAAGAACGCCGCCAAAAAATCCTGCAATTGATTGAGCAAGAGGGACGCGTGTCGGTTACCGACCTCAGCCGCCAGCTTGGCGTGTCGGAAGTCACCATCCGCACCGATTTGCAAGCCCTGGCCGA
>JAFGNV010000025.1 GCA_016926805.1 Anaerolineae bacterium
GCCCAGATGAATTGAAACAGGGCCACAACAGCTAGGGCCGGTTTGGCCAGAGGCAGAATAATATACCACAGAATGCCAAATTCACTGGCGCCATCAATGCGGGCGGCATCCGATAGTTCTTGCGGGATGGTCAGGAAGAATTGGCGCAGCATAAAGATAAAATAAGGACTGCCGAAGAAGGCCGGCACCACCAACGGACGGTAGGTATTGATCCAATCTAACTGCTTAAAGATGATAAAGAGTGGCACCATAACCACCTGATAAGGGACCATCATGGTGGTGATGCAGATAAAAAAGAGCGCATCCCGACCAGGCCAACGCAGCCGCGAGAACCCATAGGCGATGAAGGCAGATGAGAATACTGCGCCGATTGTCGCCGGGATAGCGAATCTAACGATGGTGTTCACCGCAAAGAGATTAAAATTGCGCACATGCCAACCATTCCAAAAATTCTCCCAGTGGGCGGGGTTCGGGAACCAAATTGGTGGAACCGTATAAATCTGCGGGTCGTCCTTGAGGGCTGACGATATCATCCAATAAAATGGAAAAGCAAAGCTAACCGCCAGCACCAACAGCAGCAGATACTTGATAATCTCAGTAATCCACCCCGATATACCTAGCTTCTGCAACTCTCCTTTTGTATACGCTATCGGGGCGGAAGATTTGGACGATACTGTCTCGGTTTGAACTGCCATTGCTAATTCCCCTCTTTCTTGCTTAGGATTGAGTACTAAATGACTTCCACAAATTAAATTGATTTTCAGAGGAGTTTATCTCTAAAATGCGGAAGTTATTAAATCCTGAGCCCTTAGCTCGATTCGCCGCCGTAATAAACCCAACGACCCGACGACTTGAACAAGATAATCGTGAATAGTACGATCACGATAAACAGAAGCCAAGCCATTGCTGAAGCTTTGCCCATACGAAGGTACAAGAAGGCATTGCGATAAAGATGCACGGCAAAAAACTCGGTTGCCTGGTTTGGTCCACCTGAGGTAAGCAACCACGGCAACGTAAAATTTTGGAAACCATAGATAAAGCCCATCACTAGGTTGAACAGGATAACGGGCGTGCACATAGGGATGGTGATGTGCCAGAACTTGTGCCAGGCGTTAGCGCCATCTACCGTCGCCGCCTCGTAAAGTGACCGGGGCACATCCTGGAGGGTGGCCAGGAAAATGACCATAGCGTTGCCCTGGGCCCACATATGGATCAGGATCAGAGAGGGTTTGGCCAACTCTGGATTGGCGAGGAAAGGTATTACCGGTAACCCCCACCCCTTCAGGGCAGCATTGATCGCTCCCCACTGGACGTTGAGCAAAAAGCGCCAGACCATGGCCGTTACAATAGCCGGCACGATGGCCGGGAAGAAAAATATCGCCCGGAAGGTAGACCGACCGAAGACGCGGGTATTCAGCAGGCTGGCCAACAAAAAGGCGGAAATCACGCCCAGGGGTGCACTGAGGAACACATAGTAGAGGGTGTTGTATGAAACAATGCCGGCATGGGGGTCACTGGTAAGGAAATCTACATAGTTTTTCAGCCCCAAAAAGACGGGAGGGCGCACCAGGTCATAACGATGAAGGCTGTAATACAAAGATGACGCCAATGGGTAAATGGTCCACGCCAGAAAGCCGAACAACCACGGCGAGATAAAAATCAAGCCGAGTAATAGATTACGGCGTTCATAGGGCGACATACGCTGTCGTTTAAAGGTTAAAATGGACATATAACTCACCTCAATTAACTTTCAGAAGCTACGTTACGTAGTTAAGGTGGCCCGGCCCTTGCAGACGCCGGGCCACCTGAGGCTTTATCCACAAACAACTTTGCCTTTTTAGCTTGTTATTTACAGACAAAACCGGAGTCCAAGTAAAGCTTGGCGCTGTTATTTGGACAACTCTTAAGGTCGCCAAGCAGGCAAAACCTTCGCCTGCTCAAGCCTCACTGCAACGGATTAACTAAAACCCTGGGCTGCGTATTCGTCCTCGCAGCGCTTCTGGAACTCTGCCGCCGCATCGGCCGCGGTCATCTCTTCTCGATATACTTTCTCCCGCAACTCCTGGTATTGCTGGCTGCAGTACGAGGTGATCGGGCAACGGGCCGGCGAAGACCACTCATCGGCTTGCTCCACACTATCGAAGTAGAATTGTAGGCCAGGAAACGCTGCTGTATCCACAGTACTGAGGTACGGCTTCAACGCCGGCAGCCAACCCACATCCTTAAAGATGATGTCGCAGGCAGTATTGGTGTTCAGGAATTCGGCAATCTTGAACATCGGCTCGGTATTCGGGGCATCCTTGAAGAAGATAACATAGTGCCCGCCGGTCCCTTGGACCTTCACGCCCTTGCGGCTTGCGGGCACCGGCGCCCACGAGGCGCGATTGAGTTCGCCGACGTCAGGCTGTTGGATCACCGTTTCACCGGGATGCCAATATCCTTCAATAATCATTGCCTGCACTCCAACGTTGAACGAGCCACCCCAGCCGCCTTGTCCCTCAGTTGCCCGCATAGAAGCCATGTTGTCTGGGCCGACAATCTTGTAAAACTCACCCATGATCTCAAGGGACTCTATCATCATCTCGTTGTCTAAATTGAATTTGCCGGTGTCGGCATCAAACCATTTCCAGTTCCACGAGACTGCCGGGTAAAAACCGTCCTGGATGGCGAGCTGACCGCCCATGGCATCATAGGGATCCAGCCCGATTTGCAACATGTTGCCGGCATCATCAAACTTGGTCAGAGCCTCATGCCAGGTCAAACAATCCTCCCATGTAGTTGGTGGGGCGTCAGGATCAAGTCCGGCTTCTTCTACCATCTTGGCATTGTAGTTCAGGCCGTACCGCAAGAAACATTCAATCGCCGGAACGCCATACATGACACCCTGGTAGAAACCATCGTTCCAGTTGCCTTCCAAATAATTTTCCTTTTTAACAATCGAGCTGGCGGCTACCAGATCATCAATGGGGGCCAGTACGCCACGGGCCATTAAATCCAGATACTGGTAATTTGAAACGGCATCCGGGGGTGTCCCGGCGGCGACAGCGGTCAGAATTGCTTCGTATGGTGAGCCGGTCTTGACCTCAAGCTGGTTATTACCGATAGCTTCCTTAAATTCATCCGTCTCTCTGAGTACATCCCAAACCGCGGCAAAGTTGCCCCATGAGGGCCAATACTGAATGGTAACACCTTCAGGGGCGGCGGGAGCAGCTGGTTCCTCTTCCTTCATTTCCTCTTTTTCTGCAGGGGCTTCCGCCGGTTGTTCTGCTGGTTGTTCCGCCGGAGCCGGGGTTTGTTGGCCGGCACAGGCCGCCGCCACAACGCCGGCCGTGGTCAGCGTACCCATCCGCAAGAAATCACGACGACTTAACTTTTTCATTTTTTCATCTCCTTTGATATTGTTGTAGTTCTGGGCAAGACCCAAAAATTTGGCTTTGGGCTTTGTTAATAAATAACGTCTTGCTCCTTTAGACCGGTTATTTATTGAAAAAGCCACCCAACATGAAAACTATACAATGTTTTCAAAATCTTGTATTCTTCTTCTCTTCCTGGATTATGCTTTCCTCCTTTCTCTAGCACAGATGCCCCAATATTCAGAGAGGAAACAGGGGGAATAAACGGAATGAAATACTGACCAAAGGTGAGGGGCAACATCAAATTAAGAGCCAGTTTGACGAGATGGCATTGGCATGATAGGATGACTTATCACCTTGTATTAAGTATACTTAACTCCAATAATTACACTAGGGTTTTTGTCGGCCAATATTAGGAATCAATTAGGACACAATTAGGACACAATTAGGACAAATGAGTGCCTTTGAAGAATTTGAACAGCATCTGCGCCATAGCCTGACCCATCTTTACGACCCTACCTTCCAGCCACATCAGTTATTGTGGGAGGTAACCGGGATCGAGCCCAAGCAAGGCATTCAACCCCTTCAAGCCAAGTTTATTCAAGAAATTGAAAACTTGAAACCATCCCCCCATGTCCCGCCGAATGCCCGAATTCGTCTCGTCTATGAGGTGCTATCGTGCCGATATCTCCAAAACCTTACCCAGGAAGAGGCGGCCAAGTGCGTGGGTATCACCTCCCGCACCCTGCGCCGGATTCAGCAGCAAGCCATCCACCTGTTAGCCCAGCGACTTTGGGAAAAACGCCCTCAAGAACCATCGGCTCGTTACGAGATTCCCTCTTCAGATAAAATACGGCCAACAGAAACAAACGAGGAATCAACCTGGCGCGCTCAATTGAAAGAAGAATTGGCTTTTTTGCAGGAGAGCGCGCCAGGATTGGTGGTCAATGTAGGCGAGATTATCAAGGGGGCAGTAGAGATGGGCCGGGCCTTAACTTCAAAACATGGCGTTGGCCTGAGTCTAACCCTGCCGGAGACACCTTTAACCACAACGGTTCATGCATCCATCTTGCGTCAGATTCTGATCAGGGCTTTTGGTAAATTGGTTCAATATATGGATGTCGGTGAGATGATAACCGTTTCCGCCCAAGAACAAGGTGAATATGTTTACATCACCATCAACGGTTATCCGACTTCAGCGGAAGAGATGCCTCATAGCGATTTCATTCAAGAAGCTTTGGCCACCCAGGGTGGTTCGTTTGACGTTCGGCGGGAAGCGGAGCAGATTATTTTTCAAATTATGATTCCCTCGGCCTCTAGAATTACCATCTTGGTGGTGGACGATAACACCGATTTGGTTCACTTTTATCGACGATACGTGGCCGGAACAAGATATGAAATTGTTCATCTGGCCGAAGGCCAACGTTTATTTGAATCCATTGCCGACTTATCTCCCGACATCATTGTGCTTGATGTGATGCTGCCGGGCATTGATGGCTGGGAATTACTGACCCATTTACACGAGTATCCCGATACCAGAGCCATCCCCGTTATTGTCTGTTCGGTGGTGAGGGGCGAGGAAATGGCTTTGGCCCTGGGGGCGGCGCTTTATCTACAAAAGCCGGTCCGGTCTCGGCAATTTGTCGAGGCCCTGGATCAGGTTCTTAGCCAGGCTCAAAGAGAAGCTTCGAAAGCTGAAGCGAACACCGCATCACCTGGTTAACCGATAACCCTTCCCCCATCGATGCCACCAGGAGATCACTTGTTGCCTGTTCTACTAGGTCCTCGGCAGAAACAACGATGACGGGAATGTCTCTAGTGGCCTCATCCCGCTCTTTTTGTTCCAGAATTTGCCAGCCATTTACATCAGGCAAGATAATATCTAGCAGCACCAGATCGGGGGGATGGGTGTGTAATTGCTGTAGTGCTTCCTCGCCGTTGGCTGCCAACACAACCTCCCAGGCTTCATTATAAATATGTAACATCCGTTTGAAGAGTTGGAGCACATCCGGGTTGTCATCGACAACCAACACGCGCTTCACGGGTGTCTCAATGGTCTGCAAAACTTCTTCCAGATCGGCCTGTCTGACGGGTTTTATCAAGCGACCGATGGCGCCTGTTTTGAGTGTATGATCTACCCGGATGGGCAAGGAGCACCCAATGACAGGTGTATCGGGGATTTGTTGCCGGGCTTGATCAATCATCAAAGCCAGGTTAGCGGCTGGCTCGGAATTGAGGATGACGGCGTGGGCGGGAAAATCCTGCACTGCCTCACTGGCCTGGGCCAGGTTTTTGGTGTCGATAAATTCTATTTCATCCCCATAACCGGCAAACAGAGCATGAAGATTGCCCGTTTCATCGCACAATACCACCCGCTGTTTGTAAGGTAACGTGGGTACCTTGGGCCAGGCGGTTCGCTCTCGAAAAACCCAATCATTATCAATCCAACGTCCCGGCCTGGCCGTAGACGGCGACAGGAGAGAGATGGGAATTTTAAATGAAAAAGTGCTGCCAACGCCGGGTTCACTTTCCAGCCAGATCTCGCCTTCGTGACGCTCGACAAATTGCTTGCTAATGCTCAAGCCTAGCCCACTTCCGCCCTGGTCTCGCCACAGGTTGTTACCTGCCTGGAAAAAAGGATCAAAAATTTTTTCCACATCATCCGGAGCAATACCCGGACCGGTATCGGCCACACTGACGGCTACGTAACGATTCTGTTGGTTAGCGCTAACGATGATCCCCCCGGTTTGGGTGTAACGGCTGGCATTGCTCACCAGATTGAGAATCACCTGCCGGATACGCGTTCTATCGCAATAAACCTGAGGCAGGTCCTCAGGAATATTTACTTGCAGGCCAAGCTCTTTCTTCTCTAAAAGTGGTCGGACAACGGTAACGGCAGCATTAATTTCCTGCCCCAGGTCCACCCATTCCCGGTGCAAGGTTAAGCGGCCCAGTTCGGTTTGGCTGAGGTCTAACACATCGTTGACCATGCTGGAGAGATGCTCACAATTACGGTGCACAATTTTTAGATCTTCCAGAAGTGGTTCGGGCAGAGTGTTGCCGTAAACAACTTCGGGTTTTTCAAGTAAAATGTCGGTTAAGCCAATAATCATGTTCAAGGGGGTGCGAAATTCATGGCTCACTTTGGCCACAAAGGCGGTTTTGGCTTTTTGAGCTTCTTCGGCTATCAGGCGCATGGTGGCTACTCTCTCGTTGAGAAGGACCAGTTCTCGATTGGCCAGGGCCAACGCGTCCAGGGTTTGAGCCAGTTCAACTTTACGGTCGCGGGCTTCCTCTAATAAATTTTGAGCGTTTTCATAGTGCTCCCAGGACCATTCGATAATCTCATTTACAGGATGATAAACGAAATACATCAAGCCCAGGATTACCCATATGGCCAAGAGAAGAGTCAGGATAGTTGATGTTGTGGCCTCTAAGGGTATATAGGAGGTGAGCAGCAGCAACAGGATCGTCTGGGCGGTAGTGGTAATGATTGCAGCGGGCACACCAAGCAGAGCTGCAGCCAGGACAATGGGAAAGGCGATGGCGGCCAGGAATCCCGGCATATCCAACCACATCAAGCCCAAATCAACCGTCATCACCAAAACAACTACACTGCCCCAGCGACTCCATTGTGGGCGCCAGTCGTCCAATATCCAAATAATCCCGGCAGCGACGTAGAGCAGCAGGGCAAAAGGCATCACTTTTGACCACCCGGCTGGCCCCAGCCAGTCATCACCGCTCAAACTAATGATCAGGGCTAAAATCAACAACAACGCCACGACCAATTTGGGCGAAGGGTGTAATTCGGTCCCTAACTCCTGGTTGAATTTTACGGTTGAACTGACCATGCGTGTACTCCACTACCATTTTTTATTCAGGGCGACATCCATACTCACACTTTAGCGCGAAAAAAATTACTGTCAAATAAAACGGAGGCGAGCCTGGCGCGAGGACGGTGTGTTCGACTCGTCCCAATTTGAGCCTTGTGTTATAATGGGTTTAAATCAAACATGGATAGCTACCCTTTAGCCCTGACTCAATGGGGAGGTGACATGATGGCCAAAAAGAAAAAAGACAAAAAAAACAAAGAGGAAAAAGTTCAAGCAAATGAGGTGGCTGTAGCCGAAACAGCAGAACCAGGGCAAGGTGAGTTAAGCGAAGCCTCAAGAAAAAAACCCCGAAAGATCAAAAACAAAGTATACGAGCGGGAATTGGCCACACTTCAGGTGGAGTTGGTCAAATTGCAGGAATGGATCAAAAACAAAGGGTTGAAGGTGGTGGTTATTTTTGAAGGACGCGACACTGCCGGCAAGGGTGGCACCATCAAACGCATTACGGAGAGAATGAATCCCCGGGTGGCGCGGGTGATGGCCCTGGGTGTGCCCACCGAGAAAGAGAAAACGCAATGGTATTTTCAGCGCTTCGTGCCCCATCTACCGGCCGCAGGAGAGATGGTACTCTGCGACCGTAGTTGGTACAATCGTGCCCTGGTTGAACACGTGATGGGTTTTTGCACCGAGACGGAGTACCAGGAGTTTTTACGCTCCTGCCCCGAGTTTGAGCGAATGTTGGTGCGCTCCGGCATCATTCTGATTAAATATTGGCTCTCGGTCAGCGACGAAGAACAGGAACGCCGGTTCCAGGCGCGGATTCACGATCCGGTGCGGCGCTGGAAACTCAGCCCCATGGATTTGGAAGCCCGCACCAAGTGGGTAGAATATTCCAAGGCCAAAGATGAGATGTTCAAATACACCGACATCAAGCAGGCTCCCTGGTATGTGGTAGACGCCGATGTCAAAAAACATGCCCGTCTTAATCTCATCCGCCACCTGCTGAGCATGATCCCTTATGAGGATTTAACTCCCGAACCTATTGCCTTACCACCCCGTCAGGGAGACATTGGTTATGTCCGCCCTCCAATCACAGACCAAACCTTTGTGCCGGAAGTGTACGGGACTGACACGCAATAAACAGAAAGGAATGACCTTGGGGGCTGTAACCGTCAAATGGATTGAATCGATGTTGATGACCGGGGCTGATTCGAACGGTCGCCCCCTGGTGATTGGCTGGCAGCGGGACAAAGAGCCGGAATGGACCGGCCTCAAACCGTCCGACTTATTGCTGCTGGCCGCCGCCTCTTGCACCGCGTACGACGTTGTTACAATTTTAACCAAACAACGCGAGCCGTTAGCGGGGCTGGAAATCACCTGCACCGGCGAGCAACAAACGGACCCGCCCTACCGATTTACCGATATTCATTTGCACTATACGGTGAAAGGGCCGGTCAACCCCCAAAAAATAGAACGAGCCATTGCGCTTTCCGAAGAAAAATATTGTTCGGTGACGAACACGCTCAAAGGTTCGGTAAAAATCACCACTGATTTTGAGGTGATTGAGTAAGTTATTCTCGCACCAGACGTTGCAATTTCGCTTCGGTGTCAAATTCCGCTAACGGCGCGTGAATCACCATTTTTACCTCAGGCCGATGGCTCAAACAGAAGGTTGTTTGCACCAGGGCTAATCGCCCCACCAGCGGATGGTCAAAGTCCCGCCGCCCCCCTTCGCGCGTTTGCAGATCATACCGGGACCACCACTGGCCGAATTCCGGGCTGTTTTGCTCAAGCCGGTGTACAAAGTCTTTGAGCCAGGGGTCGGTTAGGTATTTGCGACAATCGGCCCTGAACTCGGCAATCACCCGCTGCGCCCGCTGTTCCCAATTCAGCACCAGGCGGCGCGTTTCCGGGCGAACCAGGGTGTACCAGACCATGTTCCGTTCGGCTGGGGGCATCTTCTCAAAATCCCCAAATAGGGCGCAAGCCGCATTATTCCAGGTCGAGATGTTCCAGAAGCCATCCATCAGGTAAGCCGGATAGTGTTCTTGATGGTCAAGAATTTGCTGTAACACTGGCGCAACACCGCCATTATCTTGAGCTGGAGTTTGGCCCGGCTGCATCCCGGCCAGGGCAAACAGATGCTCTTTTTCAGGGGGGAGTAGTTGCAAAACTCTGGCTAAACTTTCCAGCACCTCGGCCGAAAAACCAATGTCACGCCCCTGTTCTATCCAAGTGTACCAGGTGACGCTCAAGCCCGCCAATTGTGCCAACTCCTCGCGGCGCAACCCCGGCGTGCGGCGACGTCGTGCCATCGGCAGGCCAAACTGTTCCGGGGAGAGTCGCTCCCGGCGCGTCTTCAGAAATTCCCCTAATAATTTTCTTTCCTGACGATCCATATCCTGTTACTTTTTATACCAGTATAATCGCTTAACTATTATCAGTATAAATAAAATGTTATACTTGTAAAGGTTGAATCGCATTATCGACGGATTCAATTCCGGGTAAGGAGCAATAAGAATGAAACAGGATAACGTAAATCGTTTTGTCACCATGGCCAGAGATTATGACGAAATGGCCCCCTATTTGGTGCCTCAATATAATTTATTGCAAGAGTCAACCATTGAATACTTCAACCTCGAGCAGCTTGCTCAGCCGGTCATCGTTGATCTTGGCGCTGGCAGCGGTATATTTTTGGAACGAATTCTATCCAGGAATAAATCGGCACTTTGCTATTGGGTTGACTCTTCCCCGGCATTTTTAGATATTGCCCAACAGAAATTAGCCAGGTATAAGAATCGGGTGACATTTATCCTGTCGGCTATGGAAGCCGCGTGGGAGCAGCAGATGACCCACGAGCCTGATTTTATGTTTTCCATGTCGGCCATTCACCATTTAGAAAATGAAGAGAAGAAAGAATTGTATCAAAGGTGTTTTGAACTGTTAGCCGAAAAAGGCTGGTTGGTGAATATTGATGAGATGAAGACAATTTACGACGATGCCTACTATAATAGCCTGCTCTATTGGGCGCGTCACGTAGACCAGAGTCAATCTTTAATTCTCCAAGACAAGAGAGATTTATATTTCAAATGGGTTGACCATTTTGACCGGTGGAAAGCGCGGAATATTGCCAACTTTAATCAACCAAAAACAAAAGGTGATGACCTGCACGAAGTTTTCACCCTCCAGATGCAGTGGCTGCAAGAGATTGGCTTTGTAAATGTGGATATATTCCTAAAATATCATTTGTGGTGTATGGTTGGGGGGCAAAAACCGGCCGCGTTTCAAAAAGAAAACACGCCTTAATATCGTCCGGTTTACATGGAAATCTTCAAACGGAGGACTAAACGATGCGAGCAAACATAACTCTCCTTCCCGGCGATGGCATCGGTCCGGAAGTTGTGGCCGAAGGAGTCAAAATTCTCAAAACGGTAGAGGAAAAGTTTAATCATACCTTTGCCTTCACCGAAGTTTTGGCCGGGGGTATTGCCATTAAAAAAAACGGCACGCCCTTACCGGATGAATCGTTGGCTGCCTGCCAACAGGCCGATGCCATTCTGCTGGGCGCAGTGGGCGGTCCCCAATGGAGTGACCCCAAAGCCAACGTCCGACCTGAACAGGGCTTGATGAAACTGCGCAAAGAACTTGATCTCTTTGCCAACATTCGCCCTGTTAGAGTGTATCCGGCCCTGGCCAATGCTTCCACGCTAAAAAAGGAAGTGGTGGAAAAAGTTGACTTGGTGATTGTGCGCGAGCTGACCGGCGGCCTTTACTTTGGCCAGCCCCAGGGGCGGCAGGATAATGCGCAAGGCCGGGCAGCGGTTGATACTCTCTATTACACCGAAGCCGAAATCAGGCGGTTGCTGCGGGTCGCCTTTGACTTGGCCCGCCAGCGGCGCAAAAAAGTAACCTCGGTAGATAAGGCTAACATCCTGGCCTCCAGTCGGTTGTGGCGTGAAGTGGCGCATGAAGTGTCCGCCGAATATCCCGACGTTGAGTATGAAGATATTTTGGTTGACGCCTGCTCAATGTACCTTATTCGCACGCCCGGTAAGTTTGACGTGATTGCTACCGAAAATATATTTGGCGACATCTTGAGCGACGAAGCCAGCATGCTGGCCGGTTCGATGGGAATGTTACCCTCGGCCTCGCTGACCGAGGGTAGATTTGGCCTGTACGAACCGATCCACGGCTCTGCTCCCGATATTGCGGGTCAGGGCATCGCTAACCCCCTGGCAACCATTTTGAGCGTGGCGATGATGCTGGGAATATCGTTTGGGTTATCTGCAGAAGCCGAAGCGGTGGAAAAAGCGGTGGAAACCGTGCTGGCTGCCGGGTATCGGACCGCCGACTTGGCCAAACCCGGCGAAGCCAGCGTGAGCACGGCGGCCATGGGAGATTTAGTGGCCGACCACATAAAAAGGTGATCTCGATGAAATCAACGGTCGAACAAATTCGCCAACGGTTTGATAATGATGTGGAACGATTCTCAAACCCGGCGGCTCCCTCTGGATTTTCGATCTGGTTGAGCACTCAACCGCGCCCATTCAGGCCGTGATGGGGCAGCGTTATGGGGATTATCTCAGCCAACTCAAGGGCAAGGCTTACCGGGATCACGTGTTTGCCTATATTGAGCAGGAGGACACACCGCGCCCCCTGCTCTTTCAAATAGACATGCTGCGTCGGGTTGGTTTTAGCCAAGTAGAAATTCTACACAAGTATAGCTGTTTTGCCGCTTTTGGGGCCATTAAAGCGGCAGCCTAAAGCTATTTTCGCTGGCCAAACAACGTGGCCAGGCAACCGGGTGGCTCGGTTGGGATGGGTTCTGGGGGAGGGGGCGGTTCGGGCAACTCCTCACCAATAACTTTGAGGTAGGCCCGGTAGGCATCACCTCGACCGGCTCCTTGCTCGTTGGGCAACGCGCCAATATTAATTGCGCCGGCCAGCATCTGCGTTTTGACCTGTTCGGCGGTCAGTTCGGGCCTGGCCTGACGCAGCAATGCGGCTACGCCCGAGGCGTGTGGCGTGGCCATACTGGTGCCGTCGCTGGACACGTACCCTTCCTCAATCACAACTCCCAAACGAGTCCCCGCGGCCTGCGCGGCTACAATCCCCACGCCAGGAAAGACTATATCCGGCTTCACCCGTCCGTCCGCCGTTGGCCCACGCGACGAGAAGCGAGCAATGCGGTCGTTATCATCAACCGCGCCTACGGTAATCACATAACGGGCACAGCCCGGCGGGCCAATGGTTTGGGAACCGGGGCCGGAGTTGCCCGCCGCCACGCACATCACCACGTCCCCTTGCAGGACGGCCTCGTCACACAGCGTCGACAGCGCATCGGTGCCGTCACAACTGCCGCTGCCCCCCAGCGAAAGGTTGATGACTTGTACCTTTTGTTCCAGTACGGCCCACTCAATGCCTGCCATCACGCTGCTCATCGAGCCACTGCCGTCGGCGCGCAACACCTTGGCAATGTAAAGGTGGGCTTCCGGCGCAACGCCCATATATTTGCCGTCGGACTTGCTTCCGTTACCAGCAATAGTGCTGGCCACATGCGTGCCGTGGCCATTATCGTCACGGGTGCTATCACCGACAAAACTCTTGCTGGCCATAACTCGTCCCGCCACATCGGCGTGGGTTTCGTCGATGCCGGTATCAACCACAGCCACTTTAATCCCTGTCCCTTTAAATCCTGCGGTCCACACTTTGGGGGCTTCTACCTTGGGCACAGAGACATTGAGCCAGGTATGGACCGGCAAATCGGGCCAGATTTGTTCGACATCCTCCTGCTGGCGCAATATCTCAATATCGGCAGACGTGACCTTTAAAGCCTCACCCGGAAACAGATTGAATTTCTGCTCAATTGGGGGTGAACTGGGCAGCACCGCCTGGGCGCTAAAGATGCCTTTCTTGTGCCGCACAATGATGGGAATTGGCTCTTGATTGGCCAATGTATTCATTTGAGTTTGCAACTCTGAGTTGATCTTGTTAACAGCCATTTTCTCTCCCCTGAAAATAATAAACTGTGGTTAGTCGTCGGCAATCAGTGAAAAGCTGAATCACCGGTTACTGCCCCCTGTTTTTGTAATTGGCATGAACGCAGTTAATGACAACTGCTCTGCAAATCGTAGAAATGGAATGGTAAATAGCAAATAGCAAACCTGCTACTTGCCACCTTGCTACCTGCTACATTGTTTTAACCGGCGCATCCAACTCTACCGAAATCACCCACTCCTGGTCGAGCAGTTTCAGCGCATCCTGGCCCGAACCGGAAACCGCCAGTCCCGGCGACAGTCTGAATTGCTGCTTAACCTGCAACCCCGCCGAGTCCAGCCACGCCAGATAAGGTGTGGCGTCTTCGGTGGTGCGCACAATCAAATCAACGGTTTTATGAGGCATATCTTTGAGCTGTTGCGCCAACTCCGGACTGATTTTGGCCATATCCACCTCCTTAACATTTGCCTGCCTGTCATTATACCTTGTTTGTAAAGATAAGGGAAGAGGAAAAGTATACCCGGCAGGGAAGGTTGTGTTCACAAGTGGGTGGCCATTGCCTCGCCTGCCCCCGGCACAGATTTTTAGAGCTTTCAACTTGTTTAAAGCACGCCCAGAATGATTTTAACTGTTTCGACAATGTCACATTGTAGAAGTAGCGTATGTAGATTTTACGCGATGGTTGATGATTTATCAAGTTGCTTGAGTGCCGTCTTTTGTTCTAACTTTTTCCACATGCATTTCTTATATTCGTTTAATCAATTTGAGTTAGTATGATGTCTGTATGCCCAATGGGTGGTTATTATTTATTTTATCAGGCCATTTTATTGTTCTTTGTTAAATCCTCAGAAGACTCCTGTTATTTTGTCAATATTAAAAACTAAGGGGATGGTTGTGGAGTCAGGTTTTAAACCTATCTTTAGTTATCGAATTAATCTTGACAATAACAAATTTCTCTTGAGTCAAACCTCCACCCATCTGGTCAATCGGGCTACTAGTGTTTCGCAGCGTAAATAAGCCTACAGTCAAGGATTGCCGATTATCAACGCCAAGCGCCTTTTATGGTGCTCATCTGCCGCGAAACACTTTGGCAGTTGGGCGTTGAAACTTGGTATTACTATGGGGGTATTTACGCCCAACTGCACTAGATGCATCTTTAAAGAAGTTGGAGTCACTGTATGAGAAGGTTGCGCTTGTGGACAACTGTACTCATTATCTGGTTAATCTTTTTATTCAATATTGAGCGCATCAATTCTCCTATTAACATTCGGGCTTATACCTATGTTTTTGTAGCCATTGTGGCGGTAATTACTTTACTGCTGCCCAAACTACGTTGGTTGCCCTATTGGTCCTTGATGATAGTTTGTATATTGGCATTTCTTTTGTACAAAGCGTTCTGGGACCACCGGCCACTTTGGGGAACAGCGTTACCTTTAACGGTTACCCAGATGAGCGTTGTTGTTTTGACCGGACTTATTTCTCGACAAATCAACAGTGGTTTGCGCGAATTTGAAGACGTTATTGGCAATATTACCTTTGGGCGGATAGGTAATCTGCCAAAACCGTTTGCCGAAATGCAGGGTGAAATCTATAAGGAAGTGCGCCGGGCGCGTCGTTACCAACGGCCACTGTCTGTGGTTAGTTTAAAAATTGATGAGGCATCTATGCGGGCCGCTTTGCCAAACATGATTAAGTCGGTACAGCAGGCGATGATGCGAGAATATGTGTTTGCCAACGTTACCCGCATTCTTGACGACAATATGGACGATTTTGGCTCAATCACCTTGCGTGATGACCACTTTATTCTGGTTTTGCCGGAAAAAACGACAAATGAAGCGGCGCAAATTGCCCGAAATTTGAGTAGAATCATTCAAGAAGAAATGAAGGTTGAACTACAGACAGGTCTGGCCAATTTTCCCGACGAGGCTATTACTTTTGAAACGCTCATTGAGCAAGCGGTCAAAAGTATTGGACAGAAAATAGGTGAGTCTGAGCGTAAGTCTATTATGGAACAACAACCCAAACAAGAAATTGTGCCGCAAGAGGGATGAGGCCTGATATTGTCTTGATTTTTCTGGGAGTACTTTAAATATGACCTGGTTAGTTGTCGAACGTCCTGGAGTTAAACTATATAATCCCATCTATTATACCATCAAACGAATGTTGGATCTTATTTTGTGCCTGATCGCTCTACCAGTGTTAGCACCATTAGGTTTGTTGATTGCTATTTTAATTCGGCTAGATTCCCCGGGGCCAATCCTTTTTATCCAGGAACGAATTGGCAAGGGTGGACGCCCGTTTAAGATCTACAAGTTTCGGACCATGTACTACGATATAAACCGGAACTCGCATCAGATGTTTATGAAGGCGTTTGTCCAGGGGCATGCAACCGTGGATAACGAGCGTCAGGTATTTAAGCCATTTAATAAAAGCCAGATAACGCCGATTGGTCGGATTCTACGCAAAACCAGTTTGGACGAACTTCCCCAATTGATTAATATCTTCAAAGGCGAGATGAGTTTGGTTGGGCCACGACCCAACGTACTTTGGGAGGTAGAAGAATATCATGGCTGGCACAAGGAAAGATTGGAGGTTCTCCCTGGCATCACCGGTTTAGCTCAGATCAAAGGTCGCAGTGGGATTGTGTTCGACGAAATTGTGCGGTACGATATTGAATATATCGAGCGACAAGGTTTGTGGTTTGATATAAAGATTTTGTGGTGTACGTTTGTTTCGGTGTTAATGGGAAAAGGGGCACATTAGGCTTTAGTAAGATAATAAGCGAAAAGGCCTCCCATTTCAGTGGATTGGGAGGCCTTTTTATTGACTGACTTTTGATGTATCTTTATTAATTATTCAGACAAATCCAGGTTTGTGGACCTTTTTCGCCAAAGTTCACGCTGACCAGAACGATGTCGAAGATATCGAGGACGCCGTCGCGAGTAATATCGGCCGGTAAACCCATTCCGGCGTGGCTAAACCCTGCGCCAACAGCGGTGGCGTCGGTGATATCTACTATATCATCATCATTGATATCACCGCTGAGCAGGTTAATGGGTTTAAGAACTGTATCAGATGTATTTATAGTTACATCGGCGCATACGGCTGACAAGTAGCCTGGGGCATCGGCGGTAAGCGTGTGCGTGCCGGCGAGTATCCCGGCAAACTGGAAATTACCGGTCATATTGGTGAGAGTGGACTGAGGATTACTGCTGGCAATGGTGATGGTGCTGCCCGACCAATCATTATCGGCGCGGCCGATGACGATAACCTGGCCAGACACGTTGGCTGTAGCCGGCGTGGTGGGCATGGGTGTTGGCTCGTTGGTTGGAATAGCCGTCGGTTCGGGCGTCGGCGACTCCGTTGGAAAGGCGGTCGGTTCAGGGGTCGGTTGGTTGGTTGGGATGGGGGTTGGTTCGGATGTGGGTGGCTCGGTTGGAAGGGCAGTTGGTTCGGGTGTCGGTTCGTCGGTAGGAATGGCGGTCGGTTCGGGGGTAACTGTCCTGGCAATCGTCACGTTGTAGCTTTGGCCGGTGAGATTAAAACCTTGCGCCTGGAAATCGCTCGCTTTTTGGTTGTCAAGGGTAAAAGTAGCGACACCTGGCGCGTTGGCAGCTGTGGCGTCGAAGCTCAACAGGGTGACATTGCCAACGAGACCGGACACCCTGCCTTGCTGGCTGGCGACCAATCTGATTTTGCCGGTGGTATTATCGGCGCTATTGAGCACCACAAAAGTGAAGTTGGGATGAACTTGCAGGTTGCCAACCGAAATCAGGGTTGGATTGTAGTTGAGTTCGAGTTGAACTCCATACAGACCGGGAGATGGCACGTTTTGAGCTACTACATCTACTTTGAAAGTTTCGCCTGGGTTGACGGAAGTTGGCCCGTCAGAAGCCAGGGTAATTTGGTTAGGGTCTGGTTCGGGAGTTGGGGTAATCTGTGGTGAGGCCTCAGAACGGTAGACAAGCCGTATGGCATCGGCTACGATGTCTTGCCCCGACGAAACATCATCGGAAACGGTCACTGAACCTCCATTCTCAAAGTAGTAAGTTCCCAACAGATTCCATTGACTACCATTAATTCGCTGGTCCATTCTAACGGTTGTGCTGTTACCAGCGTAATTGATGGTGTAGGGTACATCAGAGGGTCGCCAACTTCCCTCCCACCACCAGGCGTAAACGTCATAATTGCCTGGTTTTGGAACGGTGAAGGACCAGGTGGCGGTATCTTGGCCGGTGCCCACTTCTCTGTTATAGTAATGGGAGCTATCGTAATGTTGGCCGCCATCCTGAGGGTATTCCTGCCACACATCTTGAGCATAACTGGTAAAGAACCCGGGATCATTGTTATCGATGATGATTTCTTCGAGAGACTCGGGCGTGGGAGTTAAGGTTGGCTCTGACGAGCTTTGATACTCAAAAGCGCCCAAATCTGGGGCGATGCCAGCCGGCACTGGCTGATCCTCAAAGTCAAGGGGATAACCAAGATTGACCCCAGCATCA
>JAFGNV010000026.1 GCA_016926805.1 Anaerolineae bacterium
AAATCTCGTCCAGGTAGGTCAAAATTGAGGAAATCTTGTCGGAGATGACCTCGGTGGGATGGAAATGCCCGGCGTCCAGGCACAACAAAATTTTGTTGGCCACCGCGTAGCCCAGGTAAAATTCGTGCGAGCCAACCACGTAACTTTCCGAACCCAGGCCAAAGAGTTTGCACTCTACAGCGTCAAGGTTGTAGTTGGAATCGAGTGGCTCGGCCAGGATTTTGTCAAGTGAATCTTTAAGCAGCAGGCGGGGCGTTTTGCGGTCCGCGGGGGTGTCCTTGAGGCCGTCGGGAATCCAGATGTTGGTGACGCAGGGGGTGCCCAATTCGCGGCCCATGTACGCGCCAATTTTGCGGCAGGCAAGGCAATGTTCAATCCAGAAATTGCGGATGCCCTGGTCATAACTGGCCAGGGTAAAGCCATCGTCGGCTTTGGGGTGCGAGAAGCAGGTGGGGTTGAAGTCAAGGCCGTGCCCGTTGACCCTGGCCCAATCCACCCAACCGGCGAAATGTTTTGGCTCAATTTCATTCCGCTCCACTTTCTTGTCCGTTTCCAGGTAAATGGCGTGGAGGTTGAGGCGATGGCGGCCGGGGATGAGGCTGTAGGCTTTGTCCAAATCGCGGCGCAATTCGTCGGCGGTGCGGGCTTTGCCGGGATAATTGCCGGTGGCCATAATGCCGCCGCTGAGGCCGCGGTCGGGGTCTTCAAAACCACCCACATCATCGCCCTGCCAGCAGTGCAGGCTAATGGGAATTTGGGCCAGAGTCTCCAACGCCTGGCCGGTGTCCACGCCGAGCGCGGCATATCGTTCTTGGACTAACGTATAAGCGTTTTGAATTTGTTGGGCTGTGGGTTGAGTAATCATTCTGTTCTCCGTAATTTTAAACCAGAATCACTTCAACCTGCTGCTTCTGAATCTGGTTCACCAAATCTGTAGGGGCCTCCTCCTGGTCGCTGATGAGGGTGTCAATTTGGGCCAAAGTGGCAAAAGTGGAAGCGGCCACCTTACCCCACTTGCGCGAGTCTAACACCCCCACTACCCGCCGACACCGAGTCACCATCGCCCGCTTCATGGCCACTTCATTTAAATTCACGTCGGTCAAGCCTTCTTCAATCGTTAAGCCACGCGCGCCAAAAAAGCCCATCTGAATATTAATCTCACCCAATACGTTATCCTGGGTTGGCAAAACCAGGGAAATCGACTCTCGACATAAATGCCCCCCCGGCAAAATTACCTGAATTTGAGGCGTATCAAGCAGACTCATTGCTGCTTTAAGACTATTGGTAATAATAGTCAATTCGGGAATATCTTTGATATAGGGGATAATAGCGTTGGCCGTGGTACTGGCATCGAGGAAAATGGTGTCACCGTAACTAACCAGACGAGCCGCGGCCTGGCCGATCCGAGCCTTTTGGGCAGCCCGCTGTTGCTGGCGGACGTCAAAGGAGAACTCAGGCATGACATTCGTGGCGAACGCTCTGCCCCGGGTGCGCAGTAATAAACCCTGTTCGCTTAAGGCCTGCAAATCTTGCCGGATGGTCACTTCGGACACATCAAACTGGGCGCTCAACGCCGCCACCGATAGTTGACCCGCTTTTTCAATGGCCGCCAAGACTTGCTGCCTGCGCTCGGCCAATCGATGTTCTTTGCCCATCACGTCTCCCTCGACGCTTTTGAAAAAGGTCAGAAATAGCAGTTCCGTAAGAAAACGAAAGTTATTATAGAGCCAAAAAAACAATCTGTCAAAATTTCAGCAGGCAATTCCCTCGCACCCCGGTTGTAACATCGCCTGCCGCCGCGCTTTCATCCGAACATTTCCTGCTTCATCTAAAGTTTACGGAAGACGTTTTTTTGCAGTAATAAGTCCGGAGGAATTCACCATAATGTCAGAAGCAAGAGGCGGCCCAGCCACGGTTAACACTCAATTCTCTTCCCGTTCTAACACAATCCGCTTGTAGGCTTCGGCATATTTTACCCCGATATTCCGGCCACCCTCGGCGGCCCATTCGCGGAGCATATCGGCCGGGTCCCAACCATCGGGAAATTGGCTGGCGTGTTGGCGGAGGGCCTCAATTTTGAGATCAAGCGTATCGCTGATGTCAACCCAGGTATCGGGATTGGCAGTGCCAAAAACCAGCACCTCTTTAACGCGGTGCGGCTCCAACCCCTCTTCACGCAACTCGGCAAACGATAGGGGCATGGCGGCCACCGGAGCCACTGCATCGAGAGCGGCCTGGCCCACTGCCCGATGGTCGGGATGGTTAATGTAATCGTTGCCAATAAAAAAATGGGTGGGATCAGCACAAAGCACGGTATCCGGCTTGAACCGGCGAATCTGGCGCACCAAGTCGCGCCGCAGGGTCAAGGTTGGTTCTACTTCACCGTCGCGGTAACCCAAAAAAATTACCTCGTCTACACCAACCTTGTGGGCGGCAGCCCGTTGCTCGGCCTCACGGATGCAGGCCAATGCTTCGCGGGTGATGCCCGGTTCGTGGCTGCCGGCATCGCCGCTGGTAACCAAAACGTAACTCACGGTGGCGCCGGCTTTGGCCCATTTAGCCATGGTACCGGCGATGACAAACTCAATATCGTCGGGGTGGGCCACAATAGCCATGGCCCGTTGGGGAATTTTTGGTTCCTGATTGCTGTTGGTCATTGCTTCTCCTACGCTTGTTCTCTACGAATTGCGGTGGATGAAATGTCCACCCGAAATTTATGGGGCGGAATTTGTTTAAACAAATGGCGATACCCGGCGGGTATATTCACATCTTGCAACGTAAGAAAGTTTTCTCCCTGCAGCCGGCCTGCTACCAGAAATCGACAACCGGCCTCCTGCACCATCTTGAAAGCAACGTACATTTCTACCGGGTCGTGGTAATAAAAACGAGGTTCCCACAAGCGTTGAACCGTGTCGATACCCAGCACAAATACACTCTGGGGGAATATTTCCGCTTTCTGGTTAAAAAGTGGAACCCGGGTGAGAATAACCGTGGCCCAACCCGCAAATTGCTCAATCCGGCAACGCGCCTCTTCAACATCGAGCGGCGCCTTGTCGGCATTGACCAGAGGCAACTCAAAATAAACTTCCCGCTCCAAGATGTCGCTGGCCACCTGAACGAGTTGCCGGTGTCCCTGGTGAAGAGGATTGAATGCGCCGGACAGAAAGGCAATCTTCGGCCAGGTATAGCCCGGTTTCATCCGGCCATCTGGAGCAATGGCCAGCCACGCCACTTCACCGGCCAGTAGCCGCGCCAGCCAGTCTACCGGCTCATAATCCTCAACCAGCGTTTCAGGCTCAACGAGTTCAAGCTCAGGCAGGCCGTCAACCTTACCCGCATTGGCCACAGCTTTGAGCAATAACAAACTCACCAGCTCTTCTTCCTCGCTGCGCGAGCGGCGTCCCTTGACCAGGGTCAGGGTGTAGGTGGTAAGGCCATGCGCCTCGCACACCGCCACACAGGCACGATGGCTGCCGCGTTTGGGGCGGTCGGTGGCAATCGTGGCGGTGCAGCCAATACCGGCCACCGGCACAGCAGGACCGGCCAGATGGACGGCGCGGCTGTAGGCCCTGATAGCCATCGCTCGTGCCACGTCTGGCGAGGCAAATTGTTCTGGTTCAAAACCGATGGCCTCCACCAGCGAGGTAGCCGCATAACAATCGGTTGCCTCCAAAATGGTGCGCGAAGACCCACCCACGCTGTGCAACCAGGCCAGAGCCTGGACTCCCGCCCCGGCAAAATCAATCACCACCTTCTGCGGCGTCGCGTGGATGGCGGTAATAACCCGTTGAAGTTGGTTCAAACTCAAGCCCATCGCCAAAAATCTAGTGCAGTTGGACGTAAGTAACTCTACAGTAATTCAAAGTTTCAACACCCAACTACCTGAGTGTTTCGCGTCAGCCTGCTACTTATATCAGGCACTTAGATCAAGTGCTAAGAGAAGCAACTATCAATCTATTTACGCCGCGAAACACTGGCGCAGAAACCTACGCTTTCAACCTTTTTCTAGATCGGGATTTTGGCGACTTCGTGTCGGCCTTTTTACCCGTCTTGGTTTTGGCCTTTTTCTCGGTTTTGGCGGCCGCCTTCTGCGCTTCGTAGTCGGCAATCATTTGTTGAATTTCGTCGGCCACCTGGTCCAGGTCGGCCTGCATCTGCTCCACCGAGACTTTGTTAATCGACCGACAAGCCGGGCATACCGCCTGATAATGACTGGGGTTTTTCTTTTTTAGTTTGCTAAGTTCAAACCCGACAAACACCGGGTCCAGTTCAAAACGACGCTTACACTTAAAACAAGTATGGTGAATCAACAGTTACCTCCTTGTAAAGTCTAATTAACATACCCCATCATTGTACTTAACCTGGCCTGTCTCGTCAATTGAATTTGCTATCGCCGGGTGCGTCCCAAATTTCAGGACGCATTGCGCCGCAGGCCGGGGGCTTGGAGGGTATCCCCCCAACCCCCGGGTCTGCCCCAAAATTTTGGGGCAGACCCGCCATCGCCACACAGATTGACAAAGCCTCGCCCCTATGCTAAACTGCCACTAGCAACAGGCCATAATTGAATATTGGCTGGATAACGGGCAACGAGAGAGCGCCTGGCCACGATAAAAACAGGCAGGCCGCCGAAGGGGCAAGGCGATGAAGCGAGCCGCACTTTTCGCCGAAACTCTCAGGCAAACGGGTCGTTGCCCAGACAGCACCTCTGGAGAGCCGACCTTTACTTTAGGTCTGAAACGTCTATAGGTCGCACCGAAGGGGCAACTCTTGCAAGGGAGTCAATCTCTCAGGTTTGGGACAGAGGTTTACGGGCACACTCCCTGTAGTGCCCGTTTTTATTTGAAATACAGCCAAACCTGACGGGTTTTTGAAACCGGTCAGATTTCTGGTTTCTTGCCGCAAAGGAGGGACAATGAGTCAAAAACTAAAACAAACCAGACTCTACCACTGGCACGTTGAGCACGGCGCACGGATGGTTCCCTTTGCCGGCTGGGCCATGCCGGTGCAGTATCCCACCGGCCCCATCGAGGAACACCACCTGACCCGCCGCTCGGCCGGCCTGTTTGATATTGATCACATGGGCCAGATCACTGTTACCGGCCCTGATGCCGAAGCCTATCTGAACCGGCTGGTCACCTGGGACATTGGCCTGATGACTACTTACGACGCCCACTACGCCTTGATGTGTTACGAACACGGCGGTATTGTGGATGATATATTTATCTACAAATTGCCCGGCTGTTGGTTTGTGGTGGTCAACGCGGCGAATCTGGCCAAAGACTATCAATGGCTGCAAGACCACACCGCCGGTTACCAGGTTACGCTGGAGGATGTTTCGGCGGACACGTATATGCTGGCGCTACAAGGGCCAAAGGCGCTCGACCTTTTGCAGCATCTCAGTCCGACAAATCTGAGCGACATCTCGCGGTTTACCGCCGCCGAAGCTGAAATTGGCGGTTTCCTCACCCTCATCGGACGCACCGGCTACACCGGCGAGGACGGGGTAGAGTTGTTCTTCCCCGCCGGATACGCCCGACAACTATGGGCAGCCATTCTCAACACCGGCGACGACGCTGGCATCGAGGTCAAGCCTGTGGGCCTGGCCGCCCGAGATAGTTTGCGCTTTGAGCCGGGTTTTGCTCTTTACGGCCATGAAATCAGCGCCGAAATTACCCCGCTGGAGGCCGGGTTAGGCTGGGTCTGCAAATTCAACACCGACTTCATTGGCCGGGAGACGTTGCTCAAGCAAAAAGAAACCGGTGTGGACAAGAAGCTCATCAGCTTTGAACTCATCGATAAAGGCGTGCCCCGCCAGGACTATCCGGTTTTGGCAAACAGCGGCGAAGAAATTGGTCTGGTTGTGACCGGCCTGTATGCCCCCACGGTTGACAAGTATTGCGGCAACGCCTTTGTGTGCGCCGAATATGCAACCGTGGGAACCCAAATCCAGATAGTGATTCGGAACCAATCCAAAGCAGCCATCGTGGTCAAGCAGCCATTTTATACCCCGGCTTACCGTAAATAACAACGCGTTCATCGACAGGATTAACAGGCTGACAGAAAATTCTTGTTAATCCTGTTTTAAAAGATTACATCAGCAAAAACGAGAAGGGAAACTATCAATGAAACTCGATACAACAGCAAAATACCAGGATACCCACGAGTGGGCCCGCAAGGAAGGCGATTTGATTGTATGCGGTATTTCCGATTTTGCTCAAGAGAGTCTGAGTGATGTGGTGTACGTGGAGCTGCCAGAAGTTGGCGCGGTGATGGAGAAAGGCGACATTTTCGGCGTGGTGGAGTCGGTAAAAGCTGCCAGTGATTTGTATATCCCTATGAGCGGCGAAATTGTGGCCATCAACGACCAGTTGGAAGATGAACCGGAACTGGTTAACCAGGACCCCTTTGGCGCAGGCTGGATGATCAAGTTTGAACCGTCTGACCCCGGCCAGTGGGATGACCTGCTCTCCAGTGAGGATTACGAAAAAGTTGTCGAAGCGGAGGAGTAGGGGAATTAGCGAAGAAACGAATCGGTGAGTCAGCGAATCAGCGAGTCAGCAACAAAACAATTTAGTGAAATGCCCAAAAATCGCTGACTCGCTAACTCAAAAGAAAGGAGGGCTTATGACCTACGTAGCCAATACCGCCGCCGACCAGGCGGCTATGCTAGAGACTATCGGTATGGAGTCTGTGGCAGCGCTGTTTGAGGTGGTGCCGGAAGCGGTGCGTTTCCCCCGGTTAAACCTTCCCCGCCCTCTCTCGGAGATGGAAGCGCTGGCCGAACTGGAGCGGATGGCGGATGAAAACGTGGACGCCAACCATTACCATTGGTTTTTGGGCGCCGGGGCATACAACCACTTTGTCCCCAGTGTTGTGCCACAACTCCAAATGCGCAGCGAGTTCTACACCGCCTACACCCCCTACCAGCCCGAGGCCAGCCAGGGCACGTTGCAGGCGATTTTTGAATACCAGAGCATGATGGCTGAGTTGACCGGGATGGAAGTGGTCAACGCCTCGCACTATGACGGTGCAACCTCGCTGGCAGAGGCGGCCGTTATGAGTGTCAATGCGGCCCGCGGTAACCGCAGCAAAATCCTGGTATCGCCCAACGTGCACCCCCAGTATCGAGCCGTGCTGCGAACGTATCTGCAAGGCACACCCTTCACCGTTACCGGCGACGAAGACCCCGCCAATGATGTGGGCATTCTGGCGGAGATGCTCGACGACCAAACCGCTTGCCTCATTATCCAGTCGCCCAACTTTTTTGGCGAGTTGGAAGCCGTTGATGGTCTGGCTGAAATTGTGCATGCCGCTGGGGCGTTACTGATCCTGCACATCGACCCTATCAGTTTGGGTCTCTTCAAACCACCCGGCCACTACGGCGCCGACATCGTGACCGGCGAGGGGCAAAGCTTGGGTAATAACCTGAACTTTGGCGGCCCGTACCTGGGCATTTTTGCCACCACCAACAAACTCGTCCGCCGCATGCCGGGCCGGGTGGTTGGCCAAACCACCGACACGCAGGGTCGGCGCGGTTTTGTGCTGACCCTCTCCACCCGCGAGCAGCACATCCGCCGGGAAAAGGCCACCAGCAACATCTGCACCAACCAAGGCCTCATTGCCCTGGGCGCGGCCATCTATCTGGCCACGATGGGCAAACAGGGACTGCGCCAGGTAGCCAAACTGTGCTACCACAAAGCCCACTATGCCGCCGCCGAAATCGACAAGTTGGCGGGATACCAGGTTATAAACCGGCAACCCTTCTTCAAAGAATTCGTGGTTCGCTGTCCCCAACCTGCCCTGGACATTGCTCGCCAACTGAACCAGCAGAAAATTCTGCCGGGCCTAGTGTTGAGCCGCTACTTCCCGGAGCGAACGCACGACTTGCTGGTTTGTGTCACCGAGATGAATCCCAAAGCCCAAATTGACCGTCTGGTCAATACCTTACAGAAAGCAGCCTGATGCGGCGATTGTATTCCGTTGTTCAGAATCATTGTTTACTGGTTCATTGTTCATTGTAAGGAGTAACTATGTGGCAATCTCCCGAACCCTTACTCTTTGAAATGAGTTCGCCGGGCCGGACGGCTTTCTCCCTGCCGGAGTTGGACGTACCCGAAACCCCTTTGCCCAACGACCTGGTCCGAGACGAAGTTGACCTGCCCGAAATCAGCGAGCTGGAACTGGTCCGCCATTACCTCCGGCTGTCGCAAAAGAATTTCAGCATCGACACCCACTTTTACCCGCTTGGCTCCTGCACCATGAAATACAACCCCAAGGTCAACGAAACGGCTGCCGGCCTGGAAGGTTTTGCCCGCACCCATCCCTTCCAGCCGGAGGAGATGGTTCAGGGCAACCTGGAATTGATGTATCGTTTGCAGGAAGCCCTCAAGGAAATTGCCGGATTTGCCGGAATCAGCCTGCAACCTGCCGCCGGTGCGCACGGTGAGTTTGCCGGGGTATTAATTATGCGGGCCTATCACCTGGATCGCGGCGACACCCAACGGATCAAAATGCTCATCCCCGATAGCGCCCACGGCACCAACCCGGCCTCGGTGGCGATGAGTGGCTTTGAGGCTGTGGAAATTCCGTCGGACCAGCGCGGCAACGTTGACCTGGCCGCCCTCAAAGCCGCCTGCAACGACACCGTGGTTGGCCTGATGTTGACCAATCCCAACACCCTGGGACTGTTTGAAGAACAAATCAGCGAGGTCATCGACACCATTCATGCCTGTGGGGGCCTGGTTTACGGTGATGGGGCCAACCTGAATGCGTTGATGGGCGTGGCCCGGCCCGGCGATTTGGGGTTTGATGTGATGCACTTTAATCTGCACAAAACCTTTACCACGCCCCACGGCGGTGGCGGGCCCGGCTCCGGCCCGGTGGGCGTCAACCAAAAACTGGCTCCGTTTTTGCCCGGCCCCATTGTAAACCGGGGGGCGGACGAATATCGGTTGGTGATGCCGGAGAAGTCGATTGGCCGACTCAAAGCCTTTCACGGCAACTTTGGCATGCTCATCCGCGCCTTCACCTACGTAATGATGATGGGTGAGGACGGCCTGCGCGAGGCAACCCTTAACGCCGTGCTCAATGCCAACTACCTCAAAGCCAGACTGGAAAAGGTCTACCCGGTAAAATATAACCGCACCTGTATGCACGAATTTGTCGCTATGGGCAACATTGCCGACAGCATCCACACCATGGACATCGCCAAACGCCTGATTGATTACGGTTTCCATCCGCCCACGGTCTACTTTCCGCTGATTGTCCACGAAGCATTGATGATTGAACCCACCGAAACCGAGAGCAAAGAAACCCTGGATCGTTTTGTCGACGCCCTGCTCAAAATTGCCGAAGAAGCCAGAAATGACCCCGACCTGCTGCATACCGCCCCCCACACCACCCCTGTCACCCGGCTGGATGAGGTGAGTGCGGCGCGGAAGCCGGTGTTGTGTTTCAAGGGGTAGTTGCAGGAATAGGGCAGAATGGATAAGCAAGATCTAACACAAAGACACAAAAGAAAAAAAGGATATTCAAATGGCTAAAGAATACCTGGTAGTCACCGTCGTTGGTCCGGACCGGCGCGGCATTGTGGAAAAAATTTCGGCGGTGGTGCTGGATTACCAGGCCAACATTGAAGAGAGCAAAATGGCCCGACTGGGCGGCGAATTTGCCGTAATTATGTTACTCACCCTGCCCGGTGAAAAGGAAGAGGCTCTGCTCACCGGCCTGGATCGTCTGAAAGAATACGGCCTCACCGTTATTTCGCGGCCCACCAACCTGTCCCGGCTGGAACGTTTTCAGGGTTACATCCCCTATGAAATCTCCGTTTTTGGGGCCGACCACGAAGGCATTGTGCACCGGGTGGCCCACTACATTACCGTCGAGCGGATGAACATCGAAAAGTTGGATACCCAGGTAAGCCAGGCGCCGGTCACCGGCACGCCGCTCTTTTCCATGCAAGCCACCGTTCAGGCTCCACCGGACCTGACCATTGGCCAGTTGCGGCAAAAATTGGCCGAACTCGGCGACGAGCTGTGCGTTGACATTGAAATCAAACCCCTGGTGAGCCAACGGTGAAACCGACCGGCACCTTAACCACCATCCAGCGGATTGCCGACGACTTACGCGCCATCGGCGTCCGTAGTGGTGGCGTGTTGCTGGTTCATTCCTCGCTCAGCGCCATGGGTTATGTGGCCGGTGGTCCGGAAACCGTCATCCAGGGGCTCCTGAGGGCAGTAGGGTCTAAAGGCACCCTGCTGTTACCCGCGTTGAGTTACGAGCACGTTACCGTCCGTTCTCCCCTTTTTGATGTGCAGCGTACGCCTTCGAACGTGGGTGCTATCTCCGAATATTTCCGCACGCGCCCGGGCACGCGGCGTAGTGTTCATCCGACGCATTCGGTTTGTGGGGTGGGTCGCCTGACCGCCGAGTTGTTACAAAACCATCATCTGGATGCCACCCCCTGCGGCCCTTACTCTCCCTTCCACCTGCTGCCAAAATTCAGGGGCCAAATTATGATGCTGGGCTGCGGCCTCAGGCCCAACACTTCGATGCACGCCATTGAAGAATTGATTGAACCCTCTTATTTACTCACGCCGCCCATAATCTATACCTTGATCCAGAACGGCCAAAGGATAACCAAAAGATATCGTCCTCATAATTTCTTGGGCTGGCGACAACGTTATGACCGGATTGAAGGGTTGCTGGATGGGTCAGGCTTAAAACGCGGTTCTGTTTTAAGTGCCGATGTGTTTATCATCGAGGCGTCAGTCTTGTGGGAGGTTGCTCTGGCAGCATTACGACAAGATCCGTTATATTTTGTGGAGCCAATGCGGGGACGATAAAAGGATTAACCGTTATCTGAACTGGCCTCTTTCTGTTCTATGGGAGACTCTTCTACCGCCAGCAATTCTTCTAAGAATTGCTTCATGTCTCGTGCTGGCCCCAATTTCTCCATCACCCCGTAAAGCTGCCCCCCCATCCCCTTCACCTCGGGGACTAACCATACCACGGCAGGGGGTCGCCAAAAAGTCAAGATACTGCCAATGCCAATGAGGATAAGACTGAGCAGATAAAGCGGCCACGCCGGATCGCGGCGAGCAACGACGGTAAGATTGTGATTTAGAAAAATGATGCCGGTAAATTTGTCGGCCTGGAATAATTGGCCCACCTGCACCTGTAGATTCTCTACCGGCAGCGATTCCGATCCCCGGCGTATCTCCACGTGATAGATGCTCTCGGTAGCGGCGTCGGGTGAGATTTGAATCGCCAGATTCTCGGCGGGAATGGCAAAATAAAGCGGCGAGCGCGACGAGTCCAGAGATAAACTCAGCCGCTCGGCAGGGGGGAGGTCGCCCTGTAACGGCACAAGTTTGAGCAAGGCATCGTTTGCATTGCGTACCTCGATAGTGAGCATGGGGTTGATAGCCACGGGGAGAATCAGGATATTATTCAGAAACACGGGTTGGTAGAGTCGCCAGGTTGACATTTGGATAGACTCTGTCCCTGACCGGGTATAAGCGACCCGGCTCAGACCCTGCATGGCTGGTTCGACATCAGCCAACTCAAACCGGCCTTGAAACAGGGGGGAGGAGCGGGGCTGAAACGGCAACAGGGTAAAACGGTCGGTCTGGACGGTGTAGTAGGTGATGACAAACGCGCCAATCAAGCCGATGAGTCCACTATAAACGGCTACAAGTCCCAACCAGGCCCACCGATGTTGCGTCGCGCCCATGATGCGTTGTCCTGCCCCGTCAGGCCGGTACAGGAAAAATCCTTGCTCTCGTAAATTGCTGCTGAGTACCTGATCAAAATCATCAGGTAACGTGGGTAATCGGACCGAGTGCTCGACCCGCCGGGCCAGGGGATGCTGCCACTGGAGAGAAGGTAGGCAGCGACGCGCGCGTTGCCAAGAGCCGGGGGCATAGTCGGCCAGAGCAATTAAGCTGTTCAGTAAGAGCAGGGCCACCGGCAGCCAGAACCACGGCGTTTCAAAAATCCTGGCAATTCCCAGAACAAACAGAAGATCGCCCCACGGCTGTAGCCAGCTGGGCAACAGGGCAATCCAGGTGGCCGCAGCCTCGCTGCCGGGGGTTGATTCTGGTGGCCGGGGCATTATCGAACCCAGCAACAGCACCATGGCCAGAACAACCAGCAGTGTTCCGGTGGTGGTGGGATGGCGCAGGAGATACCACACCTGGGTAACAACACGCCGTAACTGTAAAAAAATTTGGACAAGACGCTGCGCTACAACACCCATAGGGGACGTTAACCGGGCAATAAGGAAACTACCCGCCGGACCCAGACCGGCAATCTACTCATCAGGTAAAAGAGCATATTCCAAAAACGAACGGATACCAGTTTTATTCCTGCGGGTAACCTTCCAGACTATTTGATGGTCGATATTCTACTATACGAGCCCGCGTCACCAAAATTCATCAAAGCTTGTTCGGTCTCGGTTATCCAGACCCTGAAGGTCTTTGAGACCTTTAGGGTCTTCATACCTGGGTTTTCATACCGCAATGAAGTTACCAACTTCATGAGCAGATTAGAACCTGCCAGTACGATAAACACAAGTATGGTGTCACAGGATCAGGGGGTTACTCAACAAACTCACCGGAAGGTAGTCCATTGTCCAATTCAGGTTTACCCTCTGCCGGCTCGGTCCAGGTTTTTCCAGATTTGTAGTCAACAACATTGTTGATGTCAACAACGGTGGAGGGTGTTTCCAAAATATAGGGCACTTTTTGACCGTTGAGTACTTTGGCCATCTGGTCAATCACAATCGTCCCCATCATTTTGGGGTAGACGCCGAGGGTGGCGGTGGTTTGGCCCTTTTCGATAAGTTCCAGGGTAACATCATTACCATCGATGCTGACACACCACACATCTTGATTGACCTGACGCCCCAATTTCTGAGCGGCAATGCATGCGCCGATGCCCATTTCATCGGAGTTGCCGTAAAACACATCAATATTGGGATTTTGTTGCAAGGCAGCCGTAGCCACATTGACCGCCTTTTCTCGTTCCCACTCGGCTGTCTGTTCGCCCACAACTTTGACCCCGGGGCACCATTGTTCCAACCCCCACTTATAGCCCTGGGTCCGGCGATTGGCGTGAAAACCGGGGATTCCGGTCAGGATAAATACTTCTCCCCGGTTATCGAGTAAATCACAGGTATACCGGGCCAGTTTGGCCGCTCCACTCCACTGATCGTAGCCAATGTACTCAACAACAGCGCCCCCGTCGACGGGAGTGATAAGGTTTTGCATAAAAACAGGAACACTGGCCTGATTGGCTCTTTTTACGGCGGTAACAATAGCTTTGGCGTCAATTGGATTGACAGCGATAGCGGAAACCCCTTTTTGAATTTCTTGCTCAACCACGGTCACCTGGCCGGCAAAATCCCCTTCACGTTCGGCGGCAACAACATCAACCGTCCAGCCAAGTCGTCCGGCCGCCTCTACCGCGCCGTTTTTAATAGCTACATGAAATGGACTGGTAAAACCGGGCGGGACCACCGCCACTCGAACCTCCTCGGCCTCAAACGCCTGCGCATCATCACCTATCTCTCCCAAAGCCGATGACCATAACTTTGCCTGGCACTGGATAACAATAATCGTCACCGGCAAAATAGTGATCAACAAGATTTTCTTCCACATCATTGTGACCTCTCTTCTCCCCTTTTGATAAAACAGCCTGGCAATTATTGGTACGGGCAAAGATAATGTTTTATACCTGGCGCCTCCCTGAATAATTGTGAAATATTAACCATTACAGTCTGTAATCTATCAACGCGTTGCCTGGCTAATTCAGGCGATTTTCTCCCCGGTGATGTACTCTTGAGTTGCGATGACTCTGTTTTGTAATATTAATTTTATTGCGATCGTTTACGGAGGATATCTATCAGAACGGCAATGATAATGATGACGCCGATGACCACATTTTTCCATTCCGCCGGAACGCTGTACATGACCATAGCGTTGTTGATGGTGGTCATAATAAGCACGCCGACAATAGTACCCCAGATGCCGCCGTGCCCACCCATCAAACTGGTTCCGCCAATAACAACCGCGGCAATCGAGTTCAATTCGTACCCTTCGCCGTTGGTATAAATGCCACCATCCAACCGCGAAATGAGAATCATCCCGGCCAGGGCACTCAGAAAACCACAGATACTATAAATATATAGTTTACACTTTTTTACGTCAACTCCGGTCAATCTGGCCGTAGACTCGCTTCCGCCAATAGCATACACGTGCCGGCCCAGGGTGGTGTAACTCAGAAAACACCAGCAAAGAAAATAAACTACCACCATCATCACGGCCGGCATGGGTATCCGCCACAGATGCGCGTCGGAGAGCCATTTAAAATCGTCGGGCAACAGGTGAATCGGCGAGGCGCTGCTGTACACCAGAGCCAAACCTTTAAATGCGCTTAAGGTGGCCAGCGTGATGATAAAGGGAGGCATGTTAAATTTGGTTATCATAAACCCATGAAACAGACCGGCCAGGGCGCCAACCAGCAAGCCAATCAGCAGGGCCAGATATGAATTTTGTGGTGGAATTGGCCCCACCCCCCATTTCATCACCCCGGCAGCAATAACGCCGGTGAGGCCCACCAATGATCCCACGGCCAGGTCTATGCCTCCGGTCAGAATCACCAACGTTTGGCCCGCGGCCACAATCCCAATGGTCGCCGCTTCCAGAGTAATCAGCATGAGGTTGTTGAATTTACCAAAAAAAGGATTAAAGGTGGAGAGGATAAGCAAAATCAATATCAGGATCAGCGTGGGGCCAAACTTATCGAGCAAATCTTTGAGGCGGTATCGCCGCCAAAAACCGGCAATGGCTTGCTTGCCCCCTTCTCCAATCCCTTGTTGAAGCATTAAACCGGCCTCCAGATTTAAGACGACCTTACTCAAAATCATTACGCGCGCCAGTGATGTAGGCCACCACATCGGTACGGAAGTGATGGATGTCGGGCTGGTGAATGAACATCTCGCCTACTTTACGGCCCTGCCGCAAAGCAATGACCCGATCACCGACTTCAAAAATATCTTCCAGGCGATGACTGATAATGATAATGGACGCACCTTCGGCCTTGAGGCGTTTAATCAGAGCGATCACTTCGTCAATGGCGGCAATACTCATGGCCGCGGTTGGTTCATCCATAATAATGATTTTAGCGTTAAAGGCGGTGGCACGGCCAATGGCCACGGCCTGGCGTTGGCCACCCGACAGGTTTTCAACTCTGGCCCTGACAGAAGCGATGTCGATTTTGAGATGCTGCATCAGCCTTTTGGCTCTACTTTCCATCAAGGGCTTATTCATAATCTTAAGGGGGCCAAACTTAAATAACAACTCTTCCCGGCCTAAAAAGATGTTGCTAGAAATATCAAGATTATTCGCCAGGGCAAAATCCTGATACACCATTTCAATGCCCATGCGGCGCGAATCCTCAGGCTCGAGGAAATACACTGGCTGGCCATCGATGAAAATCTCGCCCTGATCGGGAAGATATGCGCCGGTCAAGATTTTCATCAGGGTCGATTTGCCAGCAGCGTTATCACCCACCAGACCCAACACTTCGTTCTTATACAGAGTCAAATCAACGCCCCGTAACGCTTGCACCGCGCCAAACTTTTTGTGGATGTTACACATTTTGACGATGGGGATTGGGTCCGACATCGGGGGGTTCCTTGTTGAAAACAGGTATCAAAGTAGGTTATTGACCCACCTACATCATCCTACCCCTTCAACGCACCGGCCAGGATGCCTCGGATGAAGTACCGACCCAACAACAGGAAGAATAGCAGGGGAACCGAAACAGTTAACAGTGAAGCCGCCATTTGCAGATTGTAAGGCGAGATGGTGCTCCCCTGGGTCATGGCCATAGCCACCTGCACGGTCTGAGTTTTCGGGGTGATCAGGGTCAGAGCGATAAAAAATTCATTCCAGACCTGGGTAAAAATGATAATGGCCACAGAGGCGTAAGCCGGCAACGAGATGGGAGAGATGATCAGGAAAAAGGTTTGGACCTTGGAAGCGCCATCTACCTCCGCGGCTTCCTCCAGTTCTCTGGGAATACCCAGAAAGAACGTGCCCATCAAAACCGAAGCCAGAGGCAGGTTGATGATCAAATAGCAGAGGATCAAACCAAGATGGGAGTTGATCAGCCCAAACTTTGCGGTGATGGTGGTCAGGGGAATAATGACCGCCTGGTACGGCAAATAAAGAGCAATACCGACCAGGATAAAGATCACCCGGGTAAAGGTCGATTTGGTCCGGCTCAAATAGTATCCCCCCAAGCCGCCAAAGAACGCTGCCAGTGCCGTAACGGCTACCGTAATGATTGTCGAGTTGATGATTGGATGCAACATCGGAATCAAAAAATTCCGACTGCCAAATAACGCGTCGGTATAATTTTGAATTTGGGGCAGGGCAGGGAAGGCCAGGTACGTTCGCGCAGTGATCTCGGGCAGCGTTTTTAGAGAATTATTAATCATCACGTAGATCGGTAAAATGTAGGCGCAGGTCAGCATCACCAAAACTACAAAGACGATGAGTTTGAGGGTTGTGCTTTTGCTTTTCATTCGAACCACTTCCTGAAGGCATAGATAGTATATGGGACGACAATAATGAACGCCAGGAGAAAGATGATTACGCCAATCGCCGCGCCGGCCGAGGCCAGACGCTGATCGTAGGCAGTAACGATCATGTTCGTCGCCAGCAC
>JAFGNV010000027.1 GCA_016926805.1 Anaerolineae bacterium
ATGAACCCATCACTTCTGCTGACACTCAAGCACTCTATCACCAACTTCCTCTTGCTGTCTGATGGTCTTCACAACTCATTTTGGTCACACCCAAGTCATTAGGAGCTTGCGACGAGAAATCCCTGAGAAGTTCGTTTGCAAACGGCCATATTAGGGATTTCTCGCTCATTCTTCGCTCGAAATGACATTTAAACGCCCAACTACGTAACTCCTATGTATATTTTCCAGATGAAGAGTAACGATACTGGGAGCCGATTGTAACCAGGAATAATGTAAAAGCAATTAACTCAACTTCTCGATAAAATGCGCGCTGGTTAAGGCACGTACCTGGTCGAGGCTGGCTTCGGGCATGAGTTCAATTAGCGTCAATTGGCCGCCAATGAACTCAAACACGGCCAATTCCGTGATAATCGTATCCACAACACCCCGGGCTGTTAGGGGTAGAGTGGCCTGAGGAACAACTTTAGATTCACCCTGAGGGCTGGTGTGGGTCATGGTAATAATTAGTTTTTTGGCCCCGGAGGCCAGGTCCATGGCCCCGCCAACTCCCAGGAGAGGCTTACCCGGCACCGCCCAATTCGCCAAATTGGCCGCTTCGTCCACCTGAAGCGCCCCCATAATGGCCACGTCAATATGCCCCCCCCGAATCATAGCAAACGAGGTAGTGCTATCAAAATAGGACGCGCCAGGGAGCGCGGTGACCGGCTGCTTACCGGCGTTCACCGGATATTCCATAGCGCCCCCCCTTTCCGGAGCCGGGCCAACCCCCAGCAAGCCGTTCTCGGTGTGTAGAATAATTCCATCGTCCGGAGAAATCAAGTCGGCCACCAGGGTTGGGATCCCAACCCCCAAATTGACCACATCGCCCCGCTTCAACTCGGCAAAAGCGCGTTTGGCTATATTCATCCGCACCGGGCTGACCCGTTTGCCATCGCCACCAACGGCGGCGGAACTACCCAAATCTTCAAGAGTTGTATGGGCTTTTACCAAATAATCTACATAAATTCCAGGGGTGACAATTTCATCAGGTAATAGCGTGCCCACCGGCACAATTTCCTCAACCTCAGCAATAACCATCTCGGCAGCGGTGGCCATGGCCGGATTAAAGTTTCGCCCGGTCATCTGATAAACCAGATTGCCGGCCGTATCGGCCTGGTAAGCCCGAATCAAGGCTACATCGGCTCGCAGGGCAGGGACAAAGACATACTCAATGCCATTGATAATTTTCTTTTCGCGCTGCTCGGTCAGGATCGTACCCGCTGCCGTGGGGGTGTAGAAACCGCCGATACCCGCCCCACCGGCCCGGATTGCCTCGGCTAAGGTTCCCTGGGGAATCAACTCAACCACTATTTTCGCTTGGCTCACCGCTTGTACCGCCTCCGGATTGGAGGTAAAGAAAGAACCAATCGCTTTACTAATCTGCCCGTTACGCAGCAAACGCCCACCCCCCAATCCCGGTTCACCAACATTGTTCGAAATCACCGTCAAATTTTTTACATCATCTCGCTCAGCCAGAGCGTGCAAAATATGCACCGGGTTGCCAGTCATGCCAAAACCACCTACCATAACTGTGGCTCCCTTCGGAACCAATTGAGCTGCCTCTTCAGGGGTGAGTTGGGGTATCTTTTTCATGATTTTATGCTACCTCCGCTTTGAATGACATCAGGAATGATCCGTTCTTGATTCTACACCTCTCTGGTGACATGCACAAGCCGAACGTTGCCTGCCTACTCAAGATATGGTAAAATGCCGCTTTGCCATGTTAAGAAAAAACACTTCGACAAATATCAATTGGCGAGGATCTGAATCATGAAACTGGTCGAAATTTATGTCAACGAGCAAGAAGTGGCCGGGGAATACGTGGCCCAGGCATTTTTTGAGTGGAACGGGCAGGAATGGGAAATGACGGTCAAGGCGCCGGGCAAAAGCGAGGCCGAAGCGCTGGCTACAGCGCAGGCCGAAGCCTATCTCAAAGAATGGGCCGAGAATCAGACAGCGGCCAATGAAAAATATGGCGTTTATCCTTTTTGAGATTTTAGAGTGAGGTTATTTATGCCTGATTCTCTACGTGACTATCTTGATTTTGCAATGGAAATAGCCTGGCAGGCCGGTCAATTAACGTTGGGCTATTTTCAAACCGACCTGCAACCGGATTTTAAGGCGGATGAGTCTCCCGTAACTGTGGCCGACCGACAGGCCGAGCAACTCATCCGCCGTCGCATTGAGGAACGTTTCCCCGCCCACGCGATTATCGGCGAGGAATTTGGCGGCGAGGAGTATCTCCAGGAGTCGGCAGGATATAGCCATCGTTGGATCATCGATCCCATTGATGGGACACGCTCCTTTGTGCGGGGGGTGCCCCTTTATGCCGTCCTTATCGGTCTGGAAATTGAAGGCCAAAGCCAGATAGGCGTGGCCCATTTCCCCGCTCTGGGTGAGATGATCGCCGCTGCCACCGGGGAAGGTTGTTGGTGGAACGGCAGGCGAGCATGCGTGTCCAAAGTGAACCATTTAAAAGATGCGCTGATAGTGCATTATGATGTAACCGCCTTTGAGAAATCAGGCCGGGCAGAGGAATGGAAACGTTTGAAGCAAACAGCCAACTATCGGGCTGGTTGGTGTGATGCCTATGGGTACTCCCTGGTAGCCACCGGTCGAGCCGAAGTAATGCTGGATCCAATTATGAATGTGTGGGATTGCGCCGCTCTAATGCCCATTCTCCAGGAAGCGGGAGGGTATTTTGGCGATTGGCAAGGTAACCCTACTATTTACGGCAATGAAGCCCTGGCAACCACGCAAAAACTCTTGCCAGAAGTTTTGCGAGCTATTCATGGTGATTAAGCCGATTTTATACGGCAACTATTCACCTAAATCAAGAACCCCTATGCCCGGGTAACAGGATAACAAACATAGGGGTTCTTGTTATTTTTAGGGCCTGACTTTAATTTAAAAAAAGAATTGCTAAAGATAATCAGAATAATAAATTGGTTTGAAGGAACAATCAATGGACTAATTACATCCGCCAAACGTTTGAGCATTACACACAATGTTACTGAATACATTGCCAACAGCCGGGCCAAGTACGAGCAAAATGGCAATAACAACAATAGCGATCAAAACCAAAATTAAGGCATACTCAACCAGTCCTTGGCCTTCCTCGCGGGGTAGGAATAACATTAAGAACAACCTCCTTTCTATAAGGATTTAAAAGGGGCAATAGTAAACCCACCTCCATATTCAGGAGATAACTTTCTATTTGCCCCACTTTATATTTTACCTTGATACCTACACATCTGAGTTATAGGATAATGGTACTGCTATGGCAAAAATTCAACCGAATCTACCAGATATTATGAATCCAATTATAAACGAAATCAACACCGTTTGTAAAGGAATTAGCAGCAAATAGATGAAATTTTTAGTATGTTAAAAATCTGAGCTCGAATTTTCTACCTTAACACCTTGATCGTGTCGGCAACCAAAACATTGTTGGCGTGTAGTAAACCTATAACCTCAACCGTATCCCCTTCTTGGGCTTCGCGATCAATCTTGATGTCGTCCGGCAGAAAAACAGGATGACCTTCAACAACCCATAGATTCTCACCTTTGGTTTCCAGAACACCCTGAAACTGAACAACCGCAGCCCGGTTCTGCTCTATCAATTGTTCTATCTCTCGTAACCGGCGTTGGTTGAATTTCTCGTTTAACTCTACCCGACGATCCTCATCAAAAGTGAGCGCAAATTGTACATTTTCCGAGATTCGCTTGACCCCGTAGAGGAAATCACCAGGAAGTGTATCAACAGCCAGATAATTTAACAGCAAACCTGCCATCAACAATGTCAAAAAAACGGTTATGGAAATAGTAACAAGATCATTGAGGATGGCTCTATGAGTAAGCCGTTTGTTGATAATTCTAAACACAGCGCCAATTTTTTCGCCAAAGGAAGGCATCGGAACCATGGGTAATTCCGCTACCTGTCGTAGATATTCATCACGCAGGGCCGACTTTGTTTGCTCGGGGGCCAGAGCGGGGTTAGGATCGGCCAATACGGTAGCCGCATAGAGCAAAGATCGTAATTCGTCGGCATACTCAGGTACTTCCGCCAGGATTTCCTCAATTGGCACCCCTGCCTGCAACGCCGAAATACATTCATCGAGGATGGATTCAAATCTATCCGTCATCTTCCTCCCCCCCGGGCATAAAGCGGGCCAGTGAAGCCAGCGCCCGGTGTTGCAAGCCTTTGACCGCCCCAACCGACTTTTCCATGATCTGAGCCGTTTCTGCCAGACTTAATCCCTGTCCAAATCTGAGCGTAATCACGTGTTGTTGTTCCTCGGTCAGTTGTAGAATAGCTTTTCGTAAAACAAAGGCCAACTGAGATAGGTGCACCTGGTCGGAGAGAGAAACCTCCTCAGCCACCATATCTTCGATCAGCGAAACCGTACGTCCCTTTTTTTTGATATAATCAGCAGCCAGGTTACGGGCAACCGTGTACAACCAGCCCGACAATGAGGTGCGAGGCGGCCTACCTACTTTGAGGGCGTCTACCAGAGCTAAAAAAACTTCCCCGGTCAAGTCGGCAGCCACCTCCGGTTCCCCCAGCCGGTAGTTGAGATAACGATACAACTGATCAAAATAACGATCATAAACTTCAGCCAGGGCTTCTCGATCGTGCTGTTGTATCCGTACCAACAGAAATTGGTCGTCTCCCACAACCAGGTAGTGCTCCTTTCGCGGCACAGACCCTTACTTTCAGGGTCTCTTTTAGTCCCAAAAAGATTCGGACAGATTCATTAATATTGAATTAACAATACCACAAGTCACCGGGAGTATCAAGCATGACCTTGGTTGGATCATGTTAAGGCAAAGACCGGCAAAACCTCGACACTGGCGCAAGGCGGTCTGATGCGGTGGTTTGGTTAACCAACTCCCCCCGGCCCTGGAAACAGCACCACTTTTTTATGAGAGAAAGATGTGGTACACTCCTCAGTAACAAACAATCGGACTATTAACGACAGGGAATTTTTATCTTGAAACCAAAACTTCTCATTGTCGAATCCGCCAAAAAAGCCCGCACCATTAAGGGTTTGCTGGGAGCCGGATTTACCGTCAAAGCTACCAGTGGCCACATCCTGGAAATGCCCCGCGACGAGATGCACGTTAACCTGCAAGATTTCACTCCAACGCTATATCTCATTCGAGGCAAGGGCAAAAAGCTGGAGAAACTGAAAAAAGTAGCAGCTGAGGCTGAAACCGTCTACCTGGCCACAGATATGGACCGTGAAGGCGAGGCGATTGCCCAGCACGTGGCCTCGCGGTTGGGTGAAGCCACGGCTGGCAAAGTGCACCGCATTACGTTTACAGCTATCACCCAGGCCGACCTGCAAGCCGCCCTGGCTGCTCCCCGCCAAATTGACCGGCGGTTAGTAGAGGCGCAAATGGCCCGTCGGGTGACCGACCGGCTGGTGGGTTACATGGTCAGCCCGGTTCTTTGGCGGGGCCTATCAGGGTTGAAACGGCTGTCGGCAGGACGAGTACAATCGCCAGCCTTATGGCTGGTGGTGGAGCGAGAACGGGAGATTCGGGCCTTTGTGCCGGAGGAATGGTGGAGTATCGAGGCGGAACTCGCCAAAACCGCCGATCCAAATCAGCTAAAGTTTTGGGCCACCCTGTTCAGGATTAAGGGCAAAAAACCGGAGCTGAAAACCCAGGCCGACGCCCAGCAAGTGCTGGACGATCTCAAAGGGGCCGATTGGCGGGTGCTACGCGTCCAAAAGGGGATTTATACCCGCAAGCCCTACCCCCCATTCACCACCGACTCGCTACAACAGGCCGCGTCGAGCCAATTGGGATTTAACCCCCGGTTTACGATGAAATTGGCCCAAGAACTTTACGAGGGGGTTGCCCTGGAAGAGGGTAAAGCGGTTGGGCTGATCACTTACATTCGCACCGATAGCGTCGCCGTGGCGCCGGAAGCGCAACAGGTGGCCCGCGCTGTAGTGACCAAATTTTGGGGCGAGGTTTACCTTCCCCCGCAACCCCCTATTTACCAAACCCGCGATAAGACAGCCCAGGAAGCTCACGAAGCCATCCGCCCGGTGGACCCCTGGCGTATACCCAAATTGGTTGAACCTTATTTGACTTCCCAGCAGTATCAACTTTATCGCCTCATCTGGCGACGCTTCATTGCCAGCCAGATGAAACCGGCCGTTTACGATACGGTTACGGTAGATATTGAAACGCTCATCACCGATAAACCCACCGTTTACCTGTTCCGGGCCAGAGGACGAACGCTGCGGTTTGCCGGGTTCTTAAAAGTGTATGGGGTGGATGTGGATGCCGAGGAAATGCGTCAACCGGGGAGAGAGGAACAGAGAGAAGAAGGGGAAGGCCTTGAGAACAAGGTGATGCCGGAGTTGGTGAAAGGAGATCCGCTGACCCTGCACCAACTGGTGCCCAGGCAGCATTTCACTCAGCCGCCTAGCCGGTACACCGAAGCTCAGCTCATCGGGGCGTTAAAGAAATTGGGATTGGGACGTCCCAGCACCTACGCCACCATTGTGGAAACCTTGAAGGATCGACACTATGTGGGGCTGGAGCAAAAGCGGCTCTATCCCACGCCGCTGGGATTCCAGGTATGTGAATTGCTGGAAAAGCACGTGCAGATGGTGATAGATGTTGGTTTTACAGCGCGAATGGAGGATGACCTGGACCGGATCGCCCGAGGAGACGCCGACCGGCTGACAATCATGCGGGAATTTTACGAACCGTTCAAAACAACGGTGGAACAAGCCATGGTCGCGGCTGCCGCCGAGCGCCAACCGGCGGCCAAATCCACGGAACCAGTCCACCCCAGAACCCGCGGGCGGAAGGGAACAAAATCAGCCAGGTCAAAAAAGTTGCCCAAATCTGAAAAGGAAGGGCAGCCGTGTCCCCAGTGTGGCGAAGGGACCCTGGTGGTCAAAAGCGGTAAATTTGGACCGTTTTTGGGCTGTTCCCGGTATGCGGCGGGCTGTCAATATACCGAAAACTTGGCCGGTTTGCGTCAAAAGAGACGGCCAAAACCTGGCCATCGCTCTGGGAAAAAATAACCGTTTGAGAAGATTTTTTCGCCTCAGTCTGGCAATGGTATAATATAACCGAAACATATCAACGGAGTAATCAATGACCCAATCTTCCCAGCCGCAGGCGCTCTTTAGCGGTTTGGTTTACGATCAAAATGATAATCCGGTAGACACCACCTTTATTGGCGCCGAGCCGCACTATGTAGTGCTGGACGGTGACTTTAAACGACACATCGCCGCCGAAACGGTTGATCGGCAGGTGGTTGAATGGATTCAGGGGCAAGCCCTGGCCAACAAAGAGTTGGTGTCGGAGCAGATTATGTCTATGCTGAATCAAGACGATCTGTTTACCAAAGCGATGATCGATGCGTCAATTGGTAATATGGAAAAATTGATGGAGCAAGGCTTACCCGATGATGCCCGGATGATGCTGGGCATGATGGGCTTCAAAATTGTGATTAATGTCCACGGCGAGGTGGTTCACCTGGATATGCCCCAACAGGAACTGCCAGGAGACGACGAAGAGTGGTAGATTATCTATCGGGTGCGTCCCAAATTTTAGGACGCATTGCGCCGCAGGCCGGGGGGCTAGGGGGGTGTCCCCCCAACTCCCCCCTGGTCTGCCCAAAATTTGGGACAGACCCTTATCTATCCTGCTAATTGGCAACAGCGAGTCAGTTATGCTATAATGCGCGGTCGGCATTGGCCTGGAGAACGATGCAAACTTCAAGAACGTTCTATAAGAATTTAAGACGCCTGATCGATGAAACGCCCGTCGCCGTGGCAACCGTGGTGGCCGTGCGCGGCTCAGTGCCTCGCGAGGTTGGCGCCAAGATGATCATTCATCCTCTGGGTCAGCATCACGGCACCGTGGGTGGCGGCTGTGGCGAAGCCGAAGTCATCCGCGCCGGATTGAATGTGATTGAAACGGGCCAGCCCCAGATAGTGAAAGTCGATTTGACCGAAGATGTCAGCATGGACAGCATGGGAGTGTGCGGCGGAATTATGGATGTTTACGTTGAGCGTTGGCCGCAATAATTCACCATGACTCACCAGTACCTCGCCAACGAGCGAAACCTCTTAGACGAGTTGATTGCCTCGGTTGAAGCCGACCGGCCGGTTGCCCTGATCACCGTGGTGAAAGCAAAGGGTCGCTTTGCCCCGGTGTTGGGCCAGCGGATGCTGATCTGGCCGGATAAAGATTCCACCGGCAGCCCGACCCTGGGACAATTAGAGCCTGAGGTTCTGGCCGACGCGCATCAAGCGTTAGCAGACCGTCGGTCACGGCTATTCAGCTATGAAGAACAGGATGGTTCGGTTGAAGTTTTTGTCGAAGTCCTGCGCCGGTCCCCCACGCTTATCATCGTTGGGGCCGGACACGTGGCCCTGCCCCTGGCCCAGTTGGGTAAGCTGATCGACTTTGAGGTGGTGGTGCTGGACGACCGCCCCCATTTTGCCAACCAGCAACGCTTTCCCATGGCTAACCAAGTGTTAGCCCAGCCGTTGGCCGAAACCCTGCGCCATTGGACCATCAATAGCGATACCTACCTGGTGCTGGTTACTCGCGGCCATACCCACGATGTGGAATGTTTGTTAGAGGTAATTGACTCTCCGGCCCGGTACATTGGCATGATTGGCAGTAAGCGCCGGGTAAAAGCAGTATTTGATTTATTGACAAGAGAAAAAGACCTTGACCCAGCCAAATTCGACCGGGTGTACGCTCCCATCGGTCTGGATATTGGCGCGGAAAGCCCAGCTGAAATTGCCATCAGTATTATCGCCGAGATTATCAACGTATATCGCGGCGGGCGGGCCACATCTTTAGCCCATGCCCTCCGCGCCGACCGGCGCCTGCCGCTTCATCCGGCACGGGTGGAGCAAAAGGGGTCATAACAAGATAGAAAAACTATATCAATAAAATCATAAAACAAGGTGAAACACAATGAAAAACTTTTTCAAAGGCATGGTTACTAACACCGGCATTGTTGGCGAGGTGCTGGTATTTTTGTGGCAGCGTAAATTGTGGTGGCTCATCCCCATGGTCACCGTGCTGTTACTATTTGGGCTGTTGCTCATTTTTGCCTCGTCATCAGGGGTAGCGCCCTTTATCTACACCTTATTCTAATCCAAAATCCATCCGACAGGTTATGACATCAATATGAAAATTTTGACCATCTGCTTTGGCATTTTCTTGACCCTGCTGGGGGCTGTTTTCTATTATCAAACCGGCCTGGTCGGGGAGGCCCGGTATTTTCCGGCTCTGGTTGGTATTCTCATCGTTGTGTTTGGCTTGTTACAGGGGCGTTGGGAACACCAAAACCCGCTGTACGGCTCGTTATTGCTGGCCTTCCTGGTGTTTCTGGGCGCCCTGCTCCGCTTTTTCAGAACAGATACTGCGGCCAGTCTTTTCACCATCAACCTGATCATCGGCCTCTCGACCATCACGTATGTGGGGTTAGGCATTTTTCTCATCAAAGATTTCTGGCATGGCTGGAAGGCGTTTGGCCAATTTTTGGGCAACTGGCTGGCGCGGGTTGTTTTAACTATTTTCTACTTTACCATCCTGGTGCCGTTTGGCCTGGGCGTGCGTCTGTTGGCCGACCCGCTACAGATCAAAAAACAACCCGCCGAATTATGGCGACCCCGTCCCACTGGCGACCAAAAACTTGAAGACGTAGTGAGGCAATTCTAAATGAATATTTTAGGCGTTTCCTGTTATTATCACGATGCCGCCGCCGCCCTGGTTATGGACGGTCAGTTGGTGGCTGCCGCCGAAGAAGAACGGTTTACCCGCAAAAAACACGATAGCAGTTTTCCGCAGCACGCCATCAACTTCTGCCTGAAACATGCCAACCTCACCGCCGATGATTTGGACTACGTAGTCTTTTACGAAAAACCGCTGGTCAAGTTTGAGCGTATTCTACAAACCACGCTGGGCACCTTTCCCAAATCCTGGGCCGTTTTCCGCGAGTCGATGGTGACCTGGTTTGACGAGAAACTGTGGATCAAAAGCAAGCTGCAAACCAGCATTGGCGTGCCGCCCAGCCAAATCCTGTTTGTGGAGCACCACCTGACCCACGCCGCCAGCGCCATGTTCTGCGCGCCATTCGACGAGGCCGCGGTCATCACCATCGACGGGGTGGGCGAGTGGACCACGGCCAGTATGGGCCAGGCCACGGCTCAATGGAACGGCCAGGGCGTCAACCACATCAATCTTACCCACGAGCTGCGCTTCCCCCACTCGCTGGGGTTGCTGTATTCGGCGTTTACCGCTTACCTGGGCTTTCGGGTCAACAATGGTGAATATAAAGTGATGGGCATGGCCCCCTACGGCGAGCCGAAATATCTGGATGAGGTGCATAGGGTGGTCAAGGTTGACGACGATGGCGGCCTGGTCTTAAATATGGATTACTTCTGTTTCCATCACTCTACCGAACACACCTTTAACCAGCGTTTCGTTGACCTGTTTGGCCCGAGGCGTGCGCCAGAGTCGGAGTTTTTTACCCCAAAAACATATCCCCATAAAGACCATCCCCATTGGGACGATGCCGTGGCCGCGCAAAATCAAAAATATGCCGACATTGCCGCCAGTATTCAGCGGGTTACCGAAGAAATTATGCTGAAGATGGCTCGCGCCGCCCACCGCCAAACCGGCTCCAAGAATCTGGTAATGGCCGGGGGCGTGGCCCTGAACAGTGTGGCCAACGGCCGGATTATGCGCGAAACGCCGTTTGAAAACGTGTTCATTCAACCTGCCGCCGGAGATTCCGGCGGGGCCATCGGCGCGGCGCTATACGCTCACCACGTTATCTTTGGCCAGCCCCGCAAATTTACCATGGAACACGCCTATTGGGGCGCTGAATATCCCGAGAGCGAGATGATTGCGGCCATCCGGCAAGGGGGATTTGAATACGAGGAATTCGACGACGAGGACAGGTTATTGGACCAGGCCGTAGACACCCTGCTCCAGAGTAAGGTGATTGGCTGGTATCGAGGCCGTTTTGAGTGGGGACCGCGGGCGCTGGGCAATCGTTCGATTATGGCCGACCCGCGCCGGGAGGAGATGAAAGAAATTGTCAACACCAAAATCAAGTTCCGGGAACCCTTCCGCCCCTTTGCGCCGGTAGTGATGGAAGATCGCGCCCATGAATATTTCACCACCCCCAATCTGGACAAACAGTACCCGCCGCGTTATATGTTGATGGTGTCGGATATTCCCGAAGACAAATGGGACAAAATCCAGGCTGTCTGTCACAACGGCACGGGTCGTTTGCAGAGCGTGCGCGAGGAGTGGAATCCCGGTTACTACAACCTGATCAAAAAATTTGGCCAGGCCACTGGCGTGCCCGTGCTGCTCAACACCTCGTACAACCTGCGCGGCGAGCCGATTGTGACCACGCCCCGGAACGCCATCAACACCTTTGCCGCCTCGGATATTGACCAGTTGGTAATGGGCCCGTTTTTGGTGAAAAAGCCCGAAGGTTACGTGGCCAAGGGGTCGCATTTGAGCGCGGACCAGGTGGATTAGGTTAGGCCCTGTCAGGATGGATAAGAAAACCTCCACGGTTTTGGAACCCGCGGAGGTTTTTATATTTATAAGAGCCACGGCAACGGCCCGGTCACCTCCCAAACAATCACCTTGGCCTCGATGGCCTGCTGCCCCAGCGCGCGAGCCACCGAAATACGGTGACACCCATCCAGGACAAAATAAATGTCCCCTACCTGAATCAGCTCTACCGGCGGCAACGCCTTCCCCTGTTGCCGCACTTCAGCGACGTGCAGCCAGCGTTCCTTGTCGTAATCCTGGAGTGGGTTGAAGTCGCAGTCAAAGTTGTGGTTGCCACCGTCACTACCACGGATTTGACGGAGCGGCACCGTCCGTATCCCGGCATAACGATGTGCGTGGATGGCGCAGGTGGTTTCGATCTCGCTGAGGGTAAGCAGGTAGCGCGAGTGTCCGCTTAGCATTGACCAGACCTGGCCCCACAGACCCCGATCGCGGGCGCGAGCGTACAGTCTATCAATCATTTGATTTGGCATCATGCCCTCCCTGCAACATCTCTAACAGGCTAACAGACCCTAAGGGTTTTTGAAACCCTTAGGGTCTCTGGTCAAAGTCAGTTGCTGGTGTTTCTCAGGATGATGGGCAGGTAGACCGGCCCAGCAGGTGGGGCTAAAGGCACCGTGACCGAAAACACCCCTGAAAATTCGGACGTGCCGCTAATTACATCTGAGGCCGTGGCTGTTAGATAAGGTTGGGCCAGAGAAGTGACCGTGACGGTAAAATTGCCGCTGCCGTCGGCGGTGGTGCCCCCTACGTAAGTCTCCCCCTCACCGTCGGTGTCGCTGTTCTGGAAGACCTCCACGGTACAGTTGGCGCAAGCCGTGCCTATAATATTGACCGACCCGACCGTGGTGGTGACGATGACCGGCGCATCGATCTCTCCGTTGGCCTGATTCGCCAAGTCAATGCCCATTGTGTTGGAGAAGATGCTGTTTTGGCTGATGGCGTTGCCCAGGGTACCGACCATGTTGACCTCTACACCATCCTGGCTATTATAGGCGATGATATTGCCCGGCCCGACGGTATTGTTCTGAGCGCCATAGGTGATCAAGACTCCGTGCTGGGTATTGCCCAGGCCGGTTGTGCCGGTGGCATTGGTACCGATATGGTTGCCGGACACAGTATTGCTCGTCGTGCCGCTGTCCACGATCCCGACGCCATGCCGGTCATTGCCCGAGATTACGTTCCGCTCGTCGGCTGTACTACCGCCGATGGTATTGTACTGAGCGCCGCCGGCAATGGTGACCCCATCATCGGCATTGCCCAGGTCGGCTGTGCCGGTGGTATCGGTGCCGATATAGTTGCCGGACACGGTATTGTTCATCGTACCGCTGCTGTGGATCAGGATGCCACTCCAGTCATTGCCCGAGATCACATTCCGCTCGTCGGCTGTACTACCGCCGATGGTATTGTCCTGAGCACCACTGACGATGTCGATCCCATCCTGGCTGTTGCCCAGGTTGGCCGTGCCGGTGTGATCGGTGCCGATATAGTTGGCGGAAATGATGTTGCCGGTTGTGCCGCTATCTTCAATAAGGACGCCACTCCAGTCATTACCCGCGATGACATTCCGTTCGCCGTCCGCGTCACCACCAATAGTGTTGTACTGCGCTCCGTCGCGAATGCGAACCCCATAGTTGGTGTTGCCCAGGGCGACCGTACCGGAGGCATCGGTGCCGATATAGTTGCCAGAAACGGTATTGCTCATCGTATCGCTGCCCTCGACGCGGACGCCATCCAAAGCATTGCCCGAAATCACGTTCCGTTCGCCGTCCGAGTCACCGCCCACCATGTTGTACTGAGCGGTATCGCAGATGTGAACCCCATATTGGTTGCCCAGGTTGGCCGTGCCGGTGTGATCAGTGCCGATATAGTTGGCGGAGATAATGTTGCCGGTTGTGCCGGCGCCGCCGATGTAGACACCGCTCCAACTGCTGTCTGCGATGACATTCCGTTTATCGGCGTTGTCGCCGCCGATAGTATTGTTTTGTGCCCCACCGCCGATGAAGACCCCATACCCGTTGCCCCGCTCGAGCGTGCCGCTGGCATCGGTGCCGATATAGTTAGCCGAGACAGTATTGCCGGTTGTGCCGCTGCCTTCAATGTGTACGCCGTCCCCGGCATTCGCTGCGATGACGTTCCGTTCGCCCCCGGTTGCGTTTCCGCCAACAGTGTTGTTCTGAGCGCTACTGCCAATAAAAACTCCGTCTGAGGCGTTGCCCAGGGGATTTGTGCCGTTGGCAGCAATGCCGATATAGTTGGCCGAGACGGTATTGCCGGTTGTGCCGCTGCCCTCAATGTAAACGCCATACTGATCGTTGCCCGAGATCACGTTCCGTTCATCGTCCGTATTGCCGCCGATGGTATTGTTCTGCGCTCCATTGCTGATCCGCACGCCATCCAAAGTATTGCCCCGGTCGATTGTGCCGGTGGTATCGGTGCCGATGTGGTTGCCCAACACGGTATTGCTCATCGCGCTGCTGCTGATGAGAACACCATGCTGGTCGTTACCTGAGATGACGTTCTGTTCGTCGTCCGTGTTACCGCCGATAGTGTTGTTTTGAGCGCTAAGCCCAATGAGAACGCCATTTTCGGTATTGCCCAGGTCGGCCATGCTGGTACGATCGGTGCCGATATAGTTGCCGGAAACAATGTTGCCGGTTGTGCCAACGCCTTCGATGTCGACGCCGCTCCAGCCGTTGCCCGAGATGACATTCCCTTCGCCAGCCGTATCGCCGCCAACGGTATTGTTCTGGGCACCGCTGACGATGTAAACCCCGTGCCGGCTGTTGCCCAGATCGGCCGTGCCGTTTTTATCGAGGCCGATATAATTGGCGGAGATGGTATTGCCGGTGGTGCCGCTGCCGTGGACGTAGACCCCACTCAAGTTATTGCCCGCAATAACGTTCCGTTCGCCGTCCGTATCACCGCCCACCATGTTGTTCTGTGCCCCACCGCTAAGGCGAACCCCGTGCTGGGTATTGCCCAGGTAGAACACACCGCCGGCATCGGCGCCGATATAGTTAGCGGAGATGGTGTTGCTCATTGTGTCGCTACCTTCGATGAAGACCCCACACTGGTCGTTGCCCGAAATGACGTTCTGCAAAGCGGACACGTCGCCGCCGATGGTGTTGTTCTGTGCCCCCCCGCTGATGTAAATCCCATCATCGGTGTTACCCAGATCGCTCGTGCCGTTGGCCATAGTGCCGATATAGTTGCCGGAAACGGTGTTGCCTGTGGTGCCGTTGCCTTCGATCCAAACGCCATACCGGTCGTTGCCCGAGATAACGTTCCGTTCGCCGTCCGTGTTGCCGCCGATGGTATTGTTCTGCGCCCCTCCGCCGATATAGACCCCATCATCGGCGTTGCCCCGGTCGGTTGAACCGGTAGTGCCGATATAGTTGCCGGAAACGGTGTTGCCGCTTGTGCCGCTGCCTTCAATGTAAACACCATCCTGGTCGTTGCCTGAAATGTAGTTGCACTCGCCAAGACAAGCCGTGCCTGGCGAGGAGTTCGTCCCGCCGATAGCATTGTTCTGCGCCCCGGTGCGGATGCGCACGCCGTCCAAAGTGTTACCCAGGTCTGCGCCGCTGGAAGTAAGGCCGATACTATTGTGGGAGACAGTGTTGCTCATCGTACCGCTGCTTTCAATGAGGATGCCATGCTGGTTGTTGCCCGAGATGATGTTCCGCTCGTCCTCTGTGTCGCCCCCGACGGTATTACTTTGAGCGCTAAGCCAGATGAGAACTCCGTTTTCGCTATTGCCCCGGTCAGCCGTGCCGGCGGCATTGGTACCGATATAGTTGGCGGAAACGATGTTGCCGGTTGTGCCGCTGCCTTCGATAGTGACGCCGCTCCAACCGTTCCCCGAGATTACATTCCCTTCGCCAGCCGCGTCGCCGCCAACGGTATTGCTCTGAGCCCCACTGAGAATGTGGACCCCGTACCGGCTGTTGCCCAGGCTGGTTGTGCCGTTCTTATCGAGGCCGATATAGCTATGGTCGACAGTGTTGCTCATAGTGCCGCTGCCGTGGATATAGACCCCACTCTGGTCGTTGCCCGCGATGACATTCCGCATGCTACTCACGCCGATGTAGCCGACGGTATTGTTCTGGGTGCCGCCGCTGATGCGAACCCCGTGCTGGGTATTGCCCAGGTCGCCTGTGCCATTGGCATTGGCCCCGATATAACTGCCGCAGACGATATTACTCATCGTCCCGCTGCCTTCAATACGAATGCCACTCCGGTTGTTGCCCGAGATAACGTTGCGGTCGCCGTCGTTACCGCACGCGCCGACGGTATTGTCCTGTGCCCCCCCTTCGATGGTAATCCCTTCCCAGGTGTTGCCCAGGTCGGTTGTGCCGGCGGCATTGGTGCCAATATAGTTGCCGGAAATGTCGTTGCCCGTTGCGCCGCTGCCGCTAATGAGGACGCCGCTGCGCGAGAAGCGGTTGATCACCAGCCCCCTGATCTCATTATTGGCCGAGGTAATGGTAAAACCGTATGCGCTAGTGCCCGCGTTGGTTCCGTCAACCTCAATCAGCAGTATGGCCGGCGTTGTGCCTGTTGCCTCTGCTGCCCCGGGCTGGTAGTAGCCGTTAATGTGGGTGCCACCACCGGACAGCGCCGGCAGGGGGCTGTTAGGCCGGATGGCGCATACCCCGCCGCAACCTGGGATGTTAAACCTGATGTCATCGATGCCGCCGCTGTTGGCTGCGTTGATGGCCTCGCGCAGAGAGCAGTGGGTCCCGTCGCAGGTGCCGTCGTCCACGTCATTGGTGCTGTTCACGGTATAGACGGCGGCCTGGGCTGTGCGCCCCGACGGCAGCAAAGCCAGCGCCAGCGCCAGTATTAGAGCTACTATGCTTACTCTTTTGTGTTTCATAATTATTCTTCCTTTCTGTCACATTTGTTTGCTTTGCCGGGTAATCTCCTGGTTCTACTTTTCAATATGAGCGCCGCCAGCGCCTAGTCGTTCTTGACCACGAGGGGCAGATAGACCATCCCAGAGCTGCCGCCCGGACAACCCAGGATGGGCGCGGTCAGAAAGCCGCTTGTATCAACGTTGCCGCTGGTCGTATCTGCGCCGGGGGTATTGGGACCGGTGGCTGCCCCCCACCAGTTGCCGGTGGCGATTTGCTGCGCGGTCTCATCGTTAAAGAAGGAACTTGCGCTGTTGCCAACAATGCAACTGCCTGTCACGCTAAGGGCATCGGCGGTGTTTTCGCTGTTACCAATTCCGCCACTAACACCAGTAGTGGCCGTGTTATATAGGATGCGGCTGCCCGTTACCGTGGTGACGCCGCCGGTGCTGTTCCAGATGCCGCCAGGGGAATAAAAGGCCGTGTTGCCCACGCCAGCCCCGCCGACGGTGCTCCCATTCTGCACAAACAGCGTGCCGTAGTTGAAGATGCCGCCGGAGCTACCGTTGTGCGAGGTGTTGTTGCTGACGATGCTGTTATCCACCGTTATAGCGCAGCCGGTAGAGTTGTAGATGCCGCCGCCTTTGCCAAGGATGAACCCCTCGTAGGAGACCTCATTGTCGCTGATGGTGCTGTTGACCACCGTTGTGACGCCAACGGAGTTGTAGATACCGCCGCCATCGTAGGCGGCCCTGTTGCCCGCGCCGGCCCCGCCGATGACGCTTCCGTTCTGGACGTTCAGCGTGCCGATGTTAAAGATACCGCCGCCGCTGCCGGAAAGGGGAGAGGCATATTGAGCCGTGTTGCCGCTGATGGTGCTGTTGTCCACCGTCACGGTACCATAGTAGTTGTAGATGCCGCCACCGCTGTAGTGGGCCGTGTTGCCCGCGCCGGCCCCGCCGATGACGCTCCCGTTCTGGACGTTCAGGATGCCATGGTCGTTGTAGATGCCGCCACCTTGGGCAGAAGCCTCGCTGTTGCTGACGATGCTGTTGTCCACCGTCACGGTGCCGTAGTGATTGTAGATGCCGCCACCATAGGAGATGGCGCTGCCGCCGCCGTTCCGGATAGTCAGACTATCAAAGGTGCAGGTATTGGAAGAGGTGAGGTCGGGAAAGACGTGAAACACCCGGACTTGGGCGCCACCGGCACCGTCAATGATCGTGTTCGTCGCGCCCCTGCCCTGAATGACCAGGTTGCCACCGGCTGCCAAAATATCCAGGTCACCGGAGACGTTGAGATCATCGCCCAATCCTCTAGTCAGAACAATAGGTATCCCCATGGTCGCGATAGCAAAGGTGATGGTGTCGTTACCATAAGATCCGCTCATGTAACACTCTGGGTAGGTATTCGCGTTGTTATTGGCATTGGTGATTGCTTCACGCAGGGAACAACCCATGCCAGGGCTGGCGAGTTCATCAACTACAGTGGTTACGGTCAGCGTTGCCGCATAGGCCAGCGGCGCGGGTTGCATAACAAACGCAAACCCCGCCAGCAGGGCGGCCACGGCCAACAAACGAATTGCTTTGACCAAGATGGGTCTGGTGATGGTTTGGCATAATTGCTTTCGATTCATGAGATTTTCCTCCATAAAAATGTGATTTTCATGCCGCCCTGGTGGCACAATGAAAGGGGAGCCCCCACCCCTCCCACACCAATGGTTACAAATCTTCAATGTAAGCGCCGTCAGCGCCTAGTAGTTCTTCACCACAATGGGCAGGTAGACCGGGCTACCAACGCTGTCTGCCACGCACCAGACGTACATGGTGTTGATACACTGCGTGACATTCACATCCCAAACGTGAATATCTTCGAGTCCTGCGGTCCATTGGTCGGGCAACTCGGCCATCGTACCCCATTCGCCGCTGTTGGGGCTGGTCCAGGCGGCGCAATTGCCCATGCCTGGGGTACTGTCGATGCTGTTGTCGTAGCCTGTGCGCACCCAGCCGAAGTAGTCGGTGGGGGGACCCTGGCCGCTGTCGTCCCTCGTCATGCCCAGGACAGTATCATACTTGAGATTGAAAGGGTCCATGATCTCCCACAAGGAGGCGAAATGGTAGCCGTCGGCGCAGACGCCGGCCCCGTTGCCGTCGGTTCCGCCGGCATTCGCGCCGTTGTACTTGGCCTGGGTCAGGTAATATCCGCGCAAGCCGGCAGATGAGGCCAGCGGTACCGGCGAGCCGGAGGCGGCCACCTCTCCTTGTCCCCAGACCAGGTAGCCCCCAAAGACTACGACCAGCAAGGACAGAGCCAGCAGGCCCACCAGACCCGACCGCCGGTTATAGCGGATTCTGAGTCTCACGCTCCTGTTCATAGCCTCAATCCTCCACGCACCAGACACGCAGACTTGTGTTACACGGTGTGGGGCCCACCCACCAGACGTGAATATCTTGTCCTGAGGTCCAGTTAATGGGTAAGCTGGCCCACGTACCCCGGTCGCCACTACTGGGGCTGGTCCAGGCGGCGCAGTTGCCCAAGCCTGCGGTGTCGGAAATGCTGTTGTCATAGCCCGTGCGCACCCAGCCCATATCGCTGTCGCTGTTGGGTGGCCCTTGGCCGCTGTCGGCATTCATCTCTCCCAGGGCAGTATCATACTTGAGGTTGGAAGGTTCCATGATCTCCCACAAGGAGGCAAAATGGTAGCCGCTGGCGCAGACGCCAGCCCCGTTGCCGTCGGTTCCGTCGGCATTCGCGCCGTTGTATTTGTCCTGGGTCAGGTAATATCCGCGCATGCCGGCGGATGAGGCCAGGGGAGCCTGCATGCCGGAGGCGGCCACCTCACCTTGTCCCCAGGCCAGGTAGCCCCCAAAGGCCGCCAGCAGCAGGGCCAGGGCCAGCAAGCCCACCAGTCCCCGGGTCAGGTTGATGTCAATTACGATAGTTTTTTCGTTTTTCATTGTTCTTTCTCCTATGACAATGTAGTTATCATCCGAAGCGTGTGGCGTGGGAAAGAGAATGGAGGGACTCCCCACACCCCCCCGCCATCGGCGGCTCCTTATTTTAACGTTTTGTTTGGCTTTGATTTGTGCATATCATCTATTCATTGCTCACTCTACCAGTTTGGGCATAGCCATCTCCTTTCTTGCTATCACATCTGCCACGGGGTTCTTGCCCTGAGGCCGTTTCCCCCTCCTGCCAGCAGCGCAGCGGGTAAACGCGATACGACTGCACCTCTTCTGCTGTAGAGTAGAATAGCACCTAAATGTCAACCAGATGTCACAACTTTGTCGCAACTTTGTCGCAGTTGGGAGAAATAAAAAGACCCTAAGGGTTTTTGAAACCCTTAGGGTCTTTCTAGACGCTAGGTTCTAAAACCTGCGGGAGATTGAGCCTCTAAATACGGTAGAGACCGGGTTGCTAATGCTCGTTGCGTGGGGCGCGAGGCAAGGTGACGCTGAAACAGCTTCCTTCGCCGGGGATGCTGGTGACTGCGACCGTGCCGTCCATGGCTTCGGTCAATTCTTTGACCAGGGCCAGGCCCAGGCCGGTGCCACCCCCGGCGCGGTTTTGACCCCGGTAAAATCGTTCCCAGATGTGGGCCAGGTCTTCGGGACTAATGCCTTCGCCGGTATCCTGCACCTTGATGGTGATGGTCTCCGGCTCTTCTTCCAGACTAACGGCCACAATGCCCCCCGGCAGGGTATGGCGTACGCCGTTGTGCAGCAGGTTCATCAATATCTGGAGTAACCGCTGCTCATCGGCCAGCGCCCACAATTCACCTCCCCTTGTCTCCAGCGTCACGGCCACTTTGCCCTGCTGCCAGGCCGGTAAGTCGATGGCCTTGATGGCCTGTTGAGCCACGGCCACCACATCCGTCGGCACCGGGTGCAACGTCAATTTATCCACCTCCAGGCGGGAGAGGGTAAACAAATCATCCAGCAGGGCTTGCAGGCGGTCAAGCTCTTGCAGCATGACTTCCAGGGAGACCTCCGAGGTCTTTGAAACCTCAGAGGACCTGGACGACTCCAGGTGGCCGCGGACGATGGCCACCGGCGTGCGCAAGTCGTGGGAGATAGAGGCGACGAGCTGGCGACGGGATTCGAGCAGGGTGGTGATTCTATCTCGTTCTTTTTGCACAGCCCACATGGTTTGTTCTAAATGCTTCCGCTCCAGCTCCCTCATCCGGTAGCGGATGAAGCCGACCGCCGCAGAAATCCCCAAAATCCCGTAGATCGTGTAGGCCCACCAGGTTTTCCAGGGTGGGGGGGTGATCGTTATTCGGAGCGAGCTTCCTTCTTCGTTCCAGACGCCGTCGTTGTTTGAGCCTTTGACCCGGAAGGTATACGCGCCCGGCGGCAAGTTGACGTAGGTCACAAACCGGCGCGTGCTGTCAACGTAATTCCACGCCTGCTCAAACCCTTCCAGCATGTAGGCGTATTGGTTTTTGGCCGGAATGGTATAGTCCAAAGCGGCAAACTCAAAAGAAAAAACGTAGTCCTGGTAGGAGAGCGTGATTTCCTCGGTTTCGCCGATAGATTTTTGCAGGGGCGAGTCGCCGCCTATGCTGACAGGCTTATTGAATATTTGGAAATCGCTGAGGATGACCGGCGGGAAGTGGGGATTGTCCTTAACATCGGCGGGGTGAAAGACGTTAAAACCATTGACGCCGCCAAAGAACATCTCCCCGTTTTGGCCTTTGGCGTAGGCGGCCCGGTTGAACTCGTTGCTCTGTAGTCCATCTCGCACGTCGTAGTTTTTGACCTCACCGGTGCGGGGGTTGAATTTTGACAACCCCAGGCTGGAACTCAACCAGAGATTGCCAACCTCACCTGTTGGTGAGGCGTCGTCTTCCAGGATTCCGGCAATGGAGTCGTTGGCCAGGCCATCTTTTTCGGTGTAGTGACTAAAGCCGTCGACGGCCCGGTCGTATTTGTTCAACCCGTCGTCGGTGCCAATCCAGAGTACACCGGTTTGGTCTTCAAAAATAACCGTGGCGGCGTTGGAACTTAAACTGTGGGGGTTGGCCGGATCATAATAGTAGCGGGTAAACTTTTCTGTTTCGCGGTCAAAGCGGTTCAAACCATCGTTGGTGCCCACCCAGAGCGTATGGGTCTGGTCTTCATGGATGGCCAGGATAGTGTCGCTGCTCAAGCTGTGGGGGTCGGCGGGATTATGCCGGTAATGGGTGAAACGCCCCGTGGTCCGGTCGAGTTTGTCCAGGCCCCCCACATCGTAATTACCCACCCAGAGCGCGCCGGTCGAATCTTCGTGAATGGCCCACACCACGTCATCACCCAGGCTGTGGGGGTCATCGGGGTTGTGCCGGTAATGGACAAATTCGCCTGTGTCGCGGTTTACCAGTTGGCTGAGGCCCCCGCCCCAGGTGCCCACCCACAACGTTCCGGCCGAGTCTTCATAAATGGCCAGAACGGCGGAGGAACCCAGGCTGTGGGGGTCATCGGGGTCGGGCCGGTAGTGAATGAACTGCTGCTGGCCGGGGTCGAGCTCTTCGTTGTCACTCAGGACAAGCCGGTTCAGGCCGCCGGTAGGGCCGCTGGTGCCCACCCAGAGGTCGCCTTGCGAGTCTACGCACATTGACCACACGGCATTGCTGGTTAAGCTGTGGGGGTCGGCGGGGTTATGCCAGTAATGGGCAAAGCGCCTGGCCTTACTATCGAGTTTGTTCAGCCCGGCGACGGTGGTGCCAATCCAGAGCACGCCGGACCTGTCTTGATAAATAGTATTGATGTCGTCATAACTCAAACTGTGGGGGTCATCGGGCGCATTTTGGTAATGGGTAAATTGCTCAGTTTGTGGATTGAATTCATTCAGCCCCTTGCCGGTGGTGCCAAGCCAGAGCATGCCGGCCGAGTCCTGGTAAATGGCGGTAACTTCATCCTGGTTCAGGCTGGAGGGGTCGGTGGGGTTGTATCGGTAGGAACTGAACCGGCCCGTAGCGGGATCGAGTTTGTTGAGTCCGCCTCCCAGGGTGCCCACCCAGAGCACGCCATCCCGGCCAGCATAAATTGAGGTGACGTCGTCGTGGCTCAAGCTATGGGGGTTGGTGGGGTTGGGTTGATAGGGGGTGAACTGGCCGGTGGCGGGGTTCAGTTTATTGAGGCCCCCGCCCCAGGTGCCCAGCCAGAGCATGCCGGTTGCGTCTTGGGCAATGGAGGAAATAGAGTTATGGCTCAAGCTGTGGGGGTCGTTGGGGTCATGTTGGTAAGCGGTAAATTGCTCGGTGAGGGGATCAAATCGATTCACCCCGCCGTTCTCGGTGCCAAGCCAGAGCGCGCCTGAGGAGTCTGCTTGAATGGCGGTGACGAAATTGTCGCTCAGGCTGTGGGGGTCATTGGGGTCATGTTGATAATGGATAAAGCGGGTGGTAGCACGGTCAAACTTGTTGAGACCTCCGCCGTTGGTGCCAATCCAGAGCGCGCCTGAGGAGTCCTCGTAAATGGCCCGGATGAAATTGGCGCTCAGGCTGTGGGGGTCTTCCGGGTCGCGTTTGTAAACGGTAAAGGTGTAACCATCGTATTGATTCAGGCCGTCTTCGGTGCCAAACCACATTAGACCCCGGCTGTCCTGGAGGATGGCATAAATGGCCACCTGGGAGAGACCCTGTTCGGTGGAAATGCGCTCAAAGCGGGCCGGCGGGCCTTGCGCCTGCCCGGCTCCGGGGAAAATCAACATAAGGATGAGAAGAAGTAAAAAGAGAAATTTTGTCTTCATTCTCCTTTCTCACTTTCTCAGCCGGTAACCTACACCCCAAACAGTTTCAATAATGTCGCCGATTTCGCCCAATTTTTTCCGCAGTCGAAGCATGGCGTTATCCACAGAGCGATCACCCCCCACGTAAATCTCGTCCCATACAGTTTCCACCAGGTAGACCCGGCTGAAAACCCGGCCTGGGTTGCGCAGTAATAAGTGCAGCAGGTCAAACTCCAAACGGGTCAGGTCAATGGGCTGGCCCTCCACCGTGACCCGGTACTGAGTGGGGTCCAGGGCCAGATTTTGATAGGTGAGGGGCAGGTCGCTCTTGGCCCGGTCTTCATTTACAATTTGCCGCACCCGTTCCACCCGGCGCAGCAAAGCATGCACTCGGGCCACCAACTCGCGCATGCTGAAGGGTTTGGTCAGGTAATCGTCGGCGCCCATTTCCAGGCCAATCACCCGGTCTGATTCCTCGGCGCGGGCGGTCAGCATGAGCACGGGCACCAGCGAGGTCTGCCGCAAACGGCGCAGCACTTCCAGACCATCCAGGGCAGGAATCATCCAGTCGAGAATGATTAAATCCACCTGTTGCTGCTCGTGCAGGTGCAGCGCAGTCAATCCATCGCCAGCGTGCAGCACCTTATAATCACACTGCTCCAGTTCCTGCACGATGACTTCGGCCAGGCCAACTTCGTCTTCAACCAGTAGAATGGTAGTCATTATGGTTGTTCGGTTATTCTCCTGATGACCAAATTATCAAAATCCACTATGGCGAATTGGTTCTCTTCAAAAACATCCACAATCAGGCCAATTTTGCCTGTGGCCAGGGTATCGTCGGTGAGGGTGATCAATTGCTCGCCATTAACAAAGAAGGTGAAGGTGCTGCCCTGGGCAATCACCTTTAGTTCATTGGTCTGGCCCCGTTTGATGGCTTTGGCGCTGGACCAATCTTTCAGTTTCTTCCATGCGTCGTCAAAGAGAAAAACAGCATAGAGACCGTCGTTGCCAATTTCAAAGGCGTACACCCTGGAGTCGCTGCCTTCGCGGAAGGCGACGCCGTAAGAGTAATGTTCGGCGTTGTCATAGGGGGTGGCCTCCAGGGTCAACACAAAGTCTGAAAACTCTCGATTGGGCAGATTTTTTTCGATGTAAGCGGCTTTTTTGGTCAGGGTGAGTAACGTGTATTTGCCATCTTCAATGGTGATTTCATCCTGACTGTAATCGTCCTCAAATTCGCCGGTGGCCCAGCCGTTGGCGTCGGAGTCAAAATACTCCTCAAAAATCACATCGCTGACGCCGGCCAACTCCTCGTCGTTCAGGGCATACACCACCAGGTTGTCGAAATCGACGGTCACGCTGTCTCCTGGTTCGTAGACATCAAGGGCCAAGCCAACCGAGCCGTCCAGCAAGGTGTCATCTTCAAGGCTCACTGCTTCCTGGCCGTTGACATAAAAGGTCAAAGCCGGGCCTGCTGCTTTGGCCATCAGTTGGTTCGGCCCGCCAACGTTGATGGCCGCCAGGGGGGTCAGGTCAACCAGTGTTTCCCATTGACCATTGATTAACAGGTTCACTTTGAAACTATCATTTTCTATTTCAAAGGTGTAAAGGTCTTGGGTATCAGCGTTATGGCGCAAGACGAGGCCATAGCCATAAGCGTCGGTATTGGCCTCAACCGGGATGGCGTCGACCACCACCACAAAGTTATCGAAATTGCCGCCGGTCAGGTACTCCCACGCAAATACACCCTTATCGGCCTGTTTAGACATTCGATAGCGCCCATCAACCATCTCGGCGTTATAGATGCCATACTCATCTATTTCCTGGCCAATGGTCCAGTTATTCTCGTTTGAGTCAAAACTTTCTCTAAACAGTTCTGCTCTATCCAGGTTGATGGGGGGCAGAATCGTATCAATTTCCACGCTCGGTTGGGTGGGAGTGGGCGAGACGGGAGATTCGGCGGTGGGTTCGAGTTCCGGAGTTTTTTGGAAAAGATCATCGGCGACCGTCATGTCTCCCGATACGGTCGTAGCCGGGCCGCGCTCCTCCTCGTCGGAGAGAGCCGCCAGAACAAAGATGCCAATGCCGCCCAGGCACAACACAACTGCTACCAGCAGCCCGACAATCAAAAACGTGCTCATGCCGCGCCGCCCTTTGGCTGGTGTGGAAACCGGAGGGGCTATTGTCTCCGTTTTGGAGGGGAGAATGCTGGCGGTAGGGGCGGCGCTTTCAATCTCGCGGAGCGCATCCTTTAAGGCTTGCTCCATTTCGGCGGCAGATTGGTAGCGCTGGTTGCGATCTTTGGCCATGGCTTTGAGCACCACCTGTTCTAACGACTCCGGTATATTGGGGTTAATAGAACGCGGCGGCGACAAAGGTTCTTTCACATGTTTTAGCACCACGGCCAGGGGTGTTTGGGCCTGGAAGGGCGGCTGGCCGGTGAGCAGCTCGTATAACACCACCCCCAGCGAGTAGATGTCGCTCCGGCGGTCCACACTCACGCCCTCGGCCTGTTCCGGCGACATATACTCCGGCGTACCCAAAATACTGCCGGTGCCGGTCAATTGGGTGCCGCCGGAGTCTTGCATTACTTTGGCAATGCCAAAGTCGGTCAACAAAGCTTCGCCATGCTGGTCGATAAGGACGTTACTGGGTTTGATGTCCCGGTGGACCACTCCCTGCCGGTGAGCATAGTCCAAAGCCCGGGCCATATTACCCACAATTTCGACAATGCGTTCGTTAGACATTGGCTGGCCCATCAGGCTGGCCAGGGTGCCGCCTTCAACGTAGCGCATCACCATGTAGGTCAGACCTTCATCCGTACCGAAATCGTATACGGGCAGAATATGGGGATGCTCCAGGGCGGCAATGGCTTTGGCCTCCTGGGTGAAACGTTTGACAAAGTTAGGATCGTGGGCAAACTGGGTCGGCAAAATCTTGACGGCCACATAACGATTGATAGAGGCCTGGTAAGCTTTAAACACCGTGGCCATGCCCCCAACGCCGATTTTTTCGACAATTTTGTACTGGCCAATGGTTTTTCCAATGAGGTCTGACATAAATTCTCTCCTTTGGGGTTGAACCCCCTGCTATGTGGTGAGGGGAGAAGAACCGTTTGGAATCAATAGTATCCGAAATCAAAGACTGCGTCAAGTGAATTGGACATTTGACAAAAAATGAATAATCATCTACTTGTATGGGGCACAATCTGGACCGGAGCAGGCAATGACCAAAACCGCTTTTTTTGATTTGGATTATACTTTGCTAAACATCAGTTCGGGACTCACGTATGTTAAAGAGAGTTTCAAGCAGGGACGCGCACCGTTATGGGTTATCGGATATATTGCCCTAAGCTATCAATTCAGATGGCTGGATTTTGGTCAGGCCCACGGACGGCTGATCACCTACGTGGCCCGGCATGGTCGGGCTGAAGTGAGCCGGTTTTTTGACGAGTTGGTGACGAACAGAATCCTGCCTCATCTGACTCCCGCCGGTCGAGCCAAAATCGAATGGCACACAGGACAGGGACACCGGGTGGTGATTATCTCGGCCTCAATCGAGGAACTGGTCAAACCCGTGGCCCAAGCGTTGGGCTTGGGAGGCGATTATCTTTGCACGCACCTGAGTGTGAAAGACGGGAGTTATACCGGTGAGTTGGACGGGCCCCTGTGCTACGGCCCGGGTAAAATTCACTGGGCCAAAGAATGGGCCACCAGGAATGGCCTGGATTTTCCCGAGACGGTTGGATACTTTTACACCGACAGTTCATCCGACCTGCCGCTATTGGAGATGGCGGATCACCCCATAGCAGTCAATCCCTCGCGGAAGTTGGCCAAAATTGCCCGGGCCAGAGGCTGGCCCATCGAGCGGTTTTATTAGACGATAGAACCAATCGTTTAACCAATGAGGCTGGCGCCCATGCGGGCCAATTTCATGTCTTCTGCCTCGGGCAAACCGCTGACTCCCACCGCGCCAACCACTTGGCCTTTATATCTGATAGGCACCCCGCCCCCCCAGGCAGTGTAACGCAAATCGCCAAAGTTGGTCATGGGAAAGTTTTCCCGGCGTGAAGTCTCACCAACGGCACGAGTCTCGACGCCTTCGCGGGCGGCGGTAAAAGCCTTGTTGATGGCAATATTGATGGAGGGCAATTTGCAGCCATCGGTGCGGAGAAAAGCGATCAACTCGCCATGTTCGTCGGCCACAGCTATGGCGGTACCCAGATTTTGTTGGTCCAACTCAGTCTGAATGGCCGCGATGATTTTTAACGCATCATCGTGGGACAGATGATAAAGCTGATGCATCAGGCTTGCCTCCTTTTGTTTTTAACCACTCTGTTTGACTGAAAGCCAACGCAGCTACGATAAGGATGGTATTTGCGGGGGTTGTTCTTTTAGCCGGGCCACAATTTTGTCGTAGGTATCTCCCAATTCTTCGGGCAACACCCGCGTTTCACCGATAACGGGCATAAAATTGCTGTCGCCGTTCCAGCGCGGCACCAGATGGATGTGCAAATGGCCGTCGATACCTGCTCCGGCGGCCCGGCCCATGTTGAGACCGACATTGAACCCATCGGGATGCATCAGTTCGGTCAACAATTCGGTAAAATAAGTGGTTAAGGTTATCATCTCGAATTGCGTCGGGGGGGGCACCTCCGGCAACGTGCCGACGTGCTCACGGGGCAAGATCATCAAATGGCCGGTATTGTAGGGGAAAATATTCATTACCGTAAACGTGGTAGGGCCCCGGTAGACCAGGTAGTTGGCCCGGTCTTGAGCGGGGTCAGCCTTTAGATGGTCACAAAAAATGCAACCCTCGCTTTTTTTCTGAGTAGATGAAACATACTTCATCCGCCAGGGAGTATATAATCTATCCAATTTTCCTCACTTTATGCGCTCCAACGAGTCATATATTTTACCAAAGAGAGCCCGAATGAGCCAAAATACTATCACCAAACGGGGCGTCTGACCGTTCCAAAAAACAGGACCCGGCACTGCCGGGTCCTGCAGGGTAGCTATGGAAGGGATGATAGTTGTTACGGAATCCCTACTTTGATTTCGCACAAGGCGGCGGTATCGGCGCCAGGGCCGCCGTGACAAAGGTCGCGACCATCACCGCCATCGAGGCTGTCATTGCCCCACTCACCTTTGAGGATATCGCGGTCGTTGCCGCCAAAGAGGAAATCATGACCTCGGCCACCAAACAGCAAATCCTTGCCGCCACTCCCACAGATTACGTCATCGCCTTTGAAACCAAAAACTCTATCTTTTCCGTCCGTGCCGACGATAACATCATCATTATGGGTGCCCAAGAGGAACCCTTTGTAGAATCTGCCGTTACGAGGGCCGCCAACAATCTTGCCGTTCTCGTCAACGTAAATGGTGGCATTGGCGCCATTACACTGCGGCACCAACTTCAGGCCAACTATCACCGGATCATGGTCGGAGGCGCGATAGGGGGTGGGGGTGTACAGGTCTTGCGGCTTGAACTCGGTATTGTAGTCTATCACGGAGGGTTCGTCGGTGTTGATGTGCCATTCCGTGGTTCCGGTTACCTGTTCGGTCAAGGTGGGTGAGGCCAGGGCGTGATCGAGGTAACCCGCCTGCCCATCAAAAACATAGGAGTAAGCCCACGTCCCCACAAATTCTTTGATGAGATTGGTGTACCCGGCAACCTCAATTGTCGTAATGGGGTCTTCCATAGCGTAGGAGTTGAGGTCGCCGATGATGATGAAATCGGGGTCGTTGCTACCGGTGGGGTCGGTGACAAGCCAGTTGGTCAGGGCAAGGGCGGCCCTGGTTCGGGTCAGGTTACAGTTGCCCTGACCATCACCCGTGTCTGGGTCCCCTATATCATCGCAGGAGGAACCTTTTGATTTGAGATGATTGACCACAACGATGAATTTCTGGCCGGTCGCGTTTTCGGCAAAGGTTTGGGCCGGCGCCGGACGGTTTCTGGTGGAATCGAAGAGGGGGTCTACCGATGAATCAAGGATGGCGGTTGGACCAAGCGGCATAACTTTGCCGGGCTTATAGATTAAACCAACCGCAATTTCATCTGCGCCAATTTGGGCCACGCCGGGATCGATGAAAGCGTAAGTGCCAGCTCCGACCGCATCGTTCAGCCCATTTACCAAATCCTGGATAGCGCTGGTTGGGCCGTAGCCATCGTTCTCGATTTCCATCAGGCCGATCACGTCGGCATCCATGGCGACGATAGCGCCGATGATCTTAACCCGCTGGCGGGTAAATTCCTCTGCCGTGCTGGCGCCACGGGACGTGGGGAAACCGCCGCCCAGGCCATCGCCGTTAAAGTAGTTGAGCACATTAAAGCTGGCCACTTTGACCCTGCCGCCGACTTCTTCAGGCGCAGTAGTGCGTTCGTTTACCCTGGTAAAGTTGACGGGTTGAGTCGGTTGCAGGCGGTAATGGCTGATGGGGTCTGAAGAAATCAATCCATAATCAACCACGCCGGTCAGTCCGGTCACCGTATCGCCTGCCCGCAACGTGTTATCCGCGCCGATATAGGGAATGGGATTGGGATTTTGGGCGGTCGTGCCATCATCCAGCACTAACATGCGTTGTAGATTTTCGGCGGCCAGGGCGATTGCCTCCGCACTGCCGGGTAAATAGATGTTGGTGGGATTGAACAGCCGCCCTTCTGAGGAGAGCGTTACCTGACCGTAACGGCCCTGGAAATAATTCTGGCTGGCGGTCAATTCTTCAGGAAAGGTGACCAGCATGCCTTCGTAGGGTTCAAGGTCGGCGGGGAGGTCCACAGAGGTTGGCAAGATTTCGCCACCCACCTGACAAACAAGAACTACTCCTACATTAGAAATCTCGGTGAGATTATTATACTCAACCACTCTACCAGCCACCCGCACATTATCCCCAACCGACACATCGGGGCTGCCCGGAGCAAAGACAAAGATGCCGTCCGAAGTAGCCGGATCACCATCACCAACCGAATCCTGAATATAAAAGCCCTTCAACTCGTCATCACCCTGAAAGTCGCCGGTGACAACTCCCTCTACCGAAACGTCAGAACCATCGAGAGGGCTGGCTGGTCCGCTGCCCTGAATATCGTAGATTGGAACGAAGGCATCGCCACACGCTCCTCCCGGTGAGGTAACACTACCAATATCATCGTTATAGCGCGGTTCAATCTTGAAATCGTCAAAAGTGTAGTTGAGTGGCCCCTGAACAAAATCCAATAGATCACCAGTTTGGGGGATGTAGCCGTAGCTTCCCAGATCGTCTACACGCACGCCGCCACTGCCATCGTCCACCTCCCATTCGCCGTAACCAAGGTTATCATTTGTAACCTCCACACTTTCAACGCGGACTAAAACACTCTCCCATTGCTCGTCACTCACCACACCGCTAGACAGTAAGTCGGGTGTTGGCAACTCGTTGCCGGAGCTAAGTACAGTTACGGTGCCGCCAAAGGCAATCTCGGTCAGGCTATAGTACTCTTGCACGTTGCCTGTTACCTGTACCCGGTCACCAATACTGGGAGACCCATCAGGTTTATAGAGATATAATCCACTCCACGGCCCCGAACCATCCTGAATGAAAACTCCATCAGCAAAGATAGCCGTAACGACCCCTTCCGTGGTGACTTTCAAGCCAGCATAAGGTGAATTGCCAGCCGGGTCGGTTGTAAATTGGATTTCTTGGATGGAAGCGGGAATCGAGCAACCATCAAATAGCGAACCATCAACCCTGGTGCCGGGGGAGAAAAGCGCCCCGTTGGAACCGCTGGCCACACTATGTTTGATCAAGGGGTCGGGACCGGTGATGTCGGGATCGCGGGTGAGGGATTGGTTGTCGCCGCCCTCACCCCCATAGGTATAAATAACTTGATCGATTATCCCGTCATTGAGGGTGACCGTATCGCCAGAATTGTTCAGACCAAGTCCGCCAGAACTCGCTGTCTGGACAGTTGCTCCACCAAATTTTCCGGCAGGACTACCCCCCGCAAAAACTACAATAGAACATTGGTCAGCTACAACGGAATCGGCCGAAAATGTGTGCTTCACACCAACACCATCTGATAATTCCCACCCCGAAATATTAGCCGTGTTACCAGTATTGTTAACAATTTCAATGAACTCGTCCTGGATGGTGTTCACTATACTATCACCATTGGCGTCACCGTTGGCGCTATCCGGGTCGGCAAGGATTTCGTTAATCACCCAGCCACTGGCCACCGCGATGGTGGTGAAACTGAAGGGATAATCAGCGCTCATCGCGTCGGGAGGATCATCGGTATCCTGATCACTCACCTGGGCCGCCAGAATGGTGACCGTACAGGTTTCGCCGTTAGCAAAGTCTAGGTCCGGATCAAGA
>JAFGNV010000028.1 GCA_016926805.1 Anaerolineae bacterium
CCTTTTTTTGGTGAAAATTGAGTATACCTCGAGTGGTAGCCGTTTCTTAAATCTTTGCCCTTTCATTAAAAGTGTACGGTAGAGAATAATTTGTATTTTGTCAACAAGGAGTGTTATATGCCAAAACTTACTTTAGACCCTGACCGCTATTTTGACCCCGACCCAACCCAACGACCGATGGCCCGAGAACTGTACGAAACGGTGGCCGACCTGCCCCTGGTTTGCCCGCATGGGCACGTGGACCCTCGTCTTTTTGTGGATGAAACAGCCACGTTTGGCACCCCCGCCGACTTATTCATTATCCCCGACCATTATGTTTTCCGCGTGCTTTACTCGCAGGGTATCCCAGTCGAGGCGATGGGTGTGCCGCGTCTTGATGGTGGGTTGGTGGAGGAGGATCATCGCAAAATCTGGCAGATATTTGCCGACAACTTCTATCTCTTTCGGGGGACGCCCTCCGGGGCCTGGTTGACCCAGGAGTTATCCGAAGTGTTTGGCGTGGACGAGAAGTTGAACGGCGAAACGGCCCCGGCCATTTACGACCACATTGTCGCCAAACTGGCTTCGCCCGAATTTCGGCCCCGGGCTTTGTATGAAAAGTTCAACATCGAAGTGCTATGCACCACCGACGAGGCTGTCGACCCGTTGAAAAGTCACCAGGCCATCCGCGATTCTGGCTGGCCGGGGAACATCCGGCCCACTTTCCGGCCCGATGCCGTGGTCAATCTGCTGACGCCGGGTTGGCGAAAAAACATTGATGCCTTGAGCAATGCCAGTGGCATCACCGTCAATTCTTATGCCGCCTTTGTCCGGGCCTTAGAGAATCGACGGGAATACTTTAAGTCAATGGGCGCGACTGCCACCGACCACGCTGCCATCTCGGCCTACACCGCCGAGCTTAGCCCCTCCGAAGCCGAAGCCATCTTTGAACGGGCTTTACGCGGCGAGGTTACCCGTGACGATGCGCATCGTTTTACCGGCCACATGATCATGGAAAATGCGCGGATGGCCCTTGAAGACGGTTTGGTAATGCAATTCCACGTAGGGGCAGTTCGCAATCACAACCGGGTGATCTTCAATCGTTTTGGCCCCGACAAGGGCGGCGATATCCCTGAACACTCCGAATTTACCCACAACCTGCGCCCTTTACTGAACAAGTATGGCAATAATCCCAGCCTCACCTTCATCGTCTTCACCCTGGACGAGACTACCTACGCCCGCGAGTTGGCTCCCCTGGCCGGGCACTATCCCGCCATGCGGCTCGGCCCGCCGTGGTGGTTCTACGATAGTGTCAGTGGCATGAGCCGCTATTTCGACCAGGTGATGGAAACAGCAGGCCTGTACAACACCGTCGGTTTTAACGACGATACGCGCGCGTTTGCCTCCATCCCGGCCCGCCACGACGTGTGGCGTCGAGCCAGCGCCAACTGGATTGCCGGGCTGGTGGTCCGGGGCTTGATCGATATGGAAGACGCCCGCGAAATGGTAGTTGATGCGGCTTACCGACTGGCCAAACGAGCCTATAAACTTGAATAAGAAATTTTGCAGCCGTTTTTGGCGTAAAGTTCCAAAACAACCTGATGAAGAAAAGGGCTGGTCTTGATACTGGCCCTTTTGTCTATTGAAATTGATTATCGGTGAGGAAAAATGAACTTCATTCAAAAATTGCAGTATCTACCTTTTACCGATTTACTGCTAATAGTTGGCCTGGTTTTGCTGCTATTGGTGGTAATCCGTTTCCGGTTGAGGCGCCGTGCGCGAGTTGAGACCACCTTGGCTGAAACTCCCCCCAGGGCGGGACTGCGTTTGAGGCGAGGGTTAGGCTACGGGCTAAAATTGGTGGGGTTTGCCCTCCTGTCCTTCATTATCATTGGTGGGAGCGTGCTTGTTTATGAAGATTATCGAGCGGTTACCACCGAAATTGCCCCAGCACACCACGCAGTTGAGATTCCGGATGATCTACCCTTTCCAATTGAAGAGGTGACTTTTACCGGCGGTGATGATCTGACACTAGTCGGCTGGTTAGTGCCACCTCAAAATGGAGTGGTCATTATTTTGCTGCACGGCTACAGCGGCGACCGCACCCAGATGATCTGGCACGCTGAGGTATTGACCGAGGCAGGTTACGGGGTGTTGATGTATGACGAGCGTGCCTCAGGTGAGAGCGAAGGATCGTACCGTTCTTATGGCTGGGAGGATGCCGCCGATGTGGCGGGCGCCCTGGCCTATCTCAAGAGTCGCCCCGAGATAAATCCCAATCAAATTGGAATTGCCGGATGCTCGATAGGGGGGCAAATTGCCCTGCAAGGCGCAGCCTATTATCCTCAAATTGGCGCGGTGTGGGCCGATGGACCGGCGGTTATCCGGGCGGTTGATAATCTACCGCCGCACAATTGGGCCAGGGCGATTGCCTACATTGGTAATTTTATCATCGATCGAATGTATACCTGGCGGCTCAATATCCAGGCGCCCCTGCCGATGATTGAGATTATCGACAATATTGCCCCCCGCCCCATTATGCTGGTGGGTGGAGGAACTCCGCGTCCCTACTTTGGCAGTGAAGCCCCACAAGTGGAACGGTACGCCGCTTATGCCGGGAACAACGCCACAGTGTGGGTTATCCCCGAAGCTCATCATTGTGATGGCCCGGTTCGGCAGCCCGAGGCGTATGCCGCGCGGATGGTTGGTTTTTTTGATGCGGCTTTTGATCTTGAATGAGTCACGCTGTTCAGGCTTTAGGCCCAAAACCCCCGGACCTCAAAAATCCCTACGGTATTCTCCCGAATCCTCCCTGGTTTGTCCAAATTTCGGGCAACTGAAGGTTGCACAAAATTCTCGACCACCCATTTGGTGAAAGTTTTTCAAGAGGGATTGACCCATCTTCCGTCTCTTGGTATAATGGGGGAGAATTCCCCTGACGAGGCTCAAGCGATGAAGAGTATGAGTTGCCCCTCCTGTGGTGCGCCCCTTGATATAAAAAATCGCTTTGTCAAAGTTGTCACCTGTGATTTTTGCAACCAGGTGATGCTGCTCAGTGACTCCGGGCTTGACCCCACCGGCCGGACGGCCAAGCTGGCCGAATTGCCTTCTCCGCTTTATGTAGATGCTACCGGCCAAATTGGGGGACGAAAATTTCAGGTGATGGGTCGCTTGCGGTATCAGTATAGTGCGGGCCTGTGGGATGAGTGGTTCCTGGTTTTTGATGACGGCCAACCCGGCTGGCTGCAGGAAGACGAGGGGGAGTATATTTTGTTTCACAAAGAAACCCTCACCTCGGCTGTGCCTCCTTTTCAAGATGTGGCCGTGGGGAGGGTCATTCCCATTGCCCGGCGCCAGGTGTTCATCACCGAAAAAGGCAAGGCCCATATTGCCGGAGGTGAGGGTCAACTGGCCTTCGAGATTTTGCCCGGCGAAGAGGTGAGTTATCTGGATGGCAATAGCGGGGAAGAACAAGTCAGCGTAGAGTATACGGCCAACGAAATCGAATTATCAGTAGGGCGGGCCGTCCCCCGTAACCAGTTGGTTATTGACGAGGAAGAATACTGGTAAATGAAAGTAAAATCATAAATCTGAAACCCAAGAAAGGAAAGTTCTGATGAAGCGCAAAACGCTAATCTCGTTCATTTTCGCCTCCCTTATGCCCGGCGGTATTGTTTATGCTCAGGATGCGCCGCGTGTGGCCAGCGATCTGTCCTGGCAGCCGCTTGTGTCGACCCTGCTTTATGGGTCAATTGGCATTGTCTTGGCCGTGGCTGGTTATTTTGTGTTCGACCGGATGATCGGTTTGGACCTCAGACGCGAGTTGGTTGAAGATCAGAACGTGGCCCTGGGCATCATGCTGGCCGGGGTCTTTATTGGCATTGCCATTGTTGTTGGCGCGGTAATGCTTTCGTAGGGTTATTATGTCTTCCAAAACTGTCTCTTGGTTGGTTGCAGCGCTCATCATTGGCGTGCTAACCTGTAATCTATTTATTTGTGGTCTTCTATCTTATTGGGGCACCGGTGTTCAGCAATTCGGGCCGCACTATTTGCGGGAAGGTAGTGTGGGCGGTCCAATTGTGAGTGGTGGTGGGCCGGGTTCCGGCAAATAAAGCGAGTTGCTATGGACGCACAGCAAATTAATGAGGCCCTCCAGAAGGGAATACGGGCGGCGCGGAGCGGCCGGGCAGAACCGGCCCGGCATTTTTTAACTCAGGTTATTCAGGCCGACCCCGGCAACGAAGAAGCCTGGTTGTGGTTAGCGCGGGTAGCTGGCAATCCCGGGCAACAGGCTGAGTGTTTGCAAAAAGTCTTACAAATCAACCCCAATAACCGTTGGGCCGCCGAGCAACTGGCCAGGCTACAGGCGGCACCCTCGACGGCCCCTCCTCCCATTTCAGCCGCAGGGACAACGCCGCCCCCTCCACCCGCTGAGGCTGTTGCCAGGGAAAGCGGTAAGGATAAACCCCCCCAGCCGAAAGGCTCGGAATTGAAACTGGAAGCGCTCAAATGCCCCCAGTGTGGCGGGAGTGTGGACATTCAGGGCAGGGCAGATGTCAGAACGGTGGTTTGCCGTTATTGCGGCAGCATTCTCAATTTAACCGAGCAACAGGCCGCCGTTATTGGCCAGGCTAATCAGCGTATCCGCCCCCTGATGCCCATCGAATTGGGTATGGAAGCTAAATTCAACAACGAAACCCATCAGGTGATCGGCTGGCTGCGCTACGAAGGCTGGGACGACGAGGACCGCTGGCGCTGGGATGAATGGCTGCTGGCCTCGGCCAGCGGCAAATATCTCTGGCTGAGTTACGACCGCGAAGAAGGTTTCATCCTTAACAAAAAGATCAAACCCCTGGTTCCCTTTAGCCCCCAGACGGCCACGTCAATTCAGGTGCCGGGCGGTACCGCTCACGTTACCGAGCGAGCGTCGGCCAAAGTGATTGCTCTGAAAGGTGAACTGACCTGGCAAGCCAATATCGGCGAACGGGTTGGCTATTTTGATGCCAAAGCCGGCAGCACGCCTTACAGTGTGGAATATACCAAAGATGAGATAGAACTCTATGAGGGGCAGCCTTTATCCGATGTTGAGGTCTGGACGGCCTTTGGCCAGGAGGATCGGGTCAAAAAAGCCACCGAAACGGCTCAGTGGAATACTGCCTACAAAGTAATTGCCCTGTTTTGCGTTATTCTGACTTTCTTTAGCTGCATTGGGATTGTTTTTGCCGGCCTCACGGGCGAGGAATTATTTGAGGAGCAGATCCAGATGTCGCAGGGAACAGCGGTTCAGACGGTGGGGCCAATCAACATCACCGAACCGGGCAGAGTGCATCGAATCAACTTGAACGCTGGTGGTTTGCCGGTGAATACCTGGGCCGTAGTTGATGTTACGGCTCGCGATACCTCCGACAACGAGTACTTTCTCTTCTCCGGCGAATTCTGGGACGAAGAAGGCACCGATAGCGACGGCCATTGGCACGAGAATGACCTGAACGCGAGTTACTTGTTTAAACTTGAAGACCCCGGCGAGTATTACCTGGACCTGACCATGGAAGAAGCCACAGTAAGTTCGGTTCCGGTAACGGTCACGTTAGAACGGGGAGTGTGGCTGTCGCGTTACTTCATCATTTTCCTGATAATTGGTGTCGTCCTGGCTTTTGTTTTCTTCAGTATGGGCCAAAGGCGACTCATGGGCAGCTCGTTGATTACCTCTAAATAGCGTAATGCCATTAAGCACGCGCCATTCCACTTTTCTGTTAGTAACGGTTTTTGTTATTGCCGTTTGCGGCCTGGTTTACGAACTGCTTATTGGCACGCTCTCTTCCTACCTTTTTGGCAACAGCGTCACCCATTTTTCCATCACCATTGGCCTGTTCTTGAGCGCAATGGGGTTGGGTTCTTTTGCCTCCCGCCGCATCACCGCTTCGCTGTTGGGCTGGTTTATCGCCGTCGAGTTGGCCGTGGGTCTCATCGGCGGTTTTTCGGCGGCGTTGCTCTATGCGGTGTTTGCCACCACCGATTTATACTACGTGGTCATGGTAGGGTTGATCCTGATCATCGGTAGTTTGATTGGCATGGAAATTCCCCTGTTGACCCGCCTGCTGGGCGGTTGGGGCGCGCTCAAAGACACGTTGGCCAATGTTTTGGCCTTTGATTACCTGGGCGCCTTGATCGCTTCCGTCCTTTTTCCCATTGTGTTGCTACCCGAGTTGGGACTCCTCAAAACTGCTTTCGCCACCGGCCTGCTCAACATTGGGGTGGTGGTGGTCAATATCTGGATGTTTCACCAACGGTTGCCGACCTGGCGGGCGCTCTCGGCCATCACGGCCGGAACCAGCGTGTGTTTGTTACTGGGGATGGCTTGGTCGATACGGTTGACCTCCTTTTTTGAACAACAGTTATACCAAGACGAGATCATTTACACCGATCAAACTCCCTACCAGCGGATCATCATCACTCGTTGGGCCGAAGACGTGCGCCTATATCTGGACGGCAACCTGCAATTCAGTTCCCGCGACGAGTATCGCTACCACGAGCCGCTGGTCCACCCGGCTATGTCGTTGAGCCGTTCCCGTGAGTCGGTGTTGGTGCTGGGCGGCGGCGACGGTCTGGTGGCTCGCGAGGTGTTCAAATATGACGATGTGCAGCGGCTGGTGTTGGTCGACATTGATCCGGCCATGACCGATTTAGCCATGTCCCATCCGGCGATCCTGGCCGTCAATGGGGACTCCTTGCGCGACCCGCGCCTGAAACTGGTCAACGAAGACGCCTACAATTACCTGGTTGATACGGATGAGTTGTTTGGCGTGATTATCATCGACCTGCCGGACCCCAACAACGAGAGCCTGGGCAAGCTCTACAGCCGCGAGTTCTACAAGCTGGTGCAGCGTCATCTGGCCAAAGGCGGGGTGGTAGTTTCCCAGGCTACCTCGCCGTACTTTGCCCGCGAAACGTTCTGGTCTATTGTCCATACCGCCGCCGATGTGGGACTGAAGACCTGGCCCTATCACGTTTACGTCCCTTCGTTTGGCGATTGGGGATTCTTTTTGGCCGCCGAGCACCAATTGGACCTGTCTCATTTCGCTCCCTTGGTGCCGGTGCGTTTTTTTAGCGCCGAGGTCTTTGCCACCAGCCTGGTGTTTGACAGTGACATATCCGAGCTGGAGACCCAGGTAAACACGCTGGACAACCAGATTATCCTGACCTACTACGAGCAAGGTTGGCGGCGTTGGGACTAGCGTTTGATATTTCTTTTCATCCTTTCCCCCAGTTTGGCTGATTTTCCTGAACCTAACCCAACCTGTATCGCTTTCAATTTATCCCACTTCATGCTACAATGATACCAAACATTTGTGCTGTTCTGGGAATTATGGCCAGAAAAAAGGGAACCACTCGTAGAACAACAACCGGAAAAAAGAAGCAGGAACGGTCAACCATCCCCCCGGAGGTTGCCGGCACCATTTTATTGATTCTGTCCGGTATTACCCTGGTTAGCCTGATTACGCCCAATCACGGCGGCTTTGTGGCGGCCTGGCTTAACTTTTTGTTTTTTATGGTGGGTTGGGGCCAATACGTGATCTGGTTGCCGCTCTTTTTGTTAGCCGTATGGTTTTTCAAACGTTACGGCGCAGAAGATGCCGACGAAAAATGGGAGAAGCCCATTGGTACGTTTATGCTGTTGGGGTTGCTGCTCATCGTCTTTTATCTGGTGGAGCCGGGCGAGAGTTTGAGCCAACCGGGCGGCGGTGGCATTATCGGTTGGGTTTGCGGCCAACTGCTCCGCTCGGCGTTGGGCACGGCGGGGACGGTTGTTTTGCTGGTGGGGCTGTTTCCGCTGGCCGTTATCCTGATCAGTGGCCTCTCGCTGCGAGAACTGTATCAGACGATTCGCGACCTGTACTATCGCTTCCAGGATTGGCGGCATTTTCGACAATTGACCATTAACCAGCCCACCACGCCCTTTCGCCAGCCGGAAACCAAAAGCAGGCCCTTTGGCCGTATCCTGTCTCCTTCGGGCAGCAAGGCAGCGCCTGAGAATGGTGAGGCTGCGGTGCCCATCAGCGTGGTGGGGGATGTCGAAGGGCAAGCGGCGGGCGCGGCGTCATCGCCGGTGGGCGGGCCTGGCGGGCCAATGGCCGGTCACGAAGTTGGTGGTCACCAATGGCATTTGCCGGTGGCCTCACAGATTTTTGAGGAGGGGCACGAGCACGAAATAAGCGAGGCCGAAATCCGGCAGCGGGTAAAAATCATCGAAGAAACCCTGCTGAGTTTTGGCGTCGAAGCCAGGGTGCGCGAAATCAACCAGGGTCCGGCGGTGACCCAGTTCAGTTTGGAGCCGGGCTATATGGCCACCAAAGACGCCAAAGGCAATCCCCGTAAGGTGCGCGTATCGCGCATTGTAAATCTGAGCAACGATCTGGCTCTGGCGCTGGCCGCAGCGCCTATCCGCATCGAAGCACCCATCCCCGGTCGGCCTTATGTGGGCCTGGAAGTACCCAATTCCATCACCAATCTGGTCACGTTGCGCAACTTGATTGAGTCGGACCGGTTTCACCGCGTCCGTGGCCCGCTCAAGCTGGCTTTAGGTCAAGATGTATCGGGCCACCCGGTGATTGTAGATTTAACCTCGATGCCCCACCTGCTGATTGCCGGCGCCACCGGATCGGGCAAGAGCGTGTGCATCAATGCCATTGTGGCCTGTTTGCTAACCACCCACACCCCGGAAACGCTACGCCTGTTGATGATTGACCCCAAAATGGTGGAATTGGTCAATTATAACGGCATCCCCCACCTGCTGGCGCCGGTGGTCACCGAACTGGAGAAGGTGGTGGGGGTATTGAGCTGGGCGGTTCGGGAGATGGACCGGCGTTACAAGTTGTTTGCCAAAGAAGGGGTGCGCAATATCGTTGGTTACAACGAAAAGATGACCAGCGAGGCTCGCGAAGTTTTGCCCTACATTGTCCTCATTGTCGATGAGTTGGCCGATCTGATGATGATGGCCCCGGATGAAGTGGAGCGCACCATCACCCGGATTGCCCAGATGGCCCGCGCTACCGGCATGCATTTGATCATTGCCACCCAACGCCCTTCGGTGGATGTGGTGACCGGCCTGATTAAGGCCAATTTTCCGGCTCGTATTGCCTTTGCCGTGACCAGCCAGATTGACTCGCGGGTAATTATTGACATGCCTGGCGCCGAACGCCTGTTGGGCAAGGGCGATATGCTCTACATGGCGCCCGATTCGGCTAAATTGCGCCGGTTGCAAGGCGTGTTTGTATCGGACCAGGAGTTGAATCGGCTGACCAGTTTCTGGCGAGGTTCGTTGCCGCCGTCGGAGCGAAAACCGCGCGCCTTACAGGACGACCCCAGGGATTTGGTGCAGCAGCCCCTGTGGGCCGAATACCGGGAAATTGAAAAAGCTATGGCCAGGCGTGATGAGGATGAACTTCTGGAAAAGGCGATTGCCGTGGTTCGGGAGCAGGGCCGGGCGTCGGTGTCGCTGCTGCAACGCCGCATGCGAATTGGTTACGCCCGGGCCGCCCGGCTGATTGATGAAATGGAAGATCAGGGAATTATCGGCCCGGATGAAGGCGGCGGCCGGGCGCGGCCCATCCTGGTTAGCCAGGCTGATGACGAGGCCGATCCAACTCAAGACGAGGAGTCAGGCGTGTGACCGTATCACCTCAAAATCTAAGGCTGGACCAAAACCGGATACCCTCCTTACCCGACCCGGCCCTGGCCTCGCTGAAAATCGGCGTGCTGGCCTTGCAGGGAGCGTTTTTGGAACATGCCAATATGCTGCGCCGGTTGGGCGCCCAGCCGGTGGAAGTTCGTTTGCCGCAAGATTTGGTTGATCTGGATGGACTCATCATCCCCGGCGGCGAAAGTACCACCATTGGCAAGTTGGCCACTCAATACAATTTGTTGGAGCCATTGCGCCAATTTGTTGATAGCCACAAAGCAGTGTGGGGCACCTGCGCCGGGATGATTTTTTTGGCCCATGATATTGGCGCTACCGGCAGCGGGGGGCACATTGTCCCGCCTCGACTGGCGGTGATGGATATTAAAGTGGACCGCAATGCTTTTGGCCGCCAGGTGGACAGTTTTGAAGCAGATTTACCGTTAACGTTTGCCAACGAGACCCCCTTCCGGGCTGTGTTCATTCGCGCCCCGCTGATCGAGCAGACCGGCCCGCAGGTAGAAGTATTGGCCCGTCTGGACGATGGCCGCATTGTGGCCGCTCGCCAGGAAAATATGCTGGTGACTGCTTTTCACCCGGAACTTGGCGATGATGTGCGGTTTCACCAATATTTTCTGGAAATGATCAAACAAAACCGGGAGAAGCAAAATCGAGAACCTGCCGCAAGCTAATACCCCACAAGCCGATAAGCCTTACGCGGTGCGGGCTTTGCTCGTCCGCGGTGAGGAAATGCTCCTAATTCACCATCGCTTTCAAAATCCGGCCATGTTCGATACCTGGACGTTTCCCGGCGGGCGACTTGACCCCGGTGAAACCGACCCACTGGCTGCTCTGCATCGAGAAATCCAGGAGGAGCTTTCGATTGAGATAGAAGTATTGGGCCAATTAGGAGTATTTTTCAGCCGTTCTGGCGCGGATTACACCATTTTTGCCGCCCGTCCCCTGGGCGACGTCGGCCCGCTCCAGTCGGATGAGATTCACGATATTGCCTGGCTGACTCCAGCCGAGATTTACCAGTTGCACGCCAAAGATAAGTTACAGTTCGGTTTTGAGATGGAGGCGGTGTCGGCGTATTTGAAGCAGTTCAGGTAAACCTACTCTTCCTCGCTGGTAACCCCCCGATAGCAATCATTCAACATATCCACCATGTTGGCTCGCCTTTGTGCGGCCAGATATGCCCCTCTCAGATAAGCCACCAGCAAAAGTAAGACCGCCAGCCCCAGGCCGATGAGCGGCCACCAACTGAGGATGCCCCAATTTGGCCGCAGCACAAGCATTGGCCCGCTTGCCAAAATACAGATAACAGCGACAATGAGCGCCACTTGCGTGATTCGTTTGGGTGAAGTCATCGGCCCCCCCTTATTTTTAGAATTTTACACCCAATTGTGCCGCCATGGACGGATGTCGGTGGCCAGCATGCCAGCCCGTTGCGCCGCTTCCAGGCCGGGTTCGCTGTCTTCAAAAACCTGACAATACTGCGGCTCGACCCTTAACCGCCGGGCCGCTTCCAGAAAAGTGTCGGGGGCAGGTTTGCCGTGAGTTACATCCTCAGACGTAACAATGGCGTCAAAGAAGTTGGCCAAACCAATTGCCTGTAAAGTTGTCTGAATCGCTGGCTTGATGCCGCCGGAGGCTACGGCGATGGGTAAACGTCCCCGGTATTGTCTGGCAACCGCTACCACTGGCTCAATCGGTTGCACGTTGGCGGCCTGCCGGGCAAAGTTGGCTTCTTTCTCCCGGGTAGTCTTTTGTAGGTCGAGTTGGTAGCCCAGGCGTTCATTCAAAATGGTCACAATCTGGGCCGTATGCATCCCGCCGGTTTCCAAGAAGAGCTGTTGGGGAAACTCTTTACCATACACGCGCATGGTTTCCTGCCAGGCCCGATAGTGGAAAGGAAGGGTATCGGCCAGGGTGCCGTCACAATCAAAAATAAGAGCCTTCACGTGTGGCTCAACCTTTATCATAGGTAGGTCGATTGTCCTTTCTGGTCTGTTATTTATTTTTGACATTGCTCGCAAAAATGGGTCGAGCGGCCACCGAGCACAACGCGCTGAATGGACGCGCCGCAGCGATAACACGCTTCGCCGGTTCGTTGGTAAACCTGAAAATGCTTTTGGAATTCGCCGCCCCGGTATACTTCATCCAGCGAAGCCCCTTTGAACATAATGCCGCGGTTGAGTGCCTGGCGAACGGCGTGATAGAGTTTGTCTAAATCTTCACCCGTCAGGGTGTCTACCTGCCGTCGTGGGTCGAGGCCGGCCAAAAAGCAGCTTTCGTCGGCGTAGATGTTGCCAATGCCGGCAATGAACTCCTGGTTGAGTAGCAGGGGCTTGAGCCGTCCTTTCCGTCGCCGGAACAGGGCCTTAAAATCAGCGGCGGTGAAATCATCGGCCAGGGGTTCCGGCCCCAATTTACCAACCACGGTATCGGGGTCGGCTACCAGATAAACCCGGCCAAACTTGCGCGTGTCCTTAAAGCGTAATTGATGGCTGTTGTCCAGATCAAAAATTGTGCGGACATGCGGGTCGGGGGGGTCGCTGGCCGGTTCAACCAAAAGATCGCCGCTCATCTTCAGATGCAAAAATAAAAAATCACCCCCGGACAGGTAAAAACATAAATATTTGGCGCGGCGGCTGATGGCCTCGATACGTTGGCCGGGCAGACGCCGGGTGAATTCCGGCAAGGAGGGCGTTTTGACCGCTTTGGGCCACAGCACCGTGACCCCGGTGAAGGTGCGTCCAACCAGAGGCCCCCGGAGACCTCTAACTACGGTTTCAACTTCGGGTAGTTCGGGCATGGTTTGTCCAATAGTAGGCAAATCTGCAATCCCGACATTATAGACAGGATAGGCCAGATTATCAAGATTATCCTTTTTTGATGGGGATATCCAGAATTTTGTGCAACCTCCAGTTGCCCGAAATCTGGACAAACCACGGGGGAATTCGGGGGTGTATCTCCAGGCCCCCTCCGTCTGTCCGAAAATTTTCGGACAGACTCCGGAAGTTGCTGTTAGCTGTCAGGAAACGTATAATGCACCTCAAAGACTCAACCGGGGTTCTCAAGTGATGATATAGGTTTAGTAGAGTATGCCCTATTTCATCGAGAGCATCGTATTAACTCTGGCCATTTGCGGAGAAAACGTAATCACGAGGGAGGCGTCATTGAAAAAAGCACTTATCACGGGCATCACGGGTCAGGATGGTTCTTATCTGGCCGAATTTCTGCTGGAGAAAGGATACGAAGTTGCCGGGGTGGCCCGGCGGCTGAGTGTGCCCAATACACGCAATATTGAACACATTTTGAGCGATATAGCGCTGTATGATGGCGATCTGGGCGATCAGGGTTCGCTGGACCGGATTGTCAGGGATTTTCGGCCGGATGAGGTGTATAATCTGGCGGCGCAGTCGTTTGTGAAAGTAAGCTGGCAAGAACCGATTCTGACGGGCGATATTACCGGGTTGGGGGCTGTGCGCGTTTTTGAAAGCGTACGAAACAATAAACCCGACGCCCGGATTTACCAGGCCTCCTCGAGCGAGATGTTTGGCAACAATCCTGTGGAATTCCTTGATGAAGATTGCCTGTTTCTGGCCACCAGCCCCTATGCCATTGCCAAACTCTATGCGCATCGGATGGCCATTAATTACCGCGAGAGTTACGGCATGTATGCGTGCAGTGGGATTCTTTTTAATCACGAGTCGCCCCGGCGTGGCATAGAATTTGTGACCAGAAAAATTACCTACGCCGTCGCCTGTATCTCGCAAGGGGTTAAAGTTTCCAAAATGGGGTGCGAAACTAAAGACCCCTTGGTCAAGAATGGAAAATTCAAACTTGGCAACATTGACGCCTCCCGCGATTGGGGCTACGCCAAAGATTACGTGGAGATGATGTGGCTCATGCTACAACAGGCAGAGCCTGATGAATATGTGGTTGCCACCGGCCGAAATACGACCATCAAAGAATTTCTGACCATTGCTTTTAAGGTGGTGGGGATTGAAGACTGGCAGAATTATGTTGAGATTGATGAACGATTCAAGCGACCGTCCGATCTGGTTTATCTGCGTGGTAACAGCGCTAAAGCCCAACAAAAGCTTGGCTGGCGGCCCAGAACATCCATAGAAGCGTTGGCTCAGATTATGGTCGAGGCGGATATTGAATTGGTCAAAAGGTACGAACTGTAGATAACAAACTCGGCTCAAATATGATGATTTTCTCGTTCCCAAACTCGGTTTGGGAACGAGAAAATCAGGAGAAATCTGAACCATCGCGCCCGTTCACGATGGTCTGGCAGTAGCTTTGCGCCAGCGATTGATTTTTTACTTTACATGGTGTAAATGGGGTGTTGCGTAAAAAATAGTAGTGGAGAGGAGAAAATTTATGGATGCTATTATCACTGCCGGGGGAATGTGCGCCCCCGACGATCCTCTGTACCAATTGACCGGTGTTGAAAAAAAGGCGCTCATTCCTCTGGTTGGAAAACCCATGATCAGTTGGGTGGTCGATGCGGTCTGGCGATCAGGTCTGGTTGAGCACATTGCCGTTGTGGGCCTCAAATCCGGCGATGTCGATTTTGGCGAGGCCCGGGTGGATTATGCAGACCCTAAGAGCGATATTATTAGTAACGTATTGACCGGTCTGGACAAGCTGCGTGAAATAAACCCGTTGGTAAAAAAAATATTATTGGTTTCATCGGATATTCCGTTGATTACCCCAGACATTGTGCGTGGCTTTGTGGCAGAGTGCGGTTCCCAGGAGGCGGATGGTTATTACGCCATTGTTGAAGAAAAAACAATGGAAGCGCGTTTTCCCGGTTCCAAACGGACGTTTGTCCCGTTTAAGGGCGCACGTTATACCGGCGGCGACATGCTGCTGCTCGATATCAATGCGGCCAAAGCCAACGAGGAGCTTTTGCGGGCGCTATCTGGTTCACGCAAAAATTACTGGAATCAGGCCCGGATGTTGGGCTTGGGCTTTATCCTGCGTTTTATATTCCGCACCATGACGGTTGAAGAAGCTGCCGCCCGGGCGCGTAAACAATTGGCGGTAAATGCCCAGGTGGTGGATACGCGTTATGCCGAAGTTGGAATGGACCTGGATAAACCTCGCCATTATGAGCTGATTAAAGCCGTCCTCGAAGCACGTGAGGGTCAGGCAGTATGACGGTGATGATGGCCCGTCTGGCCTCATTTGATGTAACCCTCAGCCAGCGATTTGCCCTATCGTCGCAGTCGGACTGGTGGCAGGTGGCCCGGGTTATCGCGCATGTTGGTGATGGATACTACGTTTTTGGCGGGTTGGGCGTTTTTTATCTGCTGGGATGGCTCTTGGATAATCCCCTGCTCCGGCGTGATGTGCTCACTATTGTGTTGATTATTCTGGCGGCGGGAATTGTTACCACCGGGATCAAATACGTGGTGCGACGGCAGCGTCCCCGCCCGCCGGATGAGTTTGTGAGTCTCAAATACGATAAATATAGTTTTCCCTCCGGGCACGCCACGCGGATGGCGGCTCTGGCGGTAACAACCGTGTTTTTTTATCCATCACTCGGTTGGCTGCTGGGAGCGGCGGCGTTGTTGGTGGCTGTGGCGCGGGTGGTGGTGGGCATTCATTACGTGTCTGATATTGTGGTTGGACTTACCGTCGGCGTGGGAGTGAGTTGGGGAGCAGTGAGGTTGTTGCCCTTGTGGCCTGCCTTTTCTTAAGATATAATAGAGTTGAAGGAGTAATGAACCATGGTGGTGGTCGAACAATCGACGGTCATTGCCGCGCCGGTGAAGGCCGTAATGGAAGCGGTAAATGATGTGGCAAGTTTTCCGGCCTGGGCAACGGTGAAAGGGGTGATCTATAATGTGCAAGGTAGCGGGGTGGGCAAGACCTTTGAATGGCATTATTCGGTTGAGGGGATCAATTTTTTGGGTAAATCCCAGATCATCGAACAAACAGAAAATACGGTAATTACCAAAACCTCCGGTGATGTTGACAGTCTCTGGACAGTTACGCTAACCCCCATCAGCCCCAAGAGCACGGCCATCCGGGTGGTGGTGGAATATAACCCGCCCCATCGATTTGTGGAAGCTTTGGCCGATCAGGTCATTCAGCGCTATGCCACGCCCGCCGTGGCCAGTGAAAACCTGCGACGATTCAAAGAGATGGTCGAGGAGAGAGTTAAAATAACCGAGGAAAATTTGTAGTTCAGAGGCAAGCGGAGCCGTGCCTGTAGGAGCAATGCCAACGATTCAAGAAATACAACAGGCGTTGGCTGGGCCGTTACCTGGCATGGCCGGACAAATCAAAATGGCGCCGCAGCCGTTAGATGGCCAGGTCAATCGAGGGGTAGTTCCCGACGATCATCGCCAGGCCGGGGTGTTGCTTTTACTTTATCCCCACACCAGCGCTGCCCAACCAGAATTACATCTGGTTTTGATGCGTCGCAACGAATACCCCGGGGTGCATAGCGGCCAGATTTCCTTTCCTGGTGGTCAGCGGGAGGGAGATGAGGCCCTCCAGAAGACGGCTTTGCGCGAAACCAGAGAAGAAATGGGAATTATGCCGGAAACTGTGGAGGTTATCGGACAGTTGTCGCCGCTTTATACACCGACCAGTAATTTTTACATTTTTCCGTTTGTGGCTTTTAGTCCAAACCGTCCCCGCTTTCGACCCGATCCGAAAGAGGTGGCCGAATTGATTGAGGCGCCGTTAAAGCTCTTGCTGAACCCGGCGACGCGTCAAGAGGAAATCTGGCATCTGCGCAGGATTGGTCAACGACGCGTACCCTTTTACCGGGTTTATGGACATTATGTTTGGGGAGCAACGGCGATGATTTTGGGTGAGTTTTTAACGTTGTTGGCCAGGTAAGGCAGGGTTGATGACTGAACTAAGACAGAATATGGCCACCAAAGAGTGGGTGGTCATTGCCAGTGAGCGAGCTAAACGACCCGATGATTATGCCGACGCCCAAGAACCCGTCATCCCCGAGTCGGAACCCACCCACGACCCGGACTGTCCCTTTTGCCCTGGCAACGAAGAGCTTGATCTGGAAATTGTCAGAATGCCCTCAACCGGCCTGTGGCAAACCAGGGTGGTTCGCAATAAATATCCGGCTCTTTCCGAAAGTACCCAGTTAACTCGCACCTTTGATGGCGTTCACCGTTTGCTTTCAGGGGTGGGGTATCACGAAATTTTGGTTGAACATCCCCTTCACAATACCACCCTGGCCCTGATGACCCCCGCGGAGATAGAGGTTATGTTGGAAACCTTTTACGAACGGGGCTGGAGCATCCGCAGCGATTCTCGGATTGAGCAGATTATCTATTTTAAGAATCATGGCGAACAAGCCGGAGCATCACTCAGACATCCTCACAGTCAGATCATCGGCCTGCCGGTGGTGCCAACCGACATTCGCCATCGCATTGAAGAGGCCCGGCGCTATTTTGATGACAATGGCGAGTGTGTTTTTTGTATCATGATGCGCGATGAGTTGGAAAAGGGCGAACGATTGGTGGCCGTCAGCGAACACTTTGTGGCTTTTACCCTTTATGCCTCCCCTTCGCCGTTTCATATCTGGATTCTGCCTCGCCAGCATAGCGTCAGTTTTTTATATTCGCAATCCGAAGAAATGGCCGACCTGGCCCGGATTTTACAAGAGGTCATGCAGCGTCTCTTTGTTGGGTTGCGTGATCCAGCTTACAATTTGATTATTCGCTCGGCCCCGGTCAAAGAGATTAGCAACGATTACCTGCACTGGTATGTGACCATTGTCCCGCGGGTGAGTCGGACGGCCGGATTCGAGCTGGGTAGTGGGATGTTTATCAACCCTTCGCTCCCGGAGGATTGCGCCGAGTTTTTACGAAAGGTTAAAATCTGAGTTGCTCGTTGACTTTACAATGAAGTAAGAGGGAAATACGTTATGGCGGATTTTATTGGCAATGCTGGCTCTACTCAATTGTTAATCTTAATGATGGTACCCCTGCTCGGAGCGGTACTCCTGGTTGGGTTTATAGTTATTTTCTTTAGACGCAATCGCAAAAAGGCAGGCATGAAGCACGGCATCCAGACGAAAGATGAATCGCCCGCCCAGCCTGAGCCTGATGAACAACTCCAGCCTTCACCCCCTACTCCGGTAGACCAGGAGGTATCACCCGAACCGCCAGCCACGGAGGGGACAATTGAACCATCGTCCGCCCCCGCCCAAGCGCTTGACCTGAATCTGGACATTTTGAGTCGAGTGGAGATGAGTACCCTGAGCGGCGCTGGCACACCGGCAGACGAAGAAAAAATCGATCTGGCCGGACGGTTGGGTACGTCTGCTCAACCACCTGCCGCCCAACCGGCCGTAACGCCGTCACCGCCAACCGCAACTCAGCCGGTGACGCCGCCGCAAAGTCCACCCCAGGCCGAACTCATGCGATTGTTACGCGATCCCCAGTCGGGCCGGCTCATTGTGGAAGTGGCCGGGCAGCACTATACCCGGTTAACCGATATTGATGACCGGGAAACCGGCCAATATGTTTTGGAATTGGCCGCCCACCTGCTGGCTTTTACCAATGGAGTTATTGCCACGGACGTTGGGGTTAAATCCGTCTATCTACCGCGGGTCGGCGAAACACCCCTGCCGATCAAGATGCCTGCACCGGCATCTCAACCACCTGCCCCGTCTGGCCCCCCACCGTCTTCGTCTCCGGAATCGCCGCCCGCCTCAACCGAATCTCGATTTGTCCCGCGTCCTTCTCCCGAGGCAGAAGCGGCCTTTCTGGCCTCCTTGCAGGCTCAACGGCCCCAACAGCCATCCCCCGCAGAACCGCAAGTCCGGCGGGGCGGGCTATTTGGGCGACCCTCAAGAAGTGAGGCCGAAAGCCTGCCCGCATTTAATCTGGCCCAGGAGATCAACAAAATTGTCCAGACCCGATTATCTATTTCGCCCCTGCCTTCGATTGGCAAAATAGAGATTCAATCCGATCCGCGCGGGGGAATTCAGATTTATGTTGATGGCGTTATTTACCCTAACCCCGACGACATACCCGACCCCGAAGTCAAAACTCTGATCAAGGAATCGATCAAGCAGTGGGAGCGGAGTTAATCCGCCGTAACCAGAAAGCAAGGATAAAGTATGGGATACGAACAACTCATGCGAGTCATTGAAGCTGACCGCCGCCAGGGCAAAACTCCCGACCTGCGCCGGATTGATCTGGCTGCTGCCGATTTGAAGGGGTTTGATTTATCGGGGGTGGATCTGAGTGGAGCCAACTTGAGCCGGGCCAATCTGCGCAAAGTTCGGTTGGTTGGGGCTAATTTGAGCGGGGCCGATCTGAGTCATGCCAATTTACGCCGGGCCGATCTCCGTAAGGCCCGGCTGGAGGAAGCCAATTTGACCAGCGCAGACCTGACCAGGGCCAACCTGACCCAGAGCACGCTGCAAGGGGCAAATTTGCGCAGCACTAACCTGGCCGGAGCAAACCTGACCGGCGTTCATCTACTCGAAGCCCAGTTGCGTCATGCCAATTTGAGTGAGGATGAGGCCAAACCCGATTGGCGCGGTTTTTTGCAGCATCTCGGCCCCTATGTGATGGTGATCGGCGCTTTGGGCATTATCAATGCCTTGACCAGCGATTATCCCTGGTTTCTTTATCCGGCGGTGGGCTGGGGCATTGGTTTGAGTATCCATTTCTGGAACTCGGCCATCCGCTCGATTCCTAATTTGAGCGACAAATGGCGCGGGTTGTTAGATCACCTGAGCGCCTATGTCTCCGTTATTGGCGCCTTGGGCATTATCAACGCCTTGACAACTGATTATCCCTGGTTTCTCTTTCCGGCAGCGGGTTGGGGCATTGGTCTGGCTATCCATCTGTGGAATGCGCTGATAGGCGGCGATGAAGAGGAAGACCTGGTTGAGGATGACGTTGAATCTGTCGAACGAGTAGAACCGCCGTTGGTTCGGGGGCGGGAAGCTGCGCAAGCCCCGTCCGGGCAGCAGCCGGTCGCCGGAAAAGGATTGGCCAACAAAACACTGCAACTGCATCTGGACAAGGCCCTGGCCTACCAAGACCAGATCAATCGGATGCTTCAGGTTACCGCCGATGAAGCTATCGGTTCTCGTTTGCGAGATTTGGCCCGGCAGGTTGACGAATGGACGGGGGCTATTGAAGATTTGGCCCGGCAGGTCGACCAATACCAGCAAAATACCCTATTACAGCACGATCTGGAGTCGGTGCCGCAATACATTGCCGATTTGGAGGACCGGCTGGCCCGGGAGACGAATGAAGCCACCCGGGCGGAATTACAACGCACCTTGACCAACCGTCAGAACCAGTTGGCCTCGTTGGAGCGGTTGAAGAACATGATGAGCCGGGCCGAGATTCAAATCGAAAGTACCCTCTCCGCCCTGGGCACCATCTATTCGCAAATGCTCACCGGCCAATCCACTAACCACGTGGCCGATTATGGCCGGTTATCGGCTGAGGTGGATGAAGAGGTGCGCACCTTGCAGGATCAGTTGGAAGCTCTGGAGGAGGTCAAGCTGGCGCGGGGATAACAAAACAATTTACAGTTGTTCATTCTCACCCAAAATGGCGCTAAAAATTGCCTGTAATTCTTCCTGCGAGTAAAAATGAATAACCACTTTCCCGGTTTCTTCGTCGGTGCGGGTGAGTTCAACTTTGGTACCAAGTTTCGACTCGAATCTGGCCAGCATGCTCTTGTCGTGAGTGGTGAGCGGCGGGCGGGCGGGTTTGGACGGCGTTTCCTCTCCGCTCAACCGCTGCCGGACCAACGTTTCGGTTTGGCGGACATTTAAGCCTCGTTTGACGATAGTTTCCAAAATATCGAGTTGGTCGCGTTTTCTTTTTAGGCCAAGCAAGGCGCGGGCGTGTCCCTCTGATATTTCAGCCGTGGCCAGGGCTTCTTTGATTTCGTCGGGCAAATTCAACAGGCGCACCGTGTTGGCCACCGCCGTGCGGCTTTTGCCGACTCGCTCGGCCACGGCTTCCTGGGTGAGGCCAAATTCCTCCATCAGTTGGGTGTAGGCTTCGGCCTCTTCCAGGGGATTCAGATCGGCTCGCTGGATATTTTCGACAATGGCCAGCTCCAGCATTTGTTGGGGGCTGGTTTCTTTGACAATGACCGGCGCGGTTGCCAGGCCCGCCAGTTGGCACGCCCGCCAGCGACGCTCGCCCGCAACCAATTGATACGATGTCCCCGCCCGGGTGACAATCAGGGGCTGGATGAGGCCGTGTTCGATGATAGAATTGGCCAAATCTTGCAGCTTGGCCTGGTCCATGGTCTGGCGGGGTTGGCGAGGATTAGGCGATATCTGGTCAACCGGCACTTCTATGGCCCCGGCCTGCACCTCGGGACTGGCTGGTTGGGGAGCAGGCGGAATGAGCGCACCTAACCCTTTTCCTAAACCTCGTTTTTTGGTCATCGCCCTGGTCTTCCTTTCGCTGTCTGTTGAACTGGTTTATGCCAATGGATATTGGCGGCTGCTATCGGCCCTCATCAGGGAGAGGCGACCTGATGGCGTACCCGGCTGAGCAACTCCTCGGTGAGCACGCGGTACGCCTTGCAGCCGATCGAGTCGGGGGCGTAAGCCAAAATATCCTCGCCGTAACTGGGGGCTTCGCTCAACCGCACATTGCGGGGAATGATAGTTTTGAAAATCTGGTCTGGAAAATGCTCGCGGACTTCTTGCACCACGTCGGCGGCCAGATTCGTGCGGCTGTCATACATGGTCATCACCAGGCCGGCCACATGCAGGTTGGGATTGAGGCTTTCCTGCACCAGGTCAATGGTGTGGATTAGTTGGGTCAAGCCTTCCAGGGCCAGGTATTCACATTGAACCGGAATAATCACCCCGTCGTCCGAGGCGGTCAGGGCATTGACGGTTAGCAGGCCCAGGCTCGGCGGCGTGTCGATGAGAATAAAATTGTAGTTATTGCGGACGGGTTGTAAGGCTTTTTGGAGTACGCTTTCTCGGGCAAATAGCTGGACCAATTCCACTTCAGCCGCGGCAAGTTCTGGGGAGGCCGGGGCCAAAAAGAGACGTTCGCGGGTGGTGGGCCGGATAATTTCGCTGAGCGGGACCTTGTTGATGATTACATCATACAGCGATAGGTCGCCATCCCCCAACTGTACTCCCAGGCTGGAGGTGGCATTGGATTGTGGATCGGCGTCGACGATGAGCACCCGCGCTTTGCGGGCCGCAATAAAGGCGGCCAGGTTAACCGCCGTAGTGGTTTTGCCTACTCCTCCCTTTTGATTGGCGATGGTATAGACAAAGGCAGAATTCTTTTCCATAGTTTATATTGAAACGCGCTCATTTGAATTGGGTGTATTTCAAATGAGTCGAAAAAAGCGCCGCAGGCCGGGGGGCTTGGGCGGTGTCCCCCCAACTTCTCCCCTCTCTCTGACTCAAATGAAACACACTCATTTGGATTTCTGGCCGGAGTAATTAACCAGGCTCCATTGTAACATAGCCCCAAGCGACAAACAAAATGCAGGGATATAAAGCTGGCCAAAAACCCGGATAAACAAAACCCACCCTGAGGGGTGGGTCAATGGAATGCTAATTTGGCCCCATCTTACTTTGGCACAATGGTGACTTTGCGGTTGTCATCACTGCCGATGCTCTTGGTATAGACCTCAGGATGATTTCGCAAGGCCAGGTGAATCAGGCGCCGTTCGTGGGCGGGCATTGCTTCCAGCACAATTCTACGTTGGGTGCTGACCGCCCGTTCGGCCATTTTCTCGGCCATTTTCTGCAAAGAACGACGGCGACGAATCCGATAGGATTCGACATCAACTACCACCGGCTCCCAACGATTGAAATGTTTGCTAACCATCAACCGCACCATATATTGCAGCACTTGCAAGGTTTCACTGCGGCGACCGATCAAAATACCCAGGTCCCTACCTTTGACATCCAGAACCAGCGGGGGGACTTCTCCTGCCTCCACCAGTTCCGCCGCCAGGTAGGTTGTAATTTCGGCCTCGATGCCCATCCGGGTCAAGAGACCGCCGAGTATCTCGGCGGCTACCTTTGCCACGCTCTCCTCAGCCTCAGGGGGAATGTCCTCAGACGAGAGGGCTGTTTCATCAGCCGGCAGTGTCTCTTTGGGGAGAGAAACTGCCGCTTCAGATTTTGGTTCAGGCATCTGTCGGGTAGGGGTCAGTCGGACGAGTGCTTCTTCTGAGCCAAGGCCAAATACGCCCCGTTTGCCTTCATGAATAATTTCAACCTCAACCTGGGCGGGGGCAAGACCTAATTGAGCCAGGCCCAACTCAATAGCTTCCTCTACGGTTTTGGCCTTGACCTCAATGGCATCAGCGGTTGCGTCGTTTTTTGCGTTTTGATTTTCTGGCACTTTTTGTACTTCCTCCTGGGTTGGCAGAAGCGGGTTCATCAGCCGGAGCCGGGTTGGTCGAGATTGACCCGGCAGCTCCCGCAGATTTGGCGGACTGGGTAGATGCTCCCGCTGTGGCCGGTGCAGTCTGAAGCTGAGTTTTGGTGAAATATTGCTGGGCGATGGCCAACAAGTTACTGACGAACCAATATAACGTCAATCCTGAGGGGACAACGAGAGCAAAATAACCAAACATAAAGGGCATAAATTTCATCACTGACTGGATCGATTGCTGCTGCGGGTCCGTTGAAGGGGGCGTCATCATTTGCTGCATATAAAGCTGCGAAACAACCAGCAACACTGGTAAAACCAGATAGGCCAGCGCCGCTGCCCAACCAATTGACGGCGGCAAAGGCCACAACCATCCAAGCCCTCCCCCCCAATCTGAAACCGGCCCCGACAGGCTGGGAATCCAGAAGAAACCTTCGTTGAGCAAACCTTCTCGGGACAATTGCCGCAACGACTGGTACAGGGCAAACCAGATCGGCATCTGTACCAACATCGGCAGACAGCCCCCCAGAGGATTGACCCCATGTTCCTTGTACAAGGCCATCTGTTCCTGGGCCAGTTTCTCTTTGTCGTCCTTATATTTTGCCTGCAATTCTTTGAGCTTTGGCTGGAGCTCTTGCATGGCTTTGGACGACTTGATCTGTTGCATGTTGAGCGGAAAGGTAATGCCGCGAACAGCCACGGTAAAGAGAATGATGGCAAAACCAAAAGAGTAGGGCAGACCCACGCTACCCAAAATACTATCGAGCCAGACCAGGGTCAGGGCCAGCAGGTTGACAAAACGCCCCCAAATACCCAGTTCGGGTTTCTGGGTGGTTACGGGCGTGCTGGCCTCTAACGTCGTGTCGCCAAATTGCAATCGGGCCACGTTGCTAAACGTTTGGCCGGGCGTTGACGTGGATGGGGGAATGGCACCGTAGTGAATTTGAGCTTCATCGTTTTGCGCCAGACTGCCTGACCAGAAGAGGGTATTGGCCTCGAGATCAATTTTGGCTGTGCCAATAGTAGCTGATACGATATTCTGTAAGACCAAACCTTCGGATAGAGCATCGGTCAGGGTGGCGTTGATGGTTTCGGCCTGCTCGTTTTTGATGATAACTGTGTAGGAAACAACCTGCCCCAGCGGAACGCTATTGCTCCCCACTATTTTTTTTAAGGTAACTCCTGACTTTTGGTCCGTAGCCACAACGGCGGTTTCAGGAGGAACATAGGGGGAAGGGGTTGGTGTCGCTACGGCTTCGGTTGTTGCTTCGGGTGTTGCTTCTTTGGCGGTAAAATATGAACTGAAACTATTAAAAAGAAAATACCCGGCCACAACCACCAAGACCAGGGTCAAAGTTTTTGAAATCTGGTCGCGCAATGTATGTCTTATCCTCTCTAATAATTTGAAACATTCCCAAATATTCGGCTAGGGAACGGGATCGTATCCCCCGGGATGAAATGGATGGCAGCGGGCGATACGTTTAATGGCCAACCAGCCTCCCTTGAAGATGCCGTACTTTTCAATGGCCTGGTATCCATACTGGGAACAGGTTGGGTAAAAACGACAACTCGACGGCAACGCTGGCGATATAAATTTTTGATAGAAGTGAATTAAACCTAAGGCCAGATATTTCACCAATCAGCATCCTGTTTTGAGCGACGCTTACCCGGGCGATTAAATCGATTTTGTATCTTGATTAGTTATTATATTTTTTATGTCCGTTAAGACAATAATAACCCGGATTTTTTTAGTAAATGTTCCAGCGATTCTTCGATCTCGGTGTAGCTGGCCTCGCAGATCGGCTGCCGGGCAATAAGGACCAGGTCAAAGCCTGGCTTAACCCGGTCCATACGCAGGCGCGTGGCTTCACGCATCCGGCGTTTGATTTTATTTCGTTGGACAGCCTGGCCTAGCCGTTTGTTGACCACAAAACCAAAACGGCTGTGGTCCAGTTCATTTCGTAGAAAAGCCAGCACCATTAAGGGGCTGGCATTAAATTTACCATGTTGCCGCACCTGCTGGAAATCACTGTTGCGACGTAAGCGGTATTTTCGCCTCATTAAGTAACAGGTTAGCAGGATAGCCGAACGAGTTTGATACTTGCCACAAGGATAATGCTTCTCGCAAGGATTAAACTTGTGGCAAGCCTTACGCCAGTGGTTTTAGTCAGTCAGCATTCCAATTTGTGTGTTTGGGATGCCGTCGTTGCACAGCCAAAACCTTACGCCCACGTGCCCGTCGAGCTTTGAGCACGTTTTGGCCACCTCTGGTAGCCATCCGCGCCCGAAATCCATGCACCCGGGCGCGATGACGGCGCTTGGGTTGATATGTCCTTTTTGTCATAATTACAGAAGACCTCTTTCTAGTATTGAATGGACAAGAAATTATACCTTATGTGCCCTATGATTGGCAAAAACGCCGGTCTTTGATGTTTTTGTTATTCAAAAAAAGACCCGTAGGCTGTCCGGTCTCCTTGGAGCCTGAACAAAAAACCGGCGACATCTTACCTGCTGTCGCCTTGTTTTTCTTCATTTTACAGGGGTCAACTTCAAAAAACCCCCAAAAATTGGGGTTTTCTGGGATAAAAAATATGCTATAATGAGGTTATAAGAGTGATTTAGTTTTTAGTTTTTTATTTTTCCTCCTCCTCCTTTCATTGCCCCCGGGTGCTGCCCCCACCCGGGGGAATTTTTTTGTTTAAAATTAGTGCCCGCCGTATCCCGTTTCTGGCAAAAAGCTGGGCCAACTGCCCGGAAGCGGCAGTGGTTCCGGCAGGATCAAATCGGTTTGGTAGCGTGGCAACAGCCGGTAATCATCGCGAGAGGGATTGTCCTTTTCTGAATACTGGCTGACAATCCCCACGGCCGTTACCGGTGCACCGGTATCGATGAACGGCTTTTTGATGCCGGTGCTGGAACGAATGTACACTTTGGCCCAGCCGGTGCCATCATCGAGCCACATGGTTGTCCACCCTTTGAAGTGAACGGCCTCACCTTGCAACATGACCAGCAGGCCCTCATAAGGTTCCAGCAGCGAAGTTGTGGCAATCGGCAGCGGCGGTAGTGGCGAGCCAGCCTCCAGGAATTTGACATCACTGCGATCATCCACAGCAATTTCAAATTCCTCGTGATAGAGCCTTAAGTCACCGACCACTTCCACTTTATCGCCCAGGTTGAAATAACGGTTGTGGTCTTGGGGGAGATAAATCATAATCCCGGCGGTTTCGTCTTGAATGTACATTGTGCGCGTCCCCAATACCCCGGGCGGCGCGGTCACCCGACCCCTGACTTTGACCCACGCCCCCAGAGTCAACCGTTTGGCGTCGAAAATTTTAAGAGTGAATGGCCCGGGCGGCGGCTTTTCCCAATTACTGGCATGGGGTGACGGGCCGCAGTTGTCGCTCCAGTGGGAGCTACCATCGGGTAGTCGACACCATGTTTCGTCGTAACCGGGCGAGTGAGGATAAGTGTAAGAGTCGATGGTGGTTCCATTGGGATCAGTCAGCATGACCGTATCGCCATTATTGTTCAGGGAGAATTGCGTTTGAGCCTGGAAGAAGGTTACAAAACCACCGGCAGGAATTATCACTCCTAAAGGAATGTTGTAAAAAATATTGGAGGCGTCGGATAGCCGCCAGCCGCCCAAACCGATGGGCCGGTTTAGGGGATTGTATAACTCGATAAACTCGTCGTGATGGTCGGCAACGCCATTCCCGTCCCAGTCCCCATATCGGGGGGCCGGCAAGATTTCGTTGAGGTAAAGTGTTTCCGGCGGGGCTTGGCCCTCAATCCAGATAGGGGCGGTGTAAGCCGTGTCGCCGTCGGCCTGCACTGCTTTGACCCAATAGAAGTGGCCGGGGAAGACATGGATGGTTGTGTGCCACTGTCCGGTTGATAAGGCCAGAGACACCGTGGCCAGGGGCAGGTTGCCATCGTATACGTGAAGCGTCAATGGTTCTGGATTGGGATCGACAAAATCAACGGTCAACGACAGGGGACCGGTGGCGGCCAACTCGCTGCCCATCCAGGCTCCATCCAGGCGCAAGGTCAGGGCCAGGTTGCTATCTTCGGTAGCAAAGACGCGCCGGGCGCGGAGGGCGGCCAGTACATCGGCCTGGGTTAAATTTGGCGTTGGCGCGATGATGCCGCTGCGGTGGGAAGAGTCGGTGCCCCAATTGGCGGTGTGAACGTCGCTATTGTTAGTTGGAGCCACGCGCCAGCCCAGGGTATTGCTCTGGATAAAGGCAGCTTCGTAGGTAACATAGCCCTGGGCGTTGTTGCCGATCTCTTGCATAAAAAGGCGGGGAGCGGCAGCGGGATTAAAAGGGAAGTTGTCAAAATAGCCGTCGTAGTTGGCGCCGGGATGGTTGAATTGGGCGATGGCGTCAGGGTTGGCCGCCAGCCAGCCGTAAAGTTCCGGCAGGGTGTCAAAGGCGGGGTCGGTGCGACTGAGCAAGGTATCGCTGTTAAAAACGTTGATGTGGCCCGCGGTCTGGTGAGTCCACTCCACGCCACGCAGCGCCACAAATTGACCGGGCGCGGTGGCGTTGGTGGTTTGGGCCAGGGTATTGACCCACTCATCGGGCGATAACCACCAGCCGTGGTCGGTTATGGCAAAGAAGTGCAGCCCGGCGGCCCGAGCCATGGCCAGGGCATAATGCGGCGGCCCGGCCCCGTCGGAGTAGGAGGTGTGCGCGTGGAGATCGCCCCAATAGGCATACATGCCGTCGGGCAGGACGGCGGGGGGTAAAAAGATGGGCGCGGGCGGCAGGGTTGGTGCGCCGGGATTGGGTTGGGCGCGCACAAAATCGTAAGGCATGGAGTCGGTGTCGGTGGGCCAGATGCGTTGGAGGCTGTGCGGTTCGGATGCGGAGGCTTCCCAGGCCGGTTGCAGGCCGGTGTAATCGCCGTTGCGGTAAGCGACCTTATCCAAAATTTCGTCGTTGGGTCCCAGCACCAGCAACTCGTCGCCGGTGTTAGAGAGGGCCCAGTTGCCGCTGCCCCAGGCGGTGTATTTGGCCAGGTTGGGCACGGTGGGATGGTCGGCATAACTGCCGCCGGTAACAACCACCTCAAAATCAGGCAGAGTACCAAATCGCGCCTCAAACTGGATCGCATTTTTGGCCACCACCCGGCAGGCATTGGTCGCCAGAAGGGCGCCGGCAGGAAATTGATACATACTTTCTCCTCCACCGTTAACCTCTTCATCGCCAACCTTGTAGCCGGTCAAATCGACCGGATCGGGGTTGGGATTACATACCTCGACAAACTCGTCGCCCTCGGTAGAAGGGGTCAGGCCGTCGTATAGAAACTCGCCGATGAGGACAGGAGCAGGCGGAGACGGGACAGCGGCCGTATCGAAGGTAAAAACGTAATCGGTATTCATCTTATCGGGTGGGCCGTCCTGGTCGGTAACTTCGGCGGCAAGGATGGTGACGGCGCAGGTGGTATTGTTGGGCAGGTTTGAATTGAGCGTGAGCGTAAAACTGTCGACATTGCCCGGCACAGGTGGGACCATATTAAAAGCAATTGGCGAACCGGCGGGACATTCGAGGGCAAAAGCGGTTGTCGTTACTCCTACAATTTCATCAAATACGATTGTAATGGGTGTATCCGTTGCAACGCCCGTCGCGCCATTGGGGGGAGTGGTTGTCAAAATGGCGGGTGGGGTGTCGGGAGGGCCACAAACTGCAAAAATTGAACCGTCTACTCTAACGCCCGGCGAGAAAAGACTACCGCCTGAACCGGCGGCTGTGGAATGTAATACCAGCGGCTCAATCCCAATGAGGTCAGGGTCGCGGGTGAGGGATTGGTCATTACCACCTTCACTGCCAAAAGTATAGACGGCCTGGTCGGCTAGACCATCATTGAGGGTAATGGTATCGCCCGCATTGTTCAAGCCGAGCTGCCCGGTGCTGGCCGTCTGGACGGTTGCTCCGCCAAATGCCCCTGCCGGTGTGCCTCCGGCAAACACCACCACCGGGCATTGGCCGGACACAATTGTGCCGGCGGGAAAGGTATGTTTTACGCCAACCCCGTCCGCGAGGGTCCAACCCGAAATGTCAACCACACTGCCGGTATTATTGACAATTTCAATAAACTCGTCGTCACTCTCATCACGAATACCATCACCATTGGCGTCTCCCGTCAAATCCGGTGCCGGGTCGGCGTGGATTTCGTTAATCACCCAGCCACTGGCTGCCGCGATGGTGGTGAAACTGAAGGTATCATCGGCGCTCATCGTGTCGGGAGGGTCATCGGTATCCTGATCACTCACCTGGGCCGCCAGAATGGTGACCGTACAGGTTTCGCCGTTAGCAAAGTCTAGGTCCGGATCAAGA
>JAFGNV010000029.1 GCA_016926805.1 Anaerolineae bacterium
GATTGCCCTGCGCCAGGCTCGCGAACAGGGCTGGCGCAATTGGCAGGACATCAATTTAATTTCTGCCGTTCAGGCTAATCCGGCTGCTACGAGAATGAGCGAGTTTATCTCCAGATTCTCAACTCAGAAGCAACTTTTACTTATAGATCAATATGGCGGGTTGGTTGCAGTTGGCGGTGGTCTCCCCGGGCGTTATTATTATGGTGATGAAGTCTGGTGGCAGCAGAGCTGGGTTCAAGGCCGAGGTCGGGTTATTTTTATTAATAATCTTGAAGTTAAGCCTGGGGATCAAGAGGCGTTTATTGAAATTGCTGTGCCGGTTAATGCTTTTGGCACTCATGGCTTGCCGGTGGGAATGCTCTACTCTTTATTGCCTGTGCGTAATCTCAATATCTTTGCCGATGTCTCGTCTGACGCCCAGGGGGAAACAGTGGATTTAGCCTTGGTGAATAAAGATGGTCAGGTTTTGTACAGTTCCGATCTATCTCAAATTGGGCAAAAGGTAGCACAGAATGATGAGGACGAGGTGGGGCAAAATATTATCCGTAGCGAGGCGAGCCTTGATCTTTCACCTCAGTTAGCATCCTTGGAAGGATTGGGCTGGACGATTATAGTCCAGCAGCCGGTCACTGAGGCGCTTGGCGTTGTAAGAACTCTTTCGCAATTTACCTTATTCGGTGGCCTGGCCGCATTAGCCCTGGCTATCGTGGTTGGGGTCTGGATTTCGCGCCAGCTTGCCCGTCCCATTGAAAATCTAACAGGTATTGCGACGATAATGGCTGCCGGTCAACTCCAACAGGCAGCCCCGGTTTCTGGCCCAACCGAACTCCAAACCCTGGCGCGGGCTTTCAACAGCATGACCGAACAACTCCGGCAAATTTTGGCCGGTTTGGAACAGCAAGTGGTAGCTCGTACCGAACGTTTGGAAATTGTGGCCACTTTGGGCGAACGCCTCAGCGCCATTCTCAACCTGGAAGAATTGCTGACCCAGGTGGTCAACCAGATTCAACAAAAGTTTCACTATTATCATGCCCACATTTACCTGCTTGATGACGCGGGTAAGAACTTGGTGGTGGCGGCTGGTACCGGCGAGGCTGGAATGGCCATGACCGCCGCCGGTCATCATATCCCTGTAGATGCCCCTGTCAGCCTGGTAGCTAGAGCTGCCCGGTTGGGTGACATTGTTCGGGCTGACAACGTGCACCAACTTGAAGGTTGGTTGCCCAACCTGCTTTTGCCCGATACCTGTTCGGAGATGGCCGTGCCCATTATCCTGGAAGGACAGGTGGTAGGCGTGCTGGATGTGCAGCAGGATAAAGTGGCCGGCCTGGATGAAGGTGACGCCGCCCTGTTGCGTTCTCTGGCCAACCAGGTTGCTGTGGCCATTCGAAATGCGCGTCTGTTTGAAGAGGCCCACGCGGCCCTGGCTGAGGCCCGAGAGATCCAGCAACGATTTGTCGAGCAAGCCTGGGATAGAAGTTGGGTTATAAGGCGAGGTCGAGGTCGGGTGCAATTTAGCCTGGGCGAGTCGACCACCTTGAATGAAACTGAACTTGCTGAGGCCCGGCAAAAGGCCCTGACCTGCCAGGAACCTCGTCTGGTATCGCTCGACGGCAGTGAGTCTAAAGACGGCGGTAGCGGACTCCCGCCATCGGTTATTTCGCGCGCTTTGGTGGCTCCAATCAGGCTTGGCGAAGTGACCATTGGTAATTTGCAGCTACACGGGATTGATGCTCAAAGAAAATGGACCGAAAATGAACTGGCTTTCATCAATGCCATTGTCGACCAGGTGGCTCAGTCTGCCGAGAACCTGCGCTTGCTCAGTGAAACGCAAGAGCGAGCCAGCCGCGAACAACTCGTCAGTCGAATTACCGACAGGTTACGCCGCGCCCCCGACATAGAAACGTTAATGAAGTTGGCAGTAGAAGAACTGTCTCGGGTGTTAGATCCGGCTCGTACTTTTGTCCGTCTTGGCCCTGCCACCGAGTTGAATTTGAGCCCACCGGCAGGGGTTGATGATGGCCAGCCTTCGGATGAAACCGCCGGGGAGACGGGATCGGAAGACGAAGTGGCAACCTTATCTGAAGACTCAGTCGAATTTATCGACGACGAAATAGAACAGGCCGAAGACGTTACGCCTCAACCTGTTGGTGATAACTAAACCCTGAATATAGTGATAGATGATAGAAAACCTTTTACACCATAACCAAAAAAATCCAACATCACCCAACCACCGTCCCACCATTGGCTATCTGGCCGCTTCTATGGCGGGTGATATTGGCCACGCGATATGGTCCGGGGTGGTTAACGCAGCGCAGAAAAATGAGGTTAACCTGATTTGTTTTCCCGGGGACAGATTGTGTAACCCCAACGGGTTTTTGGCTCAGGCCAACGTGCTCTATGATTTGGTTGATCCGGAGAGTCTTGACGGTCTGATCAGTTGGACTTCCACGATTGGCGCTTATGTTGACCATCGTACCTATACCGAATTCTACCAACGCTATCGTTCCCTGCCTATGGTCAGCCTGGGAACGGCTTTGGCGGGCGTTTCCTCTGTTCTGGTAGATGGTTACTGCGGTATGCGAGAGATGGTAATCCATCTCATTGAGCACCACGGTTATCGCCGGTTGGCCTTTATCCAGGGTCCAGAGGATCATCCCTACGCCCAGGAGCGATACCAGGCTTTTATTGATACCCTGGCCGAGTATGACCTGCCCCTCGACCCGGATTTGATCACTCCCCCCGCCGATTGGGCCCAGACGACAGGCTACCAGACGATCCAACTGTTGTTGAACCAACGCGGGTTACAGCCGCAGGTTGATTTTCAAGCCGTAGTGGCTGCCAGTGATCGTATTGCTCTGGGAGCGTTGGAAGCTTTGCAAATGGCAGGCGTTCGGGTGCCTGACGAGATGGCCGTGGTTGGATTTAACAACTCGCTAGAAGGGCAAACCTTAACCCTGCCTCTAACCTCGGTGGCGGCGCCGTTTCACGAGCAGGGAGAAAAAGCGCTTGAATTGATCCTGGCCATGTTAGCGGGCGGTCCCACGCCCGAAGAAGTAATCCTGCCCTCAAGGCTGGTGGTACGTCGATCTTGCGGCTGTTTAGATGCGGCTGTGGCGCATACGGCATCCAGGCCAGTGGCCGGAATTTTACCGGAGGGAGATTTTACGGCTGAGGCGTTTGACCTTGCCCTTACCGCCCAGCGCGAAACCATGATTACCGAGATGGTTCTGGCGGTAAGCGAGTTGTCGGAAATGCCTGAGTACACTTTAGAAACTGCCTTAACCAGATCGTTGTTAGACGCATTTACCACCGAGTTACTCGACGGCACGCCGGGTGTTTTTCTGCAAACTCTGGATGAGGTGTTACGCCAGGCGATGGTGACCAGCGAGGCCGTATCAGAGGTTGCCGGACGAAATGTAATGGCATGGCAGGAGGTCGTCTCCGTTCTGCGTCACCATCTCTTGCCCTATCTTGGCCGGGGCGAAGTTCGATCCAGGGCCGAGGACCTCTGGCAACAGGCCCGGCTGATGATCAGCGAAACCGCCCAACGAGCGGAAGCGTATCAAACCTTACGGGCTGCGCAACGGACCCAGAGGTTGCGTGAAATTGGTCAGGCGTTGATTACTACCTTTGATGTGACGGAACTGATGGATATCTTGGCCCGGGAATTGCCCCAACTTGGCATCGAGTGTTGTTACCTTTCTCTTTATCAGAATCCGGCTGAACCAACCGGCTTGTCTTGTCTGACCCTGGCCTATGATGAAACCGGCCGGATTGAGCCAAATCCGGACAAAAGGCGTTTTCCCTCTCACCGCCTGGCGCCGGAGGGAATGTTGTCTGGAGATAAACAACATAGTTTTGTGGTTGAACCGCTCTACTTCCACGAGAATCAATTGGGGTTTGTTTTATTTCAGATAGGCCCGCAAGAAGGAATGGTTTATGAAGCCTTGCGTGGTGAGATTAGCAGCGCTTTGCCAGGAGCGTTGTTGGTGGAAAAGCGTCGGCAGGCAGAAGAAATTATGGCTCACTGGGTTGCCGAGCTTGAACTTGTAAGCCAGGTAAGCGCGGCAGCCTTAGTAATGTTGGACACAACGGAGCTGTTGCAACAGGTAACCAACCTCATCAAAGATAGGTTTGAGCTGTATCATGCGCATATCTACTTGTTTGACCAGGCTACAGAGATGCTTGTTTTGGCAGCCGGAGCAGGTACGGTGGGGGCACAGATGGTGGCCGAAGGTTGGCGCATCCCGCTTAAACGGGAGCAATCATTGGTGGCGCAAGCGGCCCGGATGCGGCAGCCGGTTATTGCCAATCAGGTCACGGCCAATCCAAATTGGTTACCCAACCGGCTGCTCCCGGATACCCAATCGGAGTTGGCCGTGCCCCTGGTTGCCGGAGACCGGTTATGGGGCGTGCTCGACGTGCAGGCGGATGAAGTTGACCGTTTTGCCGCGGATGATACCCGGATTCAGAGTATTATGGCCGCGCAGATAACCGTGGCTCTGGAGAATGCCCGTCTGTTTGAGCAGAGCCAGGCCAATATGATATTTACGGAGAGATTATATCAAGCCGGGGTGCGGATTGCGGCGGCCAATAATTTGCCGGAGGTTGTAGCTGCCGTGGCTGAGGCCGTGCCGGCGGGGAACATCAACCGCGTCATCTTGTTTGAATTTGAGTACAATGTCAGGAACGAGCTAGAAGCGATGGTGGCCAGGGCAAACTGGCATAGTGGCCGGGGAATCCCGCCGACGCCAGTGGAAACCCGATACCACCAGAGGATGTTTTCGGGAATCAGGCAATTTATAGGAACGGAGCCGCTAATTTTTGCCGACATTCAGCAGGATGAACGATTTGACGAAAGATCGCAAGCTCTGTTTCGCCAGCTACAGATCCGGGCTATGGCGGCGTTGCCTTTATGGACCGGCGCCCGGCAAATAGGGGTTTTGCTATTGCAGACAGACGAAGCATATCAGTTAAGTGAAACAGAGATTCAACCGTATGCATCACTTATGGGACAGGTGGCCGTGGCAGTGCAAAACCAACGATTACTGGCCGAAACCAATGCGATTCTGGCTGAGATGGAGGCAGTCCAGCGCCGTTATCGGGTGCAGTCCTGGGAAGCCTATCGAGCGCAGCAGACAGCCCAACATTATGAGCGGATACGAGAAGGAATCTCGGCCGATGGCAAATTATTGGCCAGTCAGTTGGCGGCGGCAAATGGTCAGCAACAAAGGCCCGATGAGCAGCAACCGGTTGAGATCGACCCCGACCAGATGCCGTCCAGCCTGACCAGATCGTTAACAATACGTGATCGGGTAATTGGCTGGTTAGGCCTGCAAGAAACGTATCAACGAAACTGGAGCCCTCATGAAATTGCCCTGGTAGAGGCCATTAGCGAACAGGTAGCCCGGGCTTATGAGAATTTACGGTTGATTGATGAAACACAGCAGCGGGCGGCCCGGGAAAGCCGGATTAGTGAAATTGGCGACAGAATTCGGAGCGCGCAATCCCTGGAAGAGGCCCTGCAAATAGCCGTTCGGGAAATCGGTCATAGCTTGGAAGCGCCACAAACGGTTGTGAAGTTAGAAGTGTCAGACTCGTAATTTGTCTGGAGATGAGTATGCAAAATGGCCGGTCTCGTAAGAAAAAAAGAATAAAGCGACAGAATAAACGTCCGACCATCGGTTTTCTTATCGTCAACACAACTCGGGGGTGGGAACAACTGCAATGGTTGGGCGTGGTCGATGCCGCCCGGGCGCAGGATGTCAACCTGATCTGTTTCCCCGGTGGAGAATTACGCGGCCCTTATGGATTCACTGCCCAGGCAAACGTGCTTTACAATTTGGTGAGTGCTGAACGGGTGGATGGAATTGTGCTCTGGCAGGCCGGTTTTGATAACTACGTTAACGCGGACGAGGTGGCGGAATTTTGTGCGCAATATCAATTGCCTGTGGTTACCGTCGAAGACACAGTTGTCGGCGTGCCGGGTGTACTTATGGACAATTATCAGGCCATGAAGGAGCTGATGCTCCACCTGATTGAGGGACATGGCTACCGGCGTATTGCCTTTATCAAACATCTATCCCAAAGCCATTTTGGTTTTGAAGAACGATATCGCGCTTATGCCGATACCCTGGCCCAACATGGCATTTCTGGCGAGACAAACCTTATTTCTCCTCCTTTTGGACCAGAAGACCCGGCATCGTTGGCCAAATTGGCCAGGTGGTTACAGGCAGAGCGAATTGCCGAGTGTGATGCGGTGGTTGTGCATAGCGATCAGTCAGCCTTATTTGCGTTGCCGGTATTGCAGTCATCAGGAATACGGGTACCTGCGGATCTGACCCTGACCGGGTTTGATGATATTGCGGAGAGCGGCTTTGTTACGCCTCCGTTAACGACTGTGCGGCCGCCTTTTTATGAGATGGGCTGGAAGGCCGTGGAGATAATGTCGGCGCTGTTAGCCGGTGAAAAGGTTCCCCAACAGGTGGTTTTACCCTCAAAGTTGGTGATACGCCAATCGTGTGGTTGTTTAAACCCGGTGGTGGAACAAGCAGCCGCAGGGCCGGTGTTGGTAACCAACGAAACGTTTAAAACCGTTGTCAGCACGGGGCGAGAGGAACTTATCTCTGAGATGGTTCAAGCGATAGGTACTTCCGGTGGGGATCAGACCTCAGCCTGGGCCGAGCAACTGCTGGATGCCTTTGTGGCTACGCTTGGAGCCAAAATGGAGGGAGAATCACCGGCTACCTTTTTGTCCACGCTGGATGAGGTGTTGCGCCAGGTGATTGCGGCTGATGGCGACGCGGCGCTGTGGCAGAATGGACTCCTGGTATTGCGCCGTTTCTTGTTGCCGTGTCTCAGTAACAATGAAACCGAAACATCATACCTGGAACGGGCCGAGGAAGTCTGGGGGCAGGCGGCTATCATGATCGGTGAAGCGGCAAGACGGACCAGGCTAAATCGGCGCTTACAGGCCGAACGACAGGCCCAGACCTTACGCGAGATTGGCCAGGCTTTGATGACCACGTTTGATGTGACCGAGTCGGTGGAGGTATTGGCTCAAGACCTGCCCCGGCTCGGTATTCCGAGTTGTTATCTTTCTTTATACGAAAATCCGGCGGTGCCGGCTGAGTGGTCTAAGCTGCTCCTGGCTTATAGCCAAAAGGGGCGCCTTGAACTGGACTCTGCCGGACAGCGTTTTCCTTCTCGTCAATTGGTGCCGGAGGCAATACTACGGGAGCGAAATAACCAAACCGAACAGCCGTATCGCCTGATAGCCGAACCACTCTACTTTCGGGATAATCAATTGGGCTTTGTCTTGTTCGAAGTGGGGCCGCGAGAAGGGGTGATCTACGATGCCCTGCAGACGGAGATTAGCAGCGCGTTGCAGGGAGCACTTCTGGTTGAGAAACGCCGGCAGGCTGAGAAAGCCATGCTCAAACGGGCTACCGAGCTTGAATTGGTGGCCCAGGTGAGCGCCGCCGCCGCAGCTGTTCTGGACGCAACCGAGTTGTTGGAGCGGGTGGCCAATCTCACCAAAGATAGTTTTGGCCTGTACCACGCCCATATCTATCTGCTTGACGAAGCCAGACAATCGTTAGAGTTGGTTGCCGGCGCGGGTACCGTAGGACAACAGATGGTGGCCGAAGGGTGGCGGATACCGTATAACCATGAGCAGTCTGTGGTGGCCAGGGCAGCCCGAACCCGCCGGGGAATTGTGGTTAACGATGTTCTGGCAGATTCAAATTGGTTGCCCAATGTGCTGTTGCCAGATACCCAATCCGAACTGGCCGTACCATTAATGACAAGCGAGAAAGTTTTGGGCGTGCTGGATGTACAAGCCGATGAAGTGGGTCACTTTACCGAAGACGATATCCGAACCCAAAGTACGCTGGCGGCCCAGGTGGCCGTAGCGTTGGAAAATGCGCGTCTGTTTGAAGAGGGACAGCAGAGCCTGGCCTTTATTCAGAGATTGTATCAAACGGCCCAACAACTTACCTCGGCGGGAGATTTATCAGAAATTTTGGCCACCGTGGTTAAAGTAGGGCCGGAAGAACTCGTCAATCGGGCGCTGTTGGGTGACTTTGAGTATGATAAAAATGGTGAGTTGTCGGCTGTGGTGATTCGGGCCAACTGGCCTGATGGTCAAGAACAATCCCCCGTGCTGGTTGGAACGCGCTACCAGCGATCAATGCATCCTGTGATTAGCCAATTTTTGGGGTCGGCGCCAAAAATCTTTAAGGATATTCAGCATGACGCTCAATTTGACGAGGGCATGCGGCGGGTATTTGGCCAACTAAATGCTCGGGACTTAGGGGTTTTGCCTTTAAAGATAGGCCCGCGCCAGACAGGGGTTTTGTGGTTATTGACAGACGAGGCGCGTCAATTACACCCGGAGGATATAAGACCCCATGTGTCACTTATGAATCAGATGGCTATAGCTGTAGAGAACCAGCGTTTATTAATGGAGATGAATGCCGCCCTAGCCGAAGTGGAGAGAACGCAACGAGATTACACGGCGCAGACCTGGGAAACCTATTGGACCCGCCACGGCGGACAAACAAGTTACCAAAAAGTAAAGGAAGAAATAACCTCGCCCGAAGGCATCCTATCAGCCGGAGTGGCTCAAGAAATACCTCCAAGGTTTGCCGGATTGGCCAACGGCGATAAAACGAAACAACCCCTGTTGAAAGAAGAAAAAATCGGATCCAGTCTGGTATTTCCCCTGACCGTCCGCGATCAGGTGATAGGCGTATTGGGCTTGCAGGATACTGCCGAACGAGCCTGGACACCTGAAGAATCTGCCATTGTGGAAGCAATTAGCGAACAACTGGCGCAGGCAATGGAAAACTTACGCCTTATTGATGAAACTCGTCAGCGAGCCTGGCGTGAAGCCAAAATTAACGAAATGAGTGAAAAGATTCGGGGGGCGCAATCGTTGGCAGAAGCCTTGCAGATAGCCGTGAAAGAAGTTGGTTTGAGTTTGAAAGTCCCGCAAACTGCCGGGCAGGTGAGGATTTCAGAATAGTTTGCTGATTGATTTGGAGCAAAGTGATGCAAAGCGATCGTGGTGATAAACAAAATCCTAAATTAAACTTTTTTGGCTCATTAAAGGGGAAATTAATCCTTTTCTTTCTGGTTGTTTCGCTTATTCCCCTGCTTCTTGTGGGTTGGCTAACCTATTCTCGAGCGCGGCATGAGCTACGTGTGGAAGCGTTCAAAAAGCTTGAAACCGTGCGCGACGCAAAATTTGAAGAGATTGACACCTTTTTTGACGGAATTGAGCGGGATTTGCGGCTGCTGTCTGAGCTTGACATTGTCAGTGAAGCCTATCGGTCACTTTCTGGAACAATATCTATCGTCGGGTTAGCAGAAGTTCGAGAGTTGGGGTTTATGGGAGATCCGACCAAGGAGGGGGCAGATACCCTGAATCCATATAGCCTGACCCATGCCAAATATTACGATCTATTCTCTAATATTGTCCAGGCGCGGGGGTACCAGGACCTTTTGCTGGTATCTCCTTACACGGGGGATGTTGTTTACAGCTATGCCAAGCAAGACGATTTTGCCACCAGTCTCCTGAACGGCCCTTATCAGAATACAGCCCTGGCCGATTTATTTAGGAAACTAAAAGACGAAGCCGAGACCGGTGATGTTTTTATGACTGATTTTGTTAACTATCCACCTGCCGGGGATACGCCGGTCAGTTTTGTGGGGATTCGCCTGATTGACCGGGTACACGGCACAAAAGGAATACTTATTTACGAGTTGCCGATAGAGTTGATTGATAATTTGATGAAGAAAGGGAAGGATGTTCGACCCGGAGGTGCGGAAACGTATTTGGTGGGTGAGACAAAAAGGATACTCTCCATTACGGATTTTAGTGATGAAATTGTCAACATACCAGCCGTAGAAAAAGGACATGTTGAGTCAGGCACTGCTGAAGATTCCCAACGTTCCATGCTTAGTGCTTACCGTCCCGTAGAAAGGGGGGGAGTAACGTGGGTTTTGTTGGCTGAGCAAACAGAAGAGGAGGCCGTTGAAACGGCTAACGTACTGCGCGTTTGGATATTAGGGTTTCTTGTTGTCACAACCGGGTTAGTAATTTTGGTAGGCTTATTTGTTGCGTTCAGAATTGCCCGCCCTATTGAGTACCTCACCAACATAGCCCGGCAGGTAACCGGAGGCAACCTGGCGGTGCAAGCGCCGGTAACAAGTCAGGATGAAACGGGCCAGTTGGCCCAGGCCTTCAATATTATGACTGTCCAATTACGGCAACTGATTGGTTCGCTGGAAGAGCAGGTGCAGGAACGAACGGCTGAGTTATCCGCGTCTGTGGGAGTGGGCCAGCGGGCGACTGCTATTAGAGATCTGGATAAACTCCTGCCTACTATCACCGAGTTTGTTCGGGAGAAATTTAATCTTTATTATGTTCAGATATTTCTGGCGGACGATATTAATCAAAATTTAGTTCTGCGGGCCGGTACTGGACAGGCGGGGCAGGAATTGCTGGCTCGTCGCCTTAGCCTGCCGATTGATGCCCACTCGTCTGTCGGTCAAGCGGCTATTGAAGGCCGGCCTGTTATTATCCGTGATACCACACTGGGCAATATTGATATCAGCCAACGCATACCTGCCGAATGGTATGCGGTGTTGATAAAAAAGGCGCAAGCTAAAAAACCTGCTTCACTTTTACCCAAAACCGTGTCTGAATTGACCATACCCTTAATGGTTCAAGAACAGGTGATTGGCGTGTTAGATCTGCAGGATGACAAGCTTAATACGTTTACCCGGGATAACCTGAACGTCTATGAGGCGATAGCGATTCAGTTGGCGATTGCCATTGATAGCGCCCGCCAGTGGGCGTTAACTCAAGAAGCTCAACAACGGGCCGAGGAAGCTATTAAACAGCTTACCCGCGAAGCCTGGGCGGAGAGGTTGGCCACCTCATCAAAGGATACTGGCTTTGTTTATGACCTTTCGCGAATTTCATCCCTATTGCCGGATGCTTATGCGGTGACCTCCACCCGTGAGAACGGCCATTCAATCCCGTTGGTAGTGCAAGACCTGACCATAGGTTACCTATCAGTTAAAACACCCGGGAATCGGGATTTGACCGAAGATGAACGGGCGTTATTACAGGCGGTGGCCCAGCAACTGGCCCAAAAAGCAGAAAACTTACGCCTTTTTGAGGCAACCCAACAACGGGCCAGCCGCGAGCAAATCGCCCGCCGCATTATCGACCGGGTGCGGGCCAGCCGCAACATTGAAACGGCTCTGAGAACAGCCGCCGAAGAGTTGAGCAGAGCTTTGGGCGCAGCCCGGGCCACGATTGACCTGCAAATAGTGTCACAAGCACAGCCTATTCCCGCGGAAGAGCAGAATGAGGAAAATCGGTCATGAAAGTTGAACAAACAAAATGGACCAAAGCAAAAGGTTGGGAGCCAGACATTACCAAACAATGACCATAACAACGTTTTTAGAGGAATAACTGATGCACAAATTGCTTGAACGTCAACTAAAACGGCACATTGGATCGGTTGATTCTGTCCCGGAGGAATGGAAAAAATTTATCGAGGTGGTAGACGAAGTCTATCGCCAGACCGATATTGACCGCACCCTCCTGGAGCGCTCATTGGATCTGACTTCAGAAGAGCTTTTTGAGAAGAATCAGCAACTTCAACAGCAAGTGGCTGTTGAGCAGAAGCGCGCCGCTGAATTGGGGCAAGAGATCACCGAGCGCAAGCGGGCCGAGGAGTCATTACAGGAGAGCGAGTTTCGTCTCCAAACCATTATGAACTCGGTCCAGGCCGGAATCGTGATGGTAGATGCTGAAACGCGCGAAATTGTTGAGGCCAACCCGGCGGCATTGCGGATGATTGGCGCCGACAAAGAAAAAGTAATCGGCAACGTATGTCATAAATTTATTTGCCCGGCAGAACGGGGACGATGTCCAATATGTGATTTGGGGCAAACGGTGGATAACTCGGAGCGGGTTTTACTGACCGCTCAGAAAAAAGTTGTCCCGATTATTAAAAATGTGATTACCATAACGCTGGGTGAACGTAAATATCTTGTAGAGAGCTTTGTGGATATTGCCCAGCAAAAGCGGGCCGAGGAAACTTTAACTAAACGAGCCACCGAACTTGAAACGGTAGCGCAGGTAAGCACGGCTGCTTTGAATATTTTGGATACCCCAGAACTGCTGCAAACCGTGGTCGATCTGACCAAAGAGCGTTTTGGCCTGTATCACGCCCATATCTACCTGCTGGATGATATTACGAGTCGTCTGGTGTTGGCGGCAGGTGCGGGTGAAGTGGGGCGGCAAATGGTATCTGAGGGGTGGAATATTCCGCTTGAACGAGGGCAGTCGTTGGTAGCGCGAGTTGCCCGCAGCCGCCAGGGCGTCATCGTGGGCGACGTGCGCTCAGAACCTGATTGGTTGCCGAACCCGTTGTTACCCGAAACTCGATCGGAATTGGCGGTTCCACTTCTGAGCGGCGATCGATTGTTAGGTGTACTCGACGTTCAGTCGGACAAACTCGGCTATTTTACGGATGATGACATTCGGATCCAAATCGCCCTGGCCGTTCAGGTGGCTGTAGCCCTGGAAAATGCCCGCCTGTTTGAACAGGCCGAGCAGGCCGATCTCTTATTGCACGAGCGGGTGAAAGAGCTTGACTGCCTGAATGACATTGGTCGAGAAATGGAAGAAAATCCGCCGCCGTTGCCCGAACTATTGCAGTGGATTTCCGAGCGTATCCCGCTGGCCATGCGATACCCGGAACTATCCGTAGTGGCCATCGAATATGATGGTCAGGTTTATGGCGATCCCAGGGCCATTGACCTGCCCAATCAAATTACGCACGGTTTATACATTGGGGGAGAGTTAGAGGGTCGAATTTACATTGCCCATACGGAACGGCACGACTTCATTGATGAGGAAAGCGCCCTGTTAGGTGGGGTTGCTACCCGGGTGAGCGGTTTTATTGAAAATCAACGCCTCATCGAACAGACCCGGCAACGTTCCGCAGAATTGGAAAAAGTTCTGGTCGAGGTGCGACGATTGGCCGCCATAGTGGAAAATCACCCCGATTTTATTGGAGTGAGTTCGATGGAAGGCAGGGCGCTCTATGTTAATCCCGCTGGCTTAAAAATGATGGGGCTGCCGCCGGACCAGGATATAACCTCTATGGTTGCCGGTGATTTTTATCCACCCGAAGATGTCGAGAGACTGGTCAAAGAGGGTGTGCCGGTAGCCCTGGAGCAGGGTTCGTGGACTACCGAGGCCAATCTCCTTCGGGCCGATGGCGCCGTTATCCCGGTGGAACAGACCATCAGTGTTAACTATGATATTGAGGGCGTTCCCTCCAGTTATAGTGTTACTATCCATGATATTACCAACCGTAGAGTGGCCGCCGCCGAACAGAGCCGGTTGCTGGCCGATGTGCGGCGGCTGGCCGCGATTGTGGAGAACCACCCCGATTTTATTGGCGTTGGCAGGTTAGACGGGAAAGTTGATTACATCAACCCGGCCGGGTTGAGGATGATGGAACTATCGCCGGAACACAACGTAAGTTCTATGGAGGTGAGCGATTTTTATCTACCAGAAGACGCAGAGAAACTTATCGACGAAGGATTGCCTACAGCCCTGGAAAAAGGCCCCTGGACAGCCGAGGCTAACCTGCTCAGAGCCGATGGGACTACCATGCCGGTAGAACAAACCATTAGTATCAATTATGATGTTGATGGCAAACCCTCTAACTTCAGCATCACTGTCCACGATATTTCTAACCGTAGGCTGGCCGCTGCCGAGCAGGAACGATTGCTGGCCGAGGTAGAGGCTTCCTACCGCCAGTATGTGCGCCAGGAATGGGAACAATACCTGCAAGAACAGCGTTACGGTCGGTGGCAAATTGAACACCGGCAGCCTGAGGCGCCGGTTGAATCCGCAACTGGGTGGCTGGCTAAAATTCAGGATGAAGTTCTGCGTGAGGGTAAAACAAAAATTGTTAGAAAAACCGGCGATAACGGCGATGAGTATCTTCCGACGGGAGATGAGCGACAAACCGCGGCTATTGTCACGCCTATCTCCTTACGCGGCCAGGTGATCGGCACCCTCAATTTGCAGGATATGGCGCCAGACCGTAACTGGACGGCTGAGGAAATTGCCCTGGTTGAAGCCGTATCGGAACAGTTGGCCCTGACGGTGGAGAACCTGCGCCTGTTTGACGACACCCAGCGCCGCGCGACACGTGAGCAACTGACCCGCCAGATCACAGATAAAATGCGGGTCGCCCCCGATGTGGACACTATTATTCAGACTGGCTTGGCCGAATTGGCCAGGGCGCTGGGAGTTTCTCGAACTTATGTTAAATTAAGTCCATCGTTAAAATCGGATCAGCAAGAGCCTTAATTTTGGGAAGGCGGATATCCAGATGAAAAGGTTTTTCAATAGTTTAACCTTTAAGATAGGCATCATTATTGTTCTGATGGAAATTGTCATCCTGGCAGTGATCGGCTTTATCTATATCAGGCAGTTTACCAATGAAATTGATGAGCGAATTAAAACCAGAGTAGAACTACCTGGTATTCTCGTTGATCAAGGTTTGTTGTCTCTTCAAGCAGTGACCGATGAAGAAATAATGACAGAGTTGGTTGGAGAAGAATTGATAGATGGCATGATAGTTGATTATCATGATAGGTTTGTAATGTTTGCGCTGGACTCTAGCAATGAGAAGAAATACATAAAAGATATCCCTGGCATAGAGCCAGATTGGTTTGAGTTGGACCCCACTCAAACCCTGCTTGAAGAGACGTCCGATGGGTGGGTTAGTGTAAACAACATCAAAAACGTGTTTTCCGTTTACGTTAAGGTGGGGAATAGGCAGACAGAGCTTGAGAAGAGAAGGATAGTGGTTATGTTTGCGGGTGGTTCTACTGTTGCGGTTGCTCTAACTTCAATGGCAATTATCTTGTTGTTTAATTCAGTAATTTCAATCCGAATCAGTCAATTATTAAACGTTTTAAGACGGGTTACAAGTGGTGAACTGGGAGCCAGGGTAGAAGGTAAGATTTCGCCAGACCAAATTGGAGTTCTACAAAACGAGGTCAACACTATGGCCGGTCAACTCCAACAGACGATTGAAACCCTCGAAGAACAGGTTGTTGAGCGAACTCGCGGCCTCGAAACCGTCGTAGAAATTAGCCAACGCCTGATCGGTATCCTGGATTTAAGTGACTTGTTACATCAGGTGGTCACCCTGACCAAAGAAACTTTTGATTTTTATCACGTTCACATCTACCTGTTGGATGAACAAGATCAAACGCTGCGCCTGGCTGAAGGTTACGGCCAGGCTGGCGCAGAGATGAAGCGTCAGGGGCATCATATTTCTTTGACGGCGCCTCGAAGTCTGGTGGCTCGCGCAACGCGTGAGAAACAGTGTATTGTGGTGGAGGATGTGCGAAGTGACCCAACCTGGTTGCCCAACCCACTCCTACCTGATACTCGCTCAGAGATGGCTATACCGGTGATGTCAGGCCAGGAGGTGATAGGGGTGCTAGATGTGCAAAGTGAAGAAGTAAGCGGTTTAACCCCGGAAGACGAGATATTGCTCCAACCTCTGGCCAACCAGGTTGCTGTAGCCGTGCGTAATGCTCGTGTTTTTACGCAAACGCAAAAGGCGCTTGAAGAAGCCCAGAACTTGCAGCGTTTATACACCGGCCAGGCCTGGGAAAAATTCAGCATCTTTCGGCCCACAACCGATTATGAAGTTCGCCAACCTGATTTACAGCCCTTACAAAATATTGCCACACCCGAAGCGGTCACGGCTTTGCAGCATAGACAGACGGTCGATTTGAGGATCGGAGGAAGCGCTGGCAATGGTTCTGATCTCTCTCCGGCCCGTTCACCGGAACAGGGGAAGGACACCCCGGGCGACGTCGAAAGGTTGGCCGGTTTTGAAAGCGCCCTGGCCACGCCTTTGAAATTAGGCGACGAGATTATTGGGGTGCTGGGCATTCGTGATGACGACCCGGAACGCCGCTGGACAGAGGAGGAAATCGCCCTGATAGAGGCCGTGAGTGAGCAAATGAGCCTGGCTCTTGAAAACGCCCGCCTCTTTGATGAAACCGGCCGCCGGGCCAGCCGCGAGCGCCTGATTGCGGATGTGACCCGCCGGATTTGGGCTTCCGGAGAATTAGAACAGGTTATGCAAACGGCGGTGGAGCAATTGGGCAAAACCCTGGATGCCTCGCGGGTGATTATTCGCCTGGGCACGGAGGAGCAACTCACGCAAAAAGCAGTTACCAACAGAACAAACGCGGACCCCGATACGGTAGATTTAAACGACTCATCCGGTTAGTTGTTAGCGATGGCATAAGGAGGCAAATAATTTATTCCGGTAATGTGGAGATGTTACCTGCAATCTCCCAACTCCGTCTCAAAATCGTTTTTCCAAAAGTTTTAGTGTTTCCCTTTCAGAAAACCTATATGTCTAAGGAGTAAAAAGATTTACAGTGTTTAATACCAGAAACTTTAAAAAGATTATCGGCTTGTTAGTTTGGGGAATGGTGGTTGGGTGTACCCCTTTGAGTATGGTAGAACCGACCCCGACCCCTACCCCGGCGCCGGAACGAGTTATCTTGAAGATTTCGGGTTCTGGCAGTGTAACATCCGTCCTGGATGCAGTGGCCCCGGCGTTTGAAGCCGATAACCCCGGGTATTATGTTGAGGTGTTAGCCGGTTCGGGTACCGGTGGGGGGGTCAAGGGGATTATCAGCGGCGTGCTGGATGCGGCCGCCATGGCCCGCCCCCCAAAACCGGAAGAAACGGAGCAAGGTATAGCCTACGTTGAGTTTGGCAAATCGGGCGTGGCCATCTATGCCCACCCCGATGTCACCGTCACCAATCTGTCCACCGACCAGTTGAAAGCAGTTTTTTCAGGAGAAATTACCCGCTGGTCCGAGGTTGGCGGCGCGGATGAGCCAATTATCTGGTACGTGCGTGATGAAGGTGATTCCAGTACTCAGGCACTTCGGGACGTTATCATGGGTGATGTGCCTTTTCCGGAAGCGGCCCAGGTGCTGACCAGCCAGGGGGATATGCTCATTGCTGTGGCCGGAACGCCCCATAGCGTGGGCTTTGGCACGTGGACCACGGCGCGAGCCGAGAATGCCCGGCTAAAGGCAATTGCCATCGACGGCGTTGGCCCCGATAACCCTGCTTATCCAATGCTCGCTACCCTGGGGATTGGCTATTTGAAAAATCGCCAGGCAGACGTAAAACCCTTTTTTGATTGGTTGCTTTCTGACAAAGGCCAACAGAAATTGCAGGAATTTGAGATGATTGTCCAATGAAACAGGTCTAACTTGCCGGTTAGAACCAGACCTGACAGATTTCTAGAACCTGTCAGGTCTTCAGGGGGTATTCTATGAATTTATTAAGGCCCTTAAGAAACTTACAACTTGGGATCAAGCTAAACATAGTTGTGCTTTTTGTATTGGGCATGTTACTGATAGCTATTCTCTTAATTATAAGCAGCAGTGTTCAGAACCTGACCCTGCAAATCGGTCGGCAACGCGCCCGGCAAGAAACCGAGATGATCCAACAACGGCTGATTGAGCTTGAACAAAACCTGCTAGACAACACCAAAATTTTGGCCAGCAGGCCCGGTCTGGTTGAACTGGTAGCCAGTAAAGATGTAGCTAACCTGAGAACAGCCGTTTTGGTAGGGGGGGCTGCGCTTAATTTGGACGATATCAGTGTGGTTGACGAAACAGGCAGCTATCTGATGGATACCGGTGGAGAGTCGCAAAACGACGAGGTTTCTGCCTTGTTTTCACTGGGTTTATTGGGCATTGATACCGTTGGTGCCGTTAATCATCCGGCGAGCAGAGGGGGTAAGCCGGAGTTTCACCACGCGGCGGTGGTCCCTTTAAGAGATACAACCGGCCGTTTGGTCGGGAGTTTGCTGGCCGAACACAAAGTTGACGACGAGTTTCTCCGCCAACTCAACTTTTTGCGGGAGGATGTCGGCCTCATGCTCATCCGTAATGAAGAAATACTGGCCCAAACGCTGAACCAGCCGGAGGCGGCCCTTGACCCGGTGGCTATCCAGCAGGCGATGAATGGGCAGACCATCATTACCGATGATATTGTCAACCTTGATGGCGTTTTCTATATTGTTGGCTATATGCCTTTGACTGTAGGTGATAAGGTAGAGGGAGTGATGGCGGTTTTGCTCAATATTAACAATCTGGTTATGTTTGAGCGCCAATTGACCGGTAATACTTCGTTTGGTTTCTATGGTCTGAGTTTGGCCGCGATAATTCTATTGACCCTTTTTATTTGGCGCGTTGTTTTGGTGCCGATTAAACGATTGCAGAGCGTGGCCGCAAAAATGGCCGGGGGAGATTACGAATCGCGGGTGAAAGTTGCCTCAAGGGATGAGGTGGGCCGTTTGGCCCAAACCTTCAATGATATGGCGGCTGATGTGCAAACGCGAGAGAAAGAATTGCGTGAGTTGGCCGAAGAGTTGCGAGGCCGTACCCAGGCCCTGGAAACCATCACCGAGACGAGCCGCCGGTTGGTAACCATTTTGGATGTGGACCAACTCTTGCGCGAGGTGGTCAATACCATCCAGAAAACCTTCAATTATTATCACGTGCATATCTATTTAACTGATTCCCATACGGGCGAACTGGTTATGCGCGAAGGCACCGGCATTGTCGGGCGGCAACTCAAGGCCCAGGGACATCGATTAAAACCGAGTCAGGGTATTGTGGGACAGGTGGCCAGCAGCGGCGACTCATTTTTGGCCGAAAATGTTGACGAAGTACCCAACTTTGTCCGTAATCCACTGCTCCCCAAAACCCAGGCCGAGTTGGCCGTACCGTTGCGCAAAGGCAAGACGATTTTGGGCGTGCTGGATATGCAGAGTGAGGAGGTTGGCGGGTTTAGGCCGGAAGACCTCGCTCTAATGCAGTCGATTGCCGACCAGATTGCGGTAGCCATTGATAACGCTCGCCTCTTCCGCCAGGCCCGCGCCGCCGCCGCCGAAGCGGAGGCCCTCAACCGTCGCCTGACCCGGGAAACGTGGCAGGATATTGGGGAAAAAGTTGCTGCCGCCGGTTACGTATTCGGTAAGGCGGGGATTACGCCTATTCCGGAAACGGCAACTCTGGATGAAACATGGCTGCCAATTATGACCAGAGCGGTTGAGCAAAAGGACCTGGCCTACGAGGTGGGTGATAACGGCAACGATGCCTCAGCGGCGCAACCGACAGCGTGTTTATCTATCCCCCTGGTTTTACGCGATGAAGTGATTGGCGTGATTGGCATTGAACGGGCCGCCCTGTCTCCAGATGAAGGTGAAGAGTCGGCGGAGCCAGACCGAAGCCAGACAGTAGCCTGGACGGAAGATGAGTTGACCACCATTCGCACCGTGGTAGAACAGATTGCTCTGGCCCTCGATGCGGCCCGCCTGGCCCGTGAAACCGAACGAGCCGCCTGGCGCGACCGGGTGGTGGGCGAATCAATCGCCAAAGTGTGGGCTACGGCTGAAATCGAAGAGGTGATGAAGGCCGCCGTATCCCAACTGGGCGACAGATTGCGGGCTTCAGAAGTGGTTATCCGGCTGGGTAAGGAAGATGAGTTATTACCGGAATAAAGTATAATTTTGGTGGAGATGCACTATGACAGATTCGGTTCAACAATTATCCGCTCAGGCCAAAGAAACAACCCAACCTGTGGCCGAATCCCCGCGACGGAAGAGGTGGTCGTTTCATTTTCCCATGCGGTTTAAACTGATTGTTGCTTTTTTAGGAGTCGCTCTTATTCCTCTGGCGTCGTTGGCCTATTTTAACTACTTTCTGACCAGGAACATGTTGACCGGTAACGCCAACATAACTCTGATAATGAGAGCGCAAACTGTGGCCACTGATCTTGATGATTTTATCGAATCTAACCAGCAGACCCTGCAAGAGGTGGCCCAATGGCCGGAGTTGGTGGACCTTTTTGACCAACTCCACGATGAACTGCCCGATGAAAATATCGAATATGAGCGTATCCGGCGCAATTTGCAGCAATTACAAACTCAAAATGAGTATGGGGGAACGTATGCTGTGTTTGATAGGTTGGGTAACAACGTGATTACCAATTTGGCAACCGATCAAGAGGATTCGAAACAGGATTATATTGCGGTTCCATTTTCCACTGGCCATCCTTACATATCCCCCATTCTGTTTGAGCCAACCACGGGTGAGGCGGTTTGGTATTTTAGTGCGCCGATTGTTGGCCGTGAAGGATTAACGGGTGGAGTAGTGCGGGTAAAGTATTCGGCCGAGGTGTTACAGCAGATAATCACTCAGCATAACGGCCTGGCCGGAGAGCAGTCGTTTGCGGTGTTGCTCGATGAGAATCGGGTTCAATTGGCCAATGGAGGCCAGGCAAACCAGAGATTCAAATCAATTGTGCCGCTCGACCCGGCAACCGTGGGCACATTGCAGGCAGAAGGACGCCTGCCGGACGGGTCGCCATCGGAATTATATGTAAGCCTGCCCGGATTTGCGGAAGAGTTGAATAATCCAACGAGTAACAATCCAAACTTCACCGTTCAATTTGATGAAACGGCCGCTCAATTAGCCCTGGCCGGAATTGCCAGAGTTAAATCTCAGTCGTGGCAGGTGGTCTTTTTGCAGCCTCAAAAAGCGGTTTTGGCTCCCCTTAGAGAACGAATCTTTACCATGGGATTCATTGTAGTGGTTATTGTCGGTGTCTTGGTAGTTATTGCGCTTAACCTGTCCAAAATGTTAAGTGGCCCCCTGGTCCGTTTGGCCGATGTGATCCAGGTGGTGGCCGGGGGAGCGCTGGGGTTACAGGTGCCTGTGGAATCTAGAGATGAGGTTGGGCTTGTGGCCCGAGCCGTTAACAGTCTGAGTGCTCAAATGCGCGAGCTGAGCAGTAATGTGGACCAGATTATTGCCGAACGTACCCGCGCCCTGGGCAATATTGTGCGCGCGTTGGAAACCAGCACCCAAATTGGCCGCCAGATTACCACCATTTTGGAAATCGACGAGTTGTTAAGATACGTGGTGAATCGGATTCAAATTGAGTTCAATTTCTACTACACCCATATTTATCTGGTTGAAGAAGAAACTGGCGATCTGGTGATGACCGAGGGTTCCGGCGAGATTGGTTACCGTCTCAAAGCGCGGGGTCATCGCCTTAAAGCGGGCGAAGGGATTGTGGGCACCGTTGCCAGCAGTAATGAGTATTTCTTTAGTAATGATGTTAGCAAGGTGTTAAATTTTGTGCCCAACGATTTATTGCCTGAGACGCGTTCGGAGTTAGCCCTGCCCCTGCGCAAAGGTAACCAGGTGTTGGGCGTGTTGGATATTCAGGACAATAAAACCAACCGTTTTACCTCCACCGATGTATCGCTGATGCAGTCTATTGCCAACCAAGCCGCCGTGGCTATTGACAACGCCCGCCTGCTGACCCAGACCCAAAACGCGCTCAAAGAAGTCCAACGCCTTACGCGCCGTTTGACCCGCGAGGGTTGGGACGAAATTAGCCAGGAGATCACCACCACCGGTTATCGTTTCAGTCGCGGGGCCAGTATCCCGCTTTCGCCCGACTCGGATAGTTGGTTGCCCCCCGTCAAGCAAATTGGGATTAAAAAACAATTGGTAAAGCGAGTGGATGGCGATAATGGCGACAACGCTGCTGCAGAATTGGCTATCCCTTTGGTTCTGCGGGGCGAAGTAATTGGCGTGTTGGGAGTTAAGCGCGAAGAAGCTGCCGAATGGGCCGACGAGGAAATAGCGGCGGTGGAAGCCGTGGCTAACCAGGTTACCCTGGCCCTGGAAAATGCTCGCCTGTCGATGGAACAGGAAAAAACCATCACCCAGTTAAAAGAAGTAGACCGTTTGAAAGGCGAATTTTTAACGACAATGAGCCACGAGTTGCGCACCCCGCTCAACTCCATTATCGGTTTTGCCGATGTTATCTTACAGGGTATCGACGGTGAAGTGAATGAATTGGCCCTGAACGATATCCGGCTGATCTATAACAGCGGCCAACACCTGTTGACCTTGATTAACGACATTCTCGACCTGGCCAAGATTGAAGCGGGTAAAATGGAACTGGTGCGCGAGGCCCTGGATATTGAAGAAACGGTCAATGAAATCCTGGCAGCCACTGGCGCCCTGGCCAAAAATAGGCCCGTTGAAATTATTACAGAAATAGAACCCGAATTACCCGCTATCTATGCGGACAAATTACGGTTTAGCCAGGTGATGATCAATCTTGTCAGCAATGCTCTTAAATTTACCGAAAAAGGGCACATTATCATCAAAGCTACCATGTGGGAGGAAGATCCTAATCTGGCCTTGATTTCGGTGATAGATAACGGAGTTGGCATTCCTCCCCGTATGCTTGCCTCCATTTTTGATCGTTTCCGCCAGGTTGAGAGCGCTACCACCCGCAAGACGGGCGGCACCGGATTGGGACTGCCAATCTGTAAGCAACTGGTTGAAATGCACGGTGGCACCATTTCGGTTACCAGTAAAGAGGGGGTGGGTTCAAATTTCCATTTCACCATTCCCTTTGTAACCGCCATTATCTCCGACGAGGAGCAAATCATTACCGAACTTAGTAATTTAATAAATAAGTAGTTGAGCTAATGACCCCAATAAAATCCTGTCTTACCAAAGTAAAATGTTTGGCATGTAATCATGAATTTGAGTTTTATCCGGGCGTGGATAAGTGTCCGGCCTGTAACGGAGCCTGGCTTGATGCCCAATATGATTATCAAACCGTTGCCCAAATCTGGAAAAATGGTTTGTTGGGCCGGATAAACTCATTGTGGCGATATGTGGAGCTTTTGCCGGTGGCCGATCCTGAAAAAATTGTTACCATGGGTGAAGGCCAAACACCATTGGTTAGAGCCAGCAAAACTCAACAACGGCTAAACCATCCTAATATCTTTATCAAGGATGAGCGACTGGCCCCGACCAGTTCGTTCAAAGATCGCCAGGCCGCGGTGGCCGTTACGGCCATGAACGAAGCTGGCATTCGAGAATGTGTGTTGGCTTCAACCGGCAACGCCGCCGTGGCCTATGCTGCTTATTGCGCGCGTGCCGACATCAAACTCTGGCTTTTTTTGACCAGTATGGTGCCTGCGGCTAAAATGCGCGAGTCTGCCTTATACGGCGCTGAAGTGATTAAGGTGGCCGGTACTTATGACCAGGCCAAAAAAGTGGCCGCCGACTTTGCCGCCCGCCGCGATATTCATCTTGACAAAGGAGCCAAGGCGATTCCCGGTAAAGAGAGCATGAAAACCGTTGCCTTTGAAATTGCCACGGAACTGGCTTCATGCCTGCGACCCCAGGCCCATGGTCGCTGGCAAGCCCCCGACTGGTATTTGCAGGCGGTCAGTGGGGGAATTGGCCCGCTGGGGGTGCAAAAGGGGTTTGAAGAACTCTTCGGCATGGGCTTGATCGATCGGGTGCCCAAGATTGGAATAATTCAGGTAGCTGGCTGTTCCCCTATGGTCCAGGCCTTTCAGGCCGGCAAAGCCAAAGCCGATGCGGTTATACCTGAAACGCGAATTACCGTGCTTTCTACCGGCGACCCTGGTGTTGGGTACGAGTTGCTTTATCAGGTTAACCAAAAGTATGGGGGGTATATGTTGGCGGTGAGCGATGAAGAGGCTTTTGGCGCCATGCGCTTGCTGGCAAAAACCGAAGGCTACTCGGTGGAACCGGCCACAGCCGTGGCTTTTGCCGGTTTAGACAAAATGGTTAAACAGGGCATCATCAGACCTGATGAAATTGTGGTGGTCAGTTGTTCCGGCCACACCTTCCCGGTTGAAAAGCACATCATGGATGAAGAAAGTGTGGTGGATGTCCGTCTGGCTCATCCCGCCGAAGCGGTTCCGGGTGCCCCGTTGGACGGACTGGGTTCGGCTCTGGAACGTCTGGACGAACAGGTTACCACGATTGTGGTTATTGACGACAACCCCATGGATAGTCGCCTCATTCGTCGGCTTCTGCAAGCCAAAAAACCTTACCGGATTTTTGAGGCCAACAGCGCCCCTGAAGGATTGCAGATTATTCGGGATCGTTTGCCGGATTTGGTAGTGAGCGATCTGACCATGCCGGAGATGGATGGGTTCACCCTTTTAGAGGAACTCAAAAAAGACCCCCTAACGGCCAAAATCCCGGTGATTGTGGTTTCGGCCAAAGACCTGACCCCGGAAGACAAAAAGCGGCTATCCCGCCAGGCTACCTCTATTTGGGCCAAGGGTTCCTTTTCTACCCAGGATCTGGTTGAACACGTGGTAGAAACATTATCCGGCTCGGGTGGCGACGTGGCGCGAGGTCGGGAAGCCGTAAAAGAGGTAAAATCCGCCGTCGCAGCAGAGCCGTCTGAATCCATAGCCGAGGCCCAGGAGGTAAAAAAGATTCTCTTGATTGAGGATAACCCTATGGATGCCCGTCTGATCAGCCGTATGCTCGAAAAAGGTCGTTCGCTGGAAATCAAACAGGTTCAGGCCGGACGGAAAGCGCTTGAGGTAATCAGGGCAGAAGAGCCGCATTTAATTGTGCTAGATTTAATCATTCCGGATATGAACGGTTTTCAGATATTGGAAGCGTTAAGAAAAGACAAAGACCTGGACGCGATTCCGGTGATTGTAATTACTTCTAAAGACCTTTCCCAGGCCGAGCGGCAATTTCTGACCTCGCAGGGAGTTAATTCGATGTGGCGCAAAGATAAATTGGATCGCAAAAAATTGGTTGCCGATGTTGAGGCCCAATTGGAGTAATAGCTTTTATTTTAGAAACAAACATTTTTTAAAAATCAAAACCATTCTATAAAATGGGAGGAACGTAAGTTCAAATGTTGATTTTGTATGTTGAAGATAATTTTGAAAACAAGTTATTTGTCCGCCGGGTAATTGAGTCCATGGGACACGAAATGTTGGAAGCAGAGACGGGTCATCAAAGTTTGCAGATTGCTACCGAAAGGCCCCCCGATCTGGTTCTTATGGACATCAACATTCCAGGTATGGATGGCTTGGAGACAACAATTAAATTCAAAGAAAACCCTGAGTTGTCCCATATCCCGGTGATTGCCCTGACGGCTAACGCCATGAAGGGTGATAAAGAGCGATGTCTGGCCGCCGGTTGTGATGGTTATCTGCAAAAACCCATTGGCGTTTCGGACCTGCGCCGGACCGTCCAGGAGTATAATAAAAGATAATTCCAGGCTCGTGTGCTGGTGGATGTTCAAGAATTGTAAGAGTCTCCTCTCACTCTGTTGTATCGTGCGTAGACCCGATTTGCTGGCCTAAAAACTGTGCTTACCTTGACACCAGGCCGGTAAATCGGGTTTCAAACCCTACCTTGTAAGTTCCGGTGAAGTTTTAAAAATTTATGCAATAGAAGTACTTTCCTTATCTTATGCTAAGGAATGAGACTTAAATAACTTCCCAAATCAAACCGATTTTCGGAGAAATTTATCTCTAAAATGCGGAAGTTATTAAATCCTTAGCCCTAAGGTGGTTTTTTCTCGTTCCCAAACCCAAACTCGGTTTGGGCTCAAACTCAGTTATCCAGACCCTAAAGGTCTCCGGCGAATCTACGATTCGTACATCTTTAGGGTCTGGCCGGAACTCAAATTTCGATGCTCTCTTAGAGCCTGGCTTTGCTGACGAAGGCAAAAAGTATTTGCCTGGAGAAACAAAAAACGGATGTTAAAAGTTTCGGTAATTTGCACCGTTCTTAATGAAGGTGAGGCGATTCAAAAACTGTTAGACTCGCTGGCAGAACAAACCCGTTCCGCCGACGAAATCATTTTTGTCGATGGTGGGTCTACCGACAACACGATTGCCATTTTGCAGGCGTATGCCCAACAACATAAACTCCCCTTACAGGTGCTGGTTAAGCCGGGGGCAAATATCAGCCGGGGCCGCAACGCAGCTATTGCCGCAGCGGCCGGTCCGATCATCGCCAGTACCGATGCCGGGGTGCGATTGGATCGACAGTGGTTGGAAGAATTGCTCAAACCCTTTGCCGCGAACCCGCCCCCCGCCGTTGTCTCCGGTTTTTTTGTGCCCGATCCTCAGTCTGCATTTGAGGTAGCCCTGGGCGCTACCGTGTTGCCCGACGTGTCGGAAATCAATCCCAACACCTTCTTGCCCAGCAGCCGTTCGGTTGCCTTTTTCAAATCGAGCTGGCAGGCAGTGGGAGGCTACCCTGAGTGGCTGGATTATTGTGAAGACCTGATATTTGATTTCCGCCTGCGAGATGCGGTTGGACCGTTTGCCTTTGCACCCAGGGCCGTTGCCTATTTTCGACCTCGCCGTTCCTGGCAGGCTTTCTTTAAGCAGTATTATCAATATGCTCGCGGTGATGGTAAGGCTGATTTGTGGCGTAAGCGGCACGTCATTCGTTACCTGGCCTACGTGTTGGTTTTGCCTTTATTGCTGGTGTTGGGGGTGGCGGTATCGCCGTTGTGGTGGCTGTTTGGCGTAATTTTAGGCGGTTTAGGGTTGTTTTTGACGCCTTATAAACGGTTACCCTTGCTCTGGCGTTCGCTTTCCGCCAGGCAAAAGCTACAAGCTATCTGTTGGGTACCAATTATCAGGATTTCCGGTGATATAGCCAAGATGATAGGTTATCCGGTGGGCTGGAAATGGCGCCTTAAGCGTCTTTCAGGACAGCCGGAATTACGGTGGCAATTTCATACAGCAACGCCACAACCCCCAAAAAATGGTTAGAAATTTGTTGACAACTGTAATTGACTCGTAATCGCTTTGACGCCTAAAAGATGATATACTTAAAGTAGGCGCTTAATCGCCAGGCGTTTAAAATCTGCCTGGAGTTGTAGTTTTTAACGTGACAAATCTTTACAAATGCGCCACGCCACAAGCATAATCTGCGGCAACAACAGAAAATGTTAAAACTAGCATAATTTTGGCCAACGGCTAATTTGCGGTTTTTTAGCTTGGCTTTATCTGGCCAAATAGAGTATAATCAGCGTGAGTGCTTCTCCTCAATTTGTCACTTTTGAAACCGAAAATAAAACCTATTTTTTTGTGCAGGAGCACACCTTGATTGGTAAGATTATTGGCAACCGTTATCGAGTCCTCCGTGAGCTTGGCAGTGGAGGGATGGCCTGGGTTTACCTGGCTGAAGATGTTAAGAATGATTACCTGGTTGCTGTTAAAGTATTATACCCTCAATTTGGCGAAGACTTATCTTATATTCAGCGCTTCAACCGCGAAGCAAAATTGGCCAGCACCCTCACCGATCCCCATATTGTGCGGGTTTTAGATTATGGCGCCGATCGAGACATCTATTATCTGGTAATGGAATACATTGAGGGCCAGGATTTGCGCGAAATTCTCAAAGAAAAAGGCCCCTTTTTCTGGAGGAATTCACTTGATCTGTTAGATCAGTTAGCCACCGCTCTGGAACATGCCCATTTGCACGAGGTGGTTCATCGAGACATCAAGCCTCAAAATTTGATGATCGAAGACGACAGTGGGCTACTAAAAGTGCTTGATTTTGGCATTGCTCGCGTGCCTACCCTGCCCTCCCTCACCCAATCGGGGTTTGTCGGTTCGCCTTATTATGTGTCGCCCGAGCAGGCGATGGGTGAAGAAGTTGATATTCGCTCCGATATTTACTCGTCTGGAATTGTTTTGTACGAGTTGTTGAGTGGAAATATTCCCTTTGATGCCAAGAGTCCCTGGTCGATTATCAGCCAGCATATTTCCAGTGAGCCGCCCCCCATCAAACTGCCCGACGATAATGTTCCCCAGGGGATTCATCAATTGATCGAGCGCATGGTGACCAAACGGCCCGAAGACCGTTTTCAAACGCCCACCTCCTTGCGCCGAGCGGTGGCGGCAGTTTTGGCCGGCCAGCCTATTCCAGATGATACCCTGGATACCCGTTTGGTTATTGCGGCCGAACAAGAAGTTAAAATGGCCGAAAGTCTCTACCAGCGAGCACTCGAGGCCATTGACGGCCAGGAATGGGCCCGCGCCGTTGATCTCTTAACCCAAGTTATTGAACTTGATCCCGGTAATAGTGAGGCCTCGAAGAGATTAATTGGCGCCAAACAAGAAGCCATTTTGATCTCACTTTATAGCGCCACCAAACGGGCTATCAAAGCGGGCAACTGGGAAGATGTAGTCAATAACCTCAACGGCATTGTTGAAATTAATCCTGTTTACAAAGATGCGCAAGAGTTGTTGGCGCAAGCCCGTCAGGCGTTAGAGCGGGAGAACCGGCAGCAATTCATCATGACGCGCTACAATGAGGGGGTAGCCCATTTTGAGGCCGGTCGTTGGACGGATGCAGTTGAAGCCTTTCAGGAAGTGCAACGGCTCTCCCCCGGCTATCAGCGCGTTGAGCAGCTATTGGCCGAGATCGAGCAGCTACGCAATCTATCCTGGTTCCAAAAATTACGACAAGCTATACCCAGAAGTTTGTGGTGGCGATGGGGATTGGTTGCCCTCGGTGCAGTGGCCATTATGGCGGTATTCTTTTTGGGAGGCAACGACAATGGCGTTGCCGGGGATGATAGTTCCGCAGAGCAGCTAAGGGAACTCTACACGGAAGCCAGACTGGCCGTTGAAAATAACAATGTAGAGCAGGCTATAACCCTGCTTGATGAAATTCTGCTTCAGAATCCTGATTATGCCGACGCCGCCGATTTGAGACGCGAGCTGGTTATTTCGTTGACGCCCACTCCCACTGCTACGCCCTTACCATCGCCCACCCCCATCCCCACCCAGGACCCCGTCATTGCCTTGTTGTCCGAAGCCCAGGAGGCCATCGAACTTGAGCAGTGGTCTGACGCAATTGACGCCCTTCAGGCCATCCGGTCTGCCGGGCCGGAATTTGAAAAAGCCCGGATTGCTTCTCTGTTTTGCGATGCCTATGTGGGGCGAGGTTTGGAAACGTTAGCGGGTATCCGCCAGCAAGGCAGTAACCCAAAAGAGATCGTCGGGGCGGCCCTGGCCGATTTTGAAGCCGGTACCGCCGAATGCCCCCGGCGGATCGATTTACAGGATCAGGCTGAACGCGCCAGTGCTTATTTGGAGGCCCTTAATACTCCCACTTACAAGTATGACCTCCGTATTCAGATTCTATCGGGCGTTGTTGCTGCCGAACCCTATTACGCCGATGGAAACGCCAAAAAATTACTTTACGCCGCCTATCTACGCCGGGGTGATGTGCGACAACTGGCCGGGGAGATTGTCGGCGCTTTGGGAGATTACGAAGCGGCTCTGGCTCTAAACGTAGAAGATCCCAGCAAGGCCCAATCGCGCCGGGCCGAATTGCTATTGTCTTTCAATCAGCAGCCACTTCAACCCACAGCACCGGCAACGCCCGTCCAGACCCGAACCGTAACCAGTGGCGATGCAGGCCAAACAGCCAGTGCTCGAGCAACTCCAGAACCAGTCCGCATCAGATTGGGCCAACCAATACTAATCAGTCCGGAAAATGATGTCACCTTTGCCGGACGGTTGTTTGAAGAGGCCATTTTAGAATGGGAGCCGATGGCAGGACTGGCCGCCAATGAATACTACGATCTGACCTTGATGTATATCTATGCCGACCAGCCCAAGTATTGGGGCCTGGCCACCAAAGATACCCGGGTCAAGTTAATTGCTGATGATATTGGGGTAGGTCAGGCCGGGGGAGACCGTTTTTACTGGTGGGTAACCGTGCGCAAGGCATATTCCGCTCCTTCCCCCGATAGCATCGATTTGCCCGTCAGCTTACGGAGCGAAGCCAGAACGTTTGTCTGGACTCCGTAAACAGAAGAGGGTAAGGCAGGTCTTGGATCTGCTCGGGGCAACTACTAACTATGATTAACAAAGCGAAACGCGCGCTGGTGAATGCTCTGTCCAGAGCATCAGCCGAAGATCACCCCGTGGCCGTTAAGCATAAGGATAAATCACTGGCGCTGATCTTGCCGGTGGAAGATTATCAAAAATTTCAGGCTGCTCGTGAAGAACGGTTGAAACTTATGCAGCAGGAATTTGATGGTCTCCTGGCGCTGGTTCGAAGATACACCGGTCGCCAATCGCTGGAAGAAGTAGAAGCTCAACTGGCCGCCCTGCGTAAAGAGATTGAAGAAGCGGAAGAGTAATGTCTGCCTCCCCTTTTGACATTCGCCAGGTCCAGGCCTGGGCCAGAGAAGCTGGCGAGATTGCCCTTCGTTATTACCAAACCCAACTGGTTCGCCAACACAAAGATGATGACAGCCCGGTCACCGAGGCGGATCACGCGGTAGAGAAGTTCCTGATTGATAAAATTGAGCAAACCTATGCCGCCCAGGGACACACCATCATTGCCGAGGAGTCCGGCGGTAGCTGGCAGGAGAGCGAGTTTGTATGGGCGGTAGACCCCATTGACGGAACCCGCGTTTTTGCCGACGGCTTGCCCCTGTGGTGCATTAGCCTTGGTTTGTTGCGAAACGGGGAAACTTACCGGGGAGTGGTGTACCTGCCTGTTCTCAACGAGATTTACTACACCAACGATGAAGGTGTAGTTTTTTGGAACAATCGTCCATTACAGGGCATGCTGCGGGCCGATTGGGATAAAGATTCTTTCATCGCGGTTCCCTCAGAAATACACAATTTTTATCAGATCGATTTCTGGCGGTTACGAGCGTTTGGTTCGGCTGTGGCCCATCAGATGTATGTGGCCAGGGGTGTGGCTCTGGCTGCCTTTCAACATAAGCTCAGTTTGTGGGATGTGGCCGGAGCCAGCGCCATCCTCACTGGCGCGGGAGCGGCGGCCATGTATTTGGACGGCACACATTTGTCGATGATGGAGGTATTGGTGCGGGGCAAGTGTAAAGGGCCGTTGTTGATTGGACATCCTGAGGTGATTGAAAAATTATTGCCCAAAATCAAAGCCCGCCCGGCGTTGGTAGACCCGGCCTGAAGATATGGCTTTGTAACAGCGTTTTTGTGCCGGTTGGATTCATAGACTATTTCCAGGTGTTGACCAGCATTTGGAAATGCCTTATACTATAAGCATCAAAGCCGGTCGCTTATCTGGAGAATTGTTTCAAATCCCTAACGCATTTGCGACTCGACGTGTTCTGAAGATGTTCATTGGCAGAGGTTTAGAAGATTAATGGCCCAAGTTTACAGAACCGATCTTCTAGAAGACGCTTTAAAAGAAGTCTGCGACAAGTTGGAGGGGATCCAGGGCGCGGTTATTGTCAGTATTGAAGGGTTTGTTGTTGCCGCCTACACTCCCGGTGAAGAGGATATGGATGAAGAGGGCCCTACCAGCAGTCCCCAGGTAGCGGCTATGGCGGCCACCCTTATTGCCCTGGGTGAACGAACGCTGGCTCGCCTGGCTCAAGGTGAGATGCTGCGGTTGTTGATTGAGGGCAACGACGGCGGCATGTTGGTGGTTCCGGCCAACAGGCGCGCTTCGGTGGCTGCGATGGTGAGCAAAGAGGCCAAAATGGGTCTGGTAATGTATGCGCTGCAACAAAGCAGCAAAAAAATCAGCGACATATTAGAGGGCGGTATTCCAGGAGAGTGATGGCTGATCAGACCCCGGCGCAAACCAAAAACAATGACCAGCTTTTATTAGAGGTTTTGGATGAGTTGCTTTTGCACAACCCCGATATTATTAGCGCCTTGGTTGTGAGCGATGATGGTTTGAATGTGGCTTCCGGGATTCCTTATCATAATGACGATGCCTTGGCCCTGGCCGTTTCCGATCTGGCCGATATGGCCGAGGATTTTAGCAAACGCCTGGAACAAGGCCATCTCAATCGTATCTTGCTGGAGGGTGAGCAACGTACCACCGTGGTCATCGGGGCTGGCCGGCACACGGTTTTGGCGGTGCTCATTCCAGCCGACGCCAAATTAGGTCTGGTAACGCTCTCGATGCGGCGCGCCGCCAACCGGATTGCCTCGATTTTTAATTAATGCTCGTTTCCAAACTGAGTTTGGGCCCAAACTCATGTCCATCCTCCCTTTTTTACCCCCCCCAATTTGGGGAAGGGTCCAGGGGGGCAAAATAAAGGCTTCTCATCACTTAAGTTGAACCACTACTCAAAAAAGAAGAGCCACCTGTTGGGGCGGCTCTTTTTGCTTATGCAGACAATAGTATCTGATTATGGCCCCCACGACATTCGTTCGGTCGTCCAATCACGATCCCCGGTAGCCCAGGGATTGGGTTTGGGAAAGTCAAGCAGTTTTGTGACCGAACCGCCCGTGGCCGGGGCCACAAATACCGCCCATGCCCCCTCCCGGTCAGAAGCAAAAGCGACCCATTGACCGTCGGGAGAAAGGGTAGGCAGGCCGTCGCTGGAGCTGGAGCTATTAGAGATGTTGATCATTCCGCCTCCGTCCAGCCCCATCACATAGGCTTCCCAATTTCCAGATTCGCGAGAGTGAAAGGCAACCAGGCTGCCTTCGGTATCGGTGGGTATAGCGCTGGTACCCTCGGCAATCTTGCGGGGCGTTTCGCCGTTGCTGCTTCGTTTGTTGGCCCAGGAACCAACCATAAAGAGGCCGCAGGAACCGCCCCCGGCCCAAGTATTGCAGCCCTTGTAAATGATGTGATCATTGGCCGCCCAAACAGGATTACTACCCTGAATTTCTCCGATTTGCCCGGCGGGGACCAGAATACCGAACCCGGCAATATCGCGGCAAGTCAATTCCCCTTCCTGGTTGGGGGGAATAAGGCCACATTGGACAAAAATGTAGTAATGATAACCGCCGTCGGAACCGATTGCCAATTGAGGATTGCTGTAGGCAATCCGGCCCCCATCGGGATTGTATACCGCATAATCATCGGAGGGAGAGCCGCTCACCGCCCGGTCGATGTTCCCGTTTGAATTGGCCTCAAAAACATCCTCACCAAAACCCCCTCCCTGGCCATTGACCAATAGTTTTGTGCCATCGTTGCGGAAGTCGGGCTGGCGCGCGCCTTTGATGAGTCCCAGTGTTTTGCCATCGGGAATCGAAACAATGTGAACATCGTATTTTCCGGCGCCATCGTCAACCGGAAACGCCAGTTTCCCCGATATCGGCGGTCTGGCGGGAGCGGGGGTATCGGTCGGCGGGGCCGGGGTTGGGGTGTTGGCTGGAGGCCCGGCTGTAGGGGTATTGGTAGGCACCGGCGTATCGGTGGGCGCAGGGGTGGGGGTGGCATTGGCCAGGGCTTCGGCGGTGGCAGTTTCAGCCGCGGCGGCTGCTTCCATGGCCGATGCGGTGGTGGTGGCATCGCGGACAGCCAGAGCGCCGGCAATCAGTGCGGCATCGGCTGTTTGTTTGGCGATTACTGCTTCAGCTTGGGTGGTGGCCGCTATGGCGGTTTGGGTCGGTGCCGCAAGTTCTGCCGCGGCAATAAGGGTGGCGGTAGTATCGTCGCCGATCTTTTGGGCTTCTGCTGTTAGCGAAGCATTCGTCTGCCCTGTTGCGGTGAGGTTAACCGCACTTATCACTTCTTCCGTGGGGGTTGGTTCCAAACGATTAATGATAATTGCGCCAACAACACCTATCAGAATCAGAAGAATAACTATTACGCCACCGATAATAATTGGGGTGATGGGTAATCCTTTGGCCGGAGCAGCGGCCACGGTGCTGTCGACGGCGGCGGATGAAATAGCGGTTGAGTCCCTACCCAGCGCGGCCGCACTGGCGGCTCTTTCTTGCTCGGTGATGGGGCCCCTTGCATGTTCAATCTGTTCAATTTGGGGAGGCGGCGCAATGGTGGTTAAGAGCAGGTTTTCCTCGCCCGGTTTGATCTCTACGGCATTGCGCAGGGCTTTAGCCATTTCTCCGGCTGTTTGAAAGCGATCATCCGGTTCTTTGCTCATGGCCTTGAGGATGACCCGTTCGACAGCTTCCGGGATATTGGGATTGATCTTTCTGGGCATCGGCAGGGCTTCGTTGATGTGTTTCATGATAACGGCAAAGGGCGTGTCGGCATCATAAGGTACCATGCCCGTTACCATTTCATAAAGCATCACCCCCAACGAATAGATATCGCTACGTTCGTCGACACGCTCGCCTCGCCCCTGTTCCGGCGACATATAAGCCGGCGTGCCCGACAACGCTCCCGTTTGGGTATACTGGGTGGCGCCCATGATCCGGGCAATACCGAAGTCGGTGAGGACAACCTGTCCCTGCTGGTTGATCATCACATTGGCCGGTTTCAGATCGCGGTGAACCATGTTGCGCGAGTGGGCGTAATCTATGGCGCTGCAAAGCGCTATGAAGATACGGGTGATTTCTGGCAGGGTAAATGGCCTGTTAGCTGCTTTGCGCGTCTTTAATTCGTCTTTGAGGGTGGGGCCGTCGATGAACTCCATAACCATGAAGTACATATCTCCTTCACGGTCAAAATCAAGAGCCTGGACAATATTAGGGTGGCGAAGTCGGCCGATGGCGTGGGCTTCACGCTCAAACCTGCCAATAAAATCCGAATCTTCTACCAGGTGGCTGTGCAGACTTTTCATAGCCACATACCGATCCAGACCAGGCTGGTAAGCCTTAAAAACTTCGGCCATACCGCCACGACCTAACTTGGCCACTACCCGATAACTCTTTATGGTCCTGCCTACTAAATTAGCCATGTCTCATCCGGATTTTGAAATAAAATATGGAACAATTATAACACTCCAACAGGAGGGCGTCAACAAAAATATCAATTTTACGGGTCTTTGTTTTGGATGGATAACTTTAAGGAACGTTCTTTGAGTGAGTTTGCCGGATTCAAAACGCAGGCTCTCAGAAAAATCCGGAATTATGGCGCCCAGGAGATTCGTTCTTCTAACCAGCCTCGTGAATCGTTTCCGGCATGCAACACGATACCATCAGGAGAACCATTCATATTAAACAATTTGCGCTGGTTGCTACCGTCGGCGTTCATAACCCAAACTGCCCACACGCCTCCTTGATCTGAGACAAAGGCAATACTCTGGCCATCAGGAGACCAGGCCGGTAAGCCATCGTTACTGCCGTTTTCGGTTAAACGCTGCGGATTTGAGCCGTCGGCGTTCATTACCCAGATTTCCCAATTAGTCGCCCCTCGGGCCGACGACATGAAGGCAATCTTGCTGCCATCCGGTGATACAGCCGGGGCTGTGTCGCCTCCTTCGCCGCTGATTTTCCTTTCGCCGCCACCGTTTGGCCCAATGATATAAAGACCGCAATCACCATTGGGGAGACAGCCTTTTACCATCAACCGTCCATCGGGGAAGGTAGAGGGGTATTCTCCCTGGAAACCAATTGGATAATCGGTCTGTCCTAACTGGTCGCCCCGGTAAATACGCGGCACCCGGTCGCCCTCGCGACGTGAAGCAAAGGAGAAGGTGAAATTATCGGGAGACCAGGTGGGAAGCCCGTCTTCAACAAAACGGGTAACCTGCCCCCCTCGCCCACCGATGAAGTCTCTAAAAAAGATACCCCGCGAGTCCAGACTCCAGGAACGATAGACCAGTAAACCACCGTCTTTACTGAAGGCAGGTTGACTGGCGTTATTGGCAATAACACTCTGATTGCCGCTACCCACATCAACCAGCCAGATATCGTAACTGTTTATGGCGGGGTTAAAGGCAGGATAGACAATTCGTCCGCCCACGGCTGCGGCTGGGGCCTGTTCTGATGGTTCGGCTGGTTCGGCGGGAGGAGCTTCTACATTGGCCGGGGTTTCCGCCGACTCGGTTGCCTCTTCGGTGCTAACCTCGGCTGCTGCTGCGCCGGTACCGGCCGTTCCAGTTGCGGCGGTATAATCGGCCAGTTCTTCGTCGGTAAATGGAATTATTAACTCCTGTCCAACCCGCAAATCATTGGGATTTTCAATTCCGTTTTTGGCAGCCAGCAGGTCGACATCAACGTCAAATTGTACGGCAATGCCCAGCAGCGTGTCGCCCGATTGCACAATGTAAGTTACCGGCGCAGCTTCTACGGCCGGGGTATCGGGTTCTGGGGTAGGTTCCTCGGTGGCTTCCGGCGCGGGGGTGGTGTCCGATGGCGCGGTCGGCGAGGCCTGGGCCACAGTTTCGGCAGCAGTGAAGTTGAAGCTGTTGATCATCCCCTGGAAGATGGGCTGAACCGAATTCCATTGGTTAGCCGGGGCAACTGCAACCAGATAGTACCCCGCGCCGTCTTTACTGGTTACGGCCAGCGTGGCGATTCCCTGGCCGCCCAGATTCGGGTCTTCAAAACCTATCTGAGCCGAGGTCCAGGTTTGTGAAGCAATACTGATGGTGCCCTGGTTTAAGGTTTCGGCTTCGGGCGGAAATTGAGCCAGCAGTTCAGTCAATATTTCGGTAATGGTGGCGGTTTTGTTGGCCGATTGGCCGACCCACATCGCTGCACTATTCAGGTTATCCGGGTCCAGCCCATCCTGGGAGGGAGAGAACCCTACTTGCAGGTCTCCCTCTTCCCGATACCATTCTTCGGGGTATTCTAACGAAAAACCAAGCGCGGAACTGCTAAATGGAATGGTGGCCGATGGCACCGATGGGGCCAATGGTTCAGGCGTAACCTCTGGCGTGGGCCCGGGCGTGGGTGTTGAGTCGGCAATGGCTACGCCCAGGGTAGGTGTCGGGCTTTGCCCAACCGCCAGACTGCCGACACCCAGGCTATTGTTCTGGAGCATCCAGGAACCAATACCAATAATAACCATAAAAATAATCAGAACAGTAATCCCTATCGCCAGGGTCCAGAAGGTGCTGGGAAAAGCGCGCAGCACGTCGCCAAAGGTGTAGCCGGTTTTTGGCGGTTTTGCCGTGGCCGGGGCTGCGGGTTTGGGCGTTACGGCCACATCAGGTTTGGTGTCTTCCCGGGCGCGGGCAATCCTGATCTTGTCCGTATCGGAACGAGGTAGTTGGGTCTGTTGGGGTATCGGCCGGGTAGCCTGGTGAGGACTATGGGCGCCGGCAGCAGCGGTGACCGTTTCCATGGGCATGGTACTCTCCCGCGCGCGCCGCACTTCAGGTTGAGGTTGAGGTCGGGGTTGGGCTGGCACTGGACGGGTAGCCGGGCGGGCGGTTCGGGCCGCACCAATGCTGGATGCCGCCGATTCGGTGGGAATAATGATGGTCGGTTCGTGCGCTGTTTCTGGCTTGCGCGGAGTAATAGGCCGGCCCGGTTCGGTTGAAGTTCGTTCTCTGGGCTGTCGCCGGGGTTCAACCGGCGTTGACGGAGAGACCGACGCGCTTTGTTCTACAGGACGGGTGGAACGTCGGGGTGGAATGTCTTCGGTATCCGGGGGGGCGGTTGAAGCCGACGAAACCGAAACCGCTTCAGGCGCTGGCGCAGCGGCCAGTTCTCTGTCCGGTTCGGCTTCGATAACGGTAATCACTTCCACGTCGACAATTTCAACCGGCGGCTCTTCGTCATCATCTTCAAAAAGTTCGGCCACCACCACCGTTTCCACTCTGGCCGTTTCTTCTTTTTTTCTGGCTTTGGCTTGGGCCGGTTCTGCTTTTTGTTCCAAAATCATCTCGGGATTGGGCGGGGGTACATCGTCGGCCGGTTCACCGGATGAATATTTGAGCCATTGTTTGCCGTCAAAATAATACCACGACCCCGAGTCGCTCTTTTCACTGGGGGGATTGGGTATTTCACTGACATCTAGCCTGGCGGGAGCGGATTTGGCCGTGGTTTCAGATTTAGCCTCGGTTGGAGCAGGGGCAGATTGAGTCTGAGCCGGTTGCGGTTGAGCAGCCTGCGCCAGCGCATCCTGGGCAGGTGGCGCTGTTGGGGCTTGAGGCGCGGCTTGCTGAGCTTGGGTGTAGAACTGAGCCTGTTGCGATTGGGCGGCATACCCCTGCGGGGCATACCCTTGCGGTTGCGTCGGGTAAGGTGTTTGCGGATAATACGAGTAGGCCGGCGGCTCGTACTGGTATGATTGCGGCTGGTAAGCGTAGGGCTGCGCCGACTGGGTTCTGTATTGAAATTCCTGGGCGGAATGCCAGCCGTCGTAATCGTAAAAGTACCACTGGCCGGTTTTAGCGCCTACCATCCAATATCGACCTTCGTCATCCTGGAATAATTCGCCGTCCAGTTGGGAGGGCATATCCGGGCCGGAGCTGGCGCTTTGGGGGTGTAAATGAGATTGATAAGGGGCAGCGTCGGGTTTTTCCACGCCACCCTGGGAGAAACGGGGAATGGAGGGGTCATTTCGGTCTGGTTTGACCCATTCCCCACTGTCTGCTTCATAATAATACCAGTCGCCGCTACGGGCGCCTTGCTGCCAATAACGACCCTGGTCATCCAAAAAGGGTAACTTATCGGCGTCGCGGGGGTCGGCTTGGTGCCAGGTTTGGCCGTCGTAATAATGCCAGGCCCCGGTTTGCGCGCCCATCATCCAATAGCGTCCCCACTCATCTTGAAATTGGAGACTATCTACCCTTGAAACGAACGTTGTTTCATCAATCTTACCCGCGCGAAAGTCACCAATCAGCGTCTGATACCGACGTTCTAATTCGGTTATAGTACCAACATTCATTTTGTTCCCATTCCTTCTGGGAGGAAAAACTCCTCCTGCCGAATTGCATCTCCTTCTTTGTTTCCTGCGAACGGGAAAACATCTACTTAATTGTAAAAGTTCCCATTTTTACAATAACCATAGACAGCCCGCCACATAAACGTACATGTTACACTTTTTTTGGTAAATCGCCAAAAAACGGTTCCTGGCGCGATAAGGCCGATTTGGATGTGCTTTTCCTGGAAAAACAGGTATAATCTGCTTCACTTATGAAGCGATTTTCGTCCATTGGGTTGAGTATCCTGGTTCTGGTGGGGGTCATGGTCGGTATGACCCTCTGGCTGAGAGCCTTTCGGACTTCGTTGCAGGATTATCGATCCCCCTTATCCCAGATTGACCTGACTCCGGCAGTTTCACCGGCCACCAAAACAACCAAAGTGGTGCTGGTATTGATCGGCGGGTTGGGATACGACGCTTCGCTGGCGCTCGACCTGCCGGTATTCGAACAACTCAAACGGGTGGGGGCCAATGCTGCCGTTGAAAGTGTCCCTCCCACCTACTCGCAAACGGCCTGGGCCACCTTGATTAGCGGCGCTCCCCCGGAAACCAACGATGCTCCGCCCATCGATATAGCGTTTGAGGATTTGCGGCTCCTGGATGTGGATACTATTTTTGCCCGAACTCACCAGGCCAACCGGCGAACAGCCCTGTTGGGTCTGGCCGATTGGCGGCGATTGATTCCCCGCAATTACCTGGATTATATCTTTTTTGTTGACACCCCCGGCCCGGAATCCGATCAACTCATCCTGGAGAACGCTCTTGCTCTTATTAATGATGATGTCGCAGATTTTGTATTGATTCATTTTACTCAAGTGGATGATGCCGCCCAGCTTCAGGGAGGGCTGGCGGGCCAAGCCTACCAGGACGCCGTCCGGCAGGTTGACGCTTATCTGGGCCAAATTAGTTCGGCTCTGGACTTAAATCGCACGGTTTTGATAATTCTGGCCGACCACGGCCATATTGCTGCCGGCGGGCATGGCGGGGCCGAACCCGATGTTACCTGGCAGCCTCTGGTGATGGTTGGCGCAAACACCATTCCCGGCAACTACAGCGATGTTCACCAGACCGATCTTGCGCCCACTGTGGCCACGCTTTTGGGCGTAGCGTCCCCCGGGGCGGCCCAGGGGCGGATTCTATTTGAGATGTTTCGGTTGGATAAATCCGAGCAGACGGTGACCCAACTGCAATTGGCGCAACAGCGTATTCGACTGGCCGAGGCATATCTAACCGCTCTTGCCCGGAACTCAACTATCTCCCCCGATGCCCTGACCGGCGATTTGAGTCAAGCCCAGGCCGCTTTCGTCGATAACAACGTCGATGGTGCATTTCAATTAGCCTCATTAGCCCAACAACAGGCCGATGCCCGGATGAAAGCGGCCAGAATCAGCCGCATGCAGGCCGAAAAATGGCCGCGTTTGGCAGTTGCGGCCCTCATTGTTTTGATGTGGCTCAACACCATGCGGCGGCGGCAAGGTTTTCACGCCGGTTCTATTTTGATTGCCACGGTAGTTGCCGTTGCTTTATATCACGGCCTTTACCAGCTTCAAGGATACAGTTTTTCCCTTAGCTCGATCCCCGGAGAGTATGCTGAATTTTTCTTTGATGTGGCCCGGCGGGTTGCGGTCAGTTTGCTGGCCGGGGGAGGATTATTACTGGTTTTTCTGATGCTGACCGATGAGATTGACTGGATTGTTCTCCTGGGGACGGGCTACGGGTTCAGTGTGGTGATTACGTTTATTTTTATTCTGCCGTTTTTCTGGGCCTATTGGCAAAACGGGTTGGTCGTTACCTGGCATCTGCCCGCTGTTGGCCCCGCTTTCTGGCAAGTTAGCAGCGCGTCCGAGGCCATCAGTACGGCGGCTCTGGGACTGATTCTGCCGTGGCCTATTATGAGTTTGAGTCTCTTCATCAATCTCATTCGGCGCCGCCTGAGCGAACCTCAAACCCGGCCTTCCGAACCCGGCCCCTTGCGGGGTTTGCGTTAGTATATTTTGACGATGGTTTACCATCGTTTTTCCTCGTTCCCGGCCTGTTAAGGAAAACGCCGTAGGCCAGGAGGTTTTGGGGGTAGTTCCCCTCAAATTCTGATTTTTACAGGAGTGATTACCATGCGCATCGCTATCACGGGGGCTAACGGCCAGCTAGGTCAAGCACTGCTAAAATTATTAACAGAACAAGGCGAAACCGTTATCCCCACCGACGTTCCCGATTTTGACATTACCGACTATCAAATTGTTCAAAAATTATCCAATTTGAGGCCGGAATTGATTATCCACGCTGCGGCAATGACCAACGTGGATGGCTGCGCCAAAGACCCCGACCTGGCCTTTAGGGTAAATGCCTTTGGCGCGCAAAACGTGGCCCATGCCTGCCTTCGCTGTAATGCCGACCTGGTTTGCGTGTCCACTAACGAGGTTTTTGATGGTAGCGCCGGGCGGCCCTATCGCGAAGATGACCCTACCAACCCCATCAACCCCTATGGCAGTTCCAAACGGGCGGGCGAGCAAATGGCGGCGCGTTATCTAAACAACAAACTCTATATCGTTCGCACAGCCTGGCTGTACGCGCCGGGCGGAAACAACTTTCCGGCCAAAATCATTGCCGGGGCCGATGCCCACCGGGAGCTGCGGGTGGTCACCGACGAAATCGGCAATCCCACCTATGCCCCTGACCTGGCCGAGGCGATTGGACAGCTCATCCGGACTCGCGTTTACGGTATTTACCACTTTGTCAACGCCGGTCACTGCTCGCGTTACGATTTTGCCAAAGAGATTTTGCGACTGAGTGGCCGTGGAGACATTCCCATCCGGCCCATCACCCTGGCCGACTATCCTCGGGCTTCCACGGTGCCGCCCTTCGCGCCGCTGGTTAATACCAGGGGGGCTGAACTGGGCATCGAATTGAGACCGTGGCCAGAGGCCCTCGGAGCATATTTTGAAGCGAGTGGGGCTAACTAGGTGAGTAATCCCCTTCTCTCTATCATTATCCCTCACTACAACGGCGCTCATCACCTGCCGCCGTGTTTTACTGCCTTGCGCGCTCAAACTTACCCCCGCCTGGAAATCATTCTGGTTGATAACGGTTCCACCGACGAATCACTTCAACTGACCCAACGCGATTTTCCCGAAGTCAAAATTATTGAACTCCACAAAAATTTAGGGTATGCCGGGGCTATTAATCGCGGGTTTGAGCAGGCTGGTGGGGAAATTATCGTGCCTCTCAATAACGACACCGAGGTTGCTCCCAACTGGGCGCAGGCGTTGGTAAATACCCTGCAAAAATTTCCCGATGCCGGAATCGTCGCCAGCAAGATGCTGTTGTTTGACCGGCGCGATACCCTCCATTCTGCGGGAGACGGTTTTGGTGCTGATGGCCTTCCCCTCAACCGGGGCGTGTGGCAAAAGGATGAGGGCCAGTTTGACCACGACACCTACATCTTTGGCGGTTGCGGCGGGGCGGTGGCCTATCGCCGGACGATGCTAGAAGATATTGGTCTATTTGATGAGGATTTTTTTATGTACCTGGAAGATGTTGATCTCAACTGGCGGGCGCAGTTGGCCGGATACCGGGCCGTGTTTGCGCCTGATGCCGTGGTTTACCATCACCTCAGCGCCAGCGGTGGTGGTGTGGTTGCCAGTTACTACACCGGGCGAAATACCATTTTGATGCTGGCTAAAAATCTGCCCGGTGCTATTTTTCGGCGTCACTGGCCAGCCATCATCATGGCACAGCTAAAAATTGCCGTTGCCGCCCTCCATGCCTGGCGCGGCGAGGCTGCCCGCGCCCGTCTGCGGGGTCAGTTGGCCGGATTGTGGAGGTTGCCCCAATGGTTGGCCAAGCGCAAAGCCGTGCAGCAAAAAAAACGGGTGGATGACGAGTATTTGGAAAGCCTGCTGACCATGACGTAAAAAATTGGGTCAATCCGTGGATTCTTTGTATGTTGCTAACAATTACGCTTCTTCTTTCTCCGGCTCAGGCTGTTTCCAACTCAGCGAAACCTTAAAGTGAGTATTGCTGCCAGACTCGGCAATCATTGGCCCGGCCTGGGCATCAATCTTGAGCGCAAATTCAATAGAAGCGGTGTTAGGCGGGGCAGCCATACCTTGCAAGGTGTCAACCATACCATTGGCGCAGGCCCGGATGGTGTTGAGCGTTTCTTCGTATGCGTTTTTGGCTATCTTTTTCGCTGCATCCGTTTCGGACACCTGCGCCCCAAAGCCGGTTTTGCCCTTTGAACCATCCTCTACCTCGATGCGGATGATCGAGCCATCTTTGGTTTGGGTTTCAATATATTCGGTGGTCATCTGAATTTTCCTTCAGCTTAAGATTCGAGCCTTAAATATAGCACAAGTCGGGCAACTTGACGAAAAGAAATACAAATGAGGCCCACGCATTATCCGTGAGCCTCGCGTTTTGTTTAAGTTGTCATTGAATTTTTTGCCCAAAATCGGGCCGACCTAGCTTTCAGCCGATGAAACAACAACCGTTTCTTCAACTTCGGGGGGAGCTTGAAGCCTGGCCACTTCGTCGGCGGGAATTCCGCTGACCGACGCCTGTTCCTGATCTAAATCATTCGATTTCCCCAGGATGCGCCGCACAATTCTTTCAACCATTTCGAGAACGAATCGCTGCCGAAAACCGGCAATCCAGCCAATTAATACATATAGGGCAATAACCACAAAACTATCCAAAAGCTCTTCACGATTGAATGAAAGAAAACCAGCCGCAATGATAAAATAAATCACAGCTCCCAAGACAAAACCCAGGATAGGTTGGGTCAGGTAATACATTATGTATTGAGGGTCGAAATTCCGTTTGTGAGAGACACGCCAGTAGAGACTATACAAGATACCGCTAACGCCTCCAATTCCTCCAGCCGCCGCTGAAAACCAACCAGATTTGATCACGTTAACCATCTCGCTCGATGAACCAAGCAATACACCCAGCTGATCTCTGAACAGGAGACCGGCCACAAACGCAACTAACCAGGTCAAAGCGTAGAAAAAAACAAATAGACCCCACGTATAAGACCAGCGCCCCAAATGTTGTTGGTGAGCCAGCATCGCTTTAACGGTAGCCACCCGATAGAGGGCTTCGTCGTACTGGCGAGCATCTTCAAAAATGATGTCTTGGGCCTCGCGCAGAATTTTGAAAGCAGCAGTAACTTCTTCTGCTCTGTCCAACCTGTTAGCAACTATATCATACAGGCGTTCAATTTCTCGGTCCAAACTTTCGCGGCGATCTCGTCCAATGTAGCGGGTTACTTCTCTGGCTTTTTCCGCATCTTCATCAACCTTGGCCCGTTGTTCAACTTTAAGAATGTAGTCGCTTTCTGGGATTGCGGCGTCAGACGGCAAGAGGTCCCTGGCGTCAATATCCATGGCCTGGCTGGCCATTCCGCCAATTGACTCAATTTTGGAGCGGGGCATAGAGAGACTGGGGGCGCCGGTAGCGGTACTGGGAGGTCTGCCCAGAGTAGAAGGTCGAGCCGTGTAGGTGGTGGCAGGGGTGGGCGCCGTGTAAGATGGAGGGGAGGGCGAAATTGGCCTGGGTGAATACCCTCCTGTTGGTCCGGAACTTACGGGAGAACTAACTGGCGCCGCCGTCGGCAATGGTTGGGCGGGGGGAAGGTTGGCCGGAGGGATGGTTGAGGTTGGAGCCGGGGTTTCGGCTTCTTCGGCCAGACCGGCCAGGTCATCTTCTGCTGCCAGGCCAGACAGGTCGTCTGCTTCGTCTACCTCACCGACAGGCATAGCCGAAACAACCGGCTTGGCCGCAGAAGGCGGTGGGGCTGCTGCCGGGGCAGTTTCTACCACTGTCGGCATGGGAGGTGGCGAGGCAGGGGCGCCTGATATGGGTTCAGATACAGGGGCCACGGGCGCCACAAGGACTGGTTGGGGAGCAGGTTCAGCCACAGGCATCGCCAGTTCCAAATCGGGAGGAGGCGCTTCCATCGCCATCGGCAGCCCCAGGTCGTCAACTACGTCTTCAAACGAAGTTACGTTGAATTCGTCATCATCTGCTTCGTTCACCGGCAACGAATCGGACGCCGGGGGCCATAATGTTGCCGGGGTGGGAGCAGCCGGCATCGCCTGAGCCAGGGTGCTAAGATCCTCTGCGCCGGTCATCGGTGGGCGGGTCATTGCTATTTCTTCAGCCAATGCACTCAAATCGTCTTCAGCGGCAGGTGGTTCTGCTGCCGTCGTGATGGATTCGTCTTCTATGGGTGGTTTGGTTGGCCCACCAAAGAGAACATCAATGCCCTTGCCCTTTTTTGGCGTGAGTCCGAAAGTTTCCGGACCCTTATCTTTTAAACTAGCCCGCTTTCTCGCCATCTATTATTACCTCCGCCAGTTGTCTATATGCCTGCGCCCCCTCGTGGTCTGGCTCGTATTGTAAAAGGGGTACTTGAGCCACGGGCGCTTCGGCAAATCTGATACTACTTTTTATAACCATCGGAAACACCTTGTCTCCAAAGATGGACCGAATTTCTGTCATTACTTCCTCAGCATGAAGTGTCCGGCTTTTATACATCGTTCCCAGGATGCCCCTGATTTGCAAATTGGGATTCACTTTGTCTTGAACGCGGTCAATCATTTCCAGCAAAAAGCGCATCCCGCGCATCGCCAGATATTCGGCTTGCAGGGGAATAATGACCTCATCACAAGCGGTTAACGCGTTCAGGGTGAGCAATCCCAGACTGGGAGGAGAGTCGATCAACACATAATCATACTGGGGGCGCAGACTATCTATTCTTTCTTTCAGAATAGTCTCCCGTCCCATTACCGAAATAAGTTCCATCTCCGCGGCGGCCAGGTCGATATTGGCCGGAACTACATCCAGATTGGGGGAAATGTCAAAAATAATATCGTGGATGGGTTTATTCTCGACCAAGACGTTGTAAATACTTTCCTCAAGTTCGTCGCTGTTGAGGCCGACAATGGTAGTTAAGGCCGATTGAGGGTCCAGATCGACCAGCAGCACCCGGCGATTCTGTTCGGCCAGCGCGGCTCCCAGATTGACCACGGTGGTTGTTTTACCCACCCCACCTTTTTGATTGGCGACCGTAATGATAGTTGCCATAATCTTTCCGATAATCATAACCTAAACGTTAAAATCGTTTTCATTATACCACAAATAAGTGCTGTCGTCATATGTCAAGTTGGTTTTTACTTGACGTAATGTTGTGTTAAGATTGATTTTTGTGGTATAATAATGATGTGGTAACGAACTGGAGGTTGACGAGTTATGAGTGGCCGGCATTGGAGTTTAGCCGTCGTTTTGATTTTAATCAATTATCTCATTTTTGCGACGCTATTTAGCCAACTCCTGGAAACAGATTTTAGCCTGAGTTATGCCACCCGGACACCCATTCCTACCTTTACCCCGGCCCCGGCCCAACCCTTTGTGATCGTGCCCACGCTGACCCCACCCACCCCCGTGCCCACGCCGACCGCCACGCTCGTTTTGGCCGACCCGGATGCAGGCCCCGCCGGAGGTTCGGTTCCGGCGGAGGTGAGCGCTGCAAGCGAGTCACCCGCTCAACCAGGCAGGGGACCAAATCTGGTTTCCCCTGGGGCGGTCAATATTCGTTCCGGTCCTGGCCTCAATTATACGGTGATGGGCACCCTGAACGCAAACACGGCTATGCCCATTGTGGGGCGCAACGGTGATGCTTCGTGGTGGCAGATAGAAATCACCAACGGCGCCGTTGGTTGGGTATCGGATGCGGTGGTGAGCACCAGCAATACGGGAGATGTGCCTATGGTTGAATCGCCTGCGCCACCGCCAGCTTCCACCCCCGTACCGGCGCAGCCTGCCGCCAGTAGTCCTCCACCCCAACCAAAATATCAATTTGAACCCATCGGCTGGTGGGACGATGGCAACAAAGGGTTGACCCGTTTTTACGGCGATATTACCGATCTGAACGGCAATCCGGTAGATGGCGTTTTTGTCCGGGCCACCTGTGGCGACTACGCTACTATTTCTTATCCCTCCGGCCCGGTGGGTTGGGGCGCTTACAATGAGGGTCACGATTGGCCGCCTGGTTTTTATGACATTACGGTTGATACCAAACCTGTGCCCTGCGTCTGGACTCTGAGTGTTGTTGATACCGACGACCGCGAAACCGTCAAAGCTGTTTTATCCGAGGTGGTCCCGGTTGAAGTGACCATGGATAAGTCCATCATTGTGGCGGGCTGGAAGAAAAACTGGTAGCGTGATACCTACTCGAGGCGAAATGGGTTGGTGACAGCTACGGGTTGTTGGGCGGCATTAACCGTATTCAGGCTGAGCCGCAGACGATAGATTCCTGGGTCCAGATTGTTCAAAAAGAAATCGTATTGCCCCCTGATAATCTCCCCTGCTAACCATTCATCAATAGGATAATCCACTCCCGCCACAGGATAGGTGAACAACAGCGGCGTTGGTTCTCCGTGGTTGGTGATCACCTGGACGGTCAATTGATCGGCCAGGGTCTGAACTGGCTGATGGGGCCGCCAATAAGCCACCAAATGTAGCGGATCGCCTGGCTGCAAGGGAGTTTCTGGTGTAGAACGATGCCCCAGTTTGTAGAGATCGTAGCCTAGCAAAGTGATCTCAGACATCGGAGTGTCGAGCGGCTCCTGGATGTTGAAGGCCTCGAGAGGCAGGGGGGGCTCTCGCCGTGTAATCTCCACATCTGTCAATTTGATAAAATCTGTTGTTTTCCCCTTGTTCCCCTTCGTGACCGGCAGGCGTTGGCCGGTTTCACTCTGGTACAATCCCACAATCAGGCAATGTTGGCCCGGCGGTGTGCCCGGCTCAATGAAAACGCCGTGGCCATCAACCACCAACTCCCCGGCAGGCCAATCCAAGGTAGGCGCGAGCGGCGGTGCATCTCGTTGCCCAACCACGTGATTGGCCGGATCCAGAACCTGTACAAACACGGTGTAAGGTTCAGCAAGCAAAGTATCAGTTTTCCATACCAGAACAAGCTGTAAAATCTCGCCCGGCGCAAGTTGGGTTGAGGAGAGAGCATAGCCCGTGAGTCGGATGTGCTCTCCCAGTTGATAGTCAACGGAGAGCATGTTGTCTTGGAGATTTGTTTGAGGACTGGCGTAACTCACCAGCCGGACGTTGCCAAACCATTGATCGGAGGCTTTGTAGAGATTTGTATCCAGCCACTTCTCAATCAGGCCCGTGGGGTCGGCCTGGTGCGCGGCCCAATACACGGTGTAGATGTGGTCGGCGGTGTGAGTAATGGTCTGCAATTCACTCAACGTGGTGGCCTCATCCAGGGGACGCTGGCGGGGTAAAGGATGAATAGGTATTGAGGTGATCGGAGCGCGCTCGAAATAGTAATTGAATACGTCCTGTTGTCCCTCCGCATGCAGGATGATCGCATCGTTTCGTCCGCCAATGGCTTTGATAAAGTTGACAATGCCCCGGTAGTTGTCACGGGCATAGGACGGGTTGGTGTAGTAGTGATAAAGAGAGATGACGGAGGTGATGCTCAGTCCGAGGAGTAACGTACCGCCGATAAGATGGCTGGCCAGGGGAGGATGGTGTAGGGCGTATTGCCTGGACCGTTGTCGTCGAAGATTGCCGGTGAGGACCAATAGTTCAACGAACCAGGCCAGCAGCAAGGCCAGAGGCGGGGTAGCGACGAGCAAGAATTTTAGAAAGGCCGGGCTAAAGATGATGGTGGTGAGTAACGCCGGCAGCAAAAACCAGAGGTAGAGAAAAGACAGAGATAAATAGAGATGCTGAAACGTGACCGGTGAGCCATGGCCGATGATTCGCGGCCCGTAATATGTGAGCCAGGGAATAGCCAGCAGCACAACGCCCAGGGCAATAGCCGGGAGCAGTCCCTCTTCAAGAGGCCAGGAAAGACCGAAAAGAAGCGTGGTGGCCATCGCCCCGGAGACTTCGTGTAGTGATATGATTATCTGTTGGGAGGGCCAAGTGGTCAGTTGCCGCCAGGCAACGGGCAGCCAGGAAAGATAGAACAGAAAGGGAATAAATTGCAGACCAAGCCAGGTTAGTAATTGTGAATTGTGAATTGTGAATTGTGAATTGTGAATGAGATAGAAAAGGATTACCAGATTTATTGCTATAATAATAACGGGATAAGCATAGTGCGTGTAGAGTCCGGCGGTGGCGGTAAGAATATAGGCCAGGTTCAGCCAGATATTGGAGGCACGATCAATAAAGATTAAGCCCAGCAGTACCGTGAGACAGCCCAAAAACGCCAGCAGCATGTACATCCGCGCTTCTTGCGAGTAGTAAACTTGCAGCGGCGAAATTGCGGCAATGAATCCGGCTATCACCCCCACCCGCCGATAGAACAGGCGTGTCCCCAGCCGGTAAATCAGATACACCACGCCCACCCCCAGGATGGCCGATAGGGACCGCAGACCGATTTCGCCGTCGCCCCAAATGGCTATCCAGATTTTGAGCAGCCAGTAGTAAAAGGGGGGATGGATGTCAAAGGCCGTGCGCCGGGCAATTTCAACAAAGCTTCGCCGGGCCAGGGCCACGCTGTTGCCCTCGTCGGACCAGAGCGACTGGCTGGAGAGTTGGTAGAAGCGGAGCAGCGTGGCCAGGAGCAAAACGAGGGGCAGGGTGAGGCGGTGGGCCAGCCGAGAAGCGCGGGGTGAAATGTGAATTACGGTCTGCGGGTTGCGTAACGTCGCCAAATTATCAATATCCCTGCTGCCAGAATGATTAACCCCATTAACATTCCTCCCAGGCTTGTTATGCCGGATTGACTATGCACCACATAACCATCAATCCACACCGGCCCTTCGATGACTTCCAGGTTGACCCGGTGAGAACGCGAAATCAGAGTGTTGACCAGATTAATGCTCAAGGCGCCGGTGGCGTTGCTCAAATCAACCTCAACCGGCCCGGTATCGTCCACCTGCATCCGCAAGCGACCGCTGCCAAGCAACACCACATCCAGGCGACTGCCCACAAAGGAAAAGGTTGCCGTGTCGCCGGGCCGCCCGGCCAACGCCGTGCCAAAGGTGGCCGCATCGTGTGGGCTTGGTTGCCAGCCACCCTGATAATTGACGGTCCAGTGGTCGGCTTGATGCCAGCCCTGGTACATCATCGGTACTTGCCGGGTCTGCTCCTTGATTTTATCGTAAACTGGCAGCGGTGTGAAATCCGGCTCAACCATGCGGAAATAGTATTGGGGATTGCTCTCTTTTTCCCGTTCGTCGGCCTGTTTAAAAAACCAGTAGAAACCGACCCCAACCCACGGCCATTCTTTTTGCATGCGCTGGTAAGCCAGGGCGGCGTAGCGAGCCTGCTGCTCCAGGCTAACCTGCCCGTACACTGGTGGAATGTTGCTCTCCGGCGGCACAGCGTTCCAGCCTAACTCGCTGAGCCAGATGGGTTTGTGGGCGTCGCCGTTGCGCACCATCACCTCGCGGATGTATAGGGGCCGGGAGAAGTTGAGCACGCGAGGCTGCATTCGCCGGTCGGTGGGGCCGCTCCACAGCCCGTAGCCCTGCATGGCCAGCACGTCAAAATAGGGCGTGGCGCCAGCATCATACATTTGCTGGAGAAATAATACATCGCTCAGGCCGCCGGGGCTGGTGGGCCAGCCATTGGCATCGTAGCGTCGCACCCGATCTAACTCAATGGTGGCGGCCAGGGCCCCCATCACCACGATGGCGTCGGCGTCAACCGCTTTAACCCGGGTGTAACCTTCTTTGAGTAGTTGGGTGTATTCTTCGGCGCTGATGGGATACTCGCCCCACTCGGGATAAATGTTGGGTTCGTTCCAAATCTGGTAAGCCGGAATCCGGCCCCGGTAGCGCGTGACCACCGCTTCCACAAAGTCGCCATAATCGCTCAGATGATCGGGTGGGGCAAACGTGCCCACCGTGTCGGTCAGCGCCCGGGTCCAGGCGGGGGGATTGCTCAGCCGGGCCATAATTTTGAGGTCGTATTTATCGGCCAGGTTCACAATATGGTCGTACTTGGCCCAGGCCGACTGGTATGGCTCGTGGCGGCGGTCTTCAAAATCACCTTTGCCGTGGATTTCAATATCCTCCCAGGTAAATTCCTGTCGAATCCACTTGATGCCGGCCTCAGAAATCAGACGCATCGCTTCTTCACGCTTGGCCGGTTCAACCTCGGTTTGCAGAAAAGTATTGACCCCATAGGGATTGACGTTGGCATACTGCACCGGCACGTCGTCGGCAGTTTTCAGGGGTGGCTGCAAGCGAGTCAGAAAATATTGAATGGTTCCTGAGATTTGGGGCAGGAGGGTCTCTTCGCCGGTGAGGTTGAACAGGACTGTTTGTAATTGGTTGCGGGTCAACCAGAGAGTCCCGGCCAGGAGTAAGACCAACGCCCAACCCATGAGAATTTTCCGCCTGAGAGGTGGTAAATTACGTTTCATTGTGGGATAGCATTGTACTGTAAGGGAGAGGGGGGAGCAAACAGGGGATGGCTCACCTGCTCTTTCGCATTTGACCAAACCCTTACGCTCTTATATAATTTGAGAGGCGTGGGCGGTTAGCTCAGTTGGCTAGAGCGCCTCGCTTACACCGAGGAGGTCACAAGTTCGAGTCTTGTACCGCCCACCTGCTGTCCGCGCCCGGAAAAGGCCGTCCCGTTTCAGGGGCGGTTTTTTATTGCGTTCGTCTTTGTCAGGAGATAACGAGGGAAATCGGGATTCACGAGTTCTTTTCTCGACCAGGATTTCCAATCTGCAAATTTATTATTTTTTACAAGGAGTTGAGGATGGTTGACCAGAATGTGGATGGGAAAATTCGAATTGGTATGATTGGGGTGGGACAGATTGGCAAGGTCCACCTGACCAACTATCAACAGGTGGCAGGCGCCGAGATTGTGGCCGTGGCTGATATTAACGAGGCCGAGGCCCGACGAGTCGCCGAGGTGTACGGTGTCCCCCACGTTTATCCCGATTTCCGGCAACTGCTGGCCCGGGATGATATTGAGGCGGTAGATGTTTGTTTGCACAATAATCTGCACCGGCCCGTCACCGAGGCGGCGTTGCAAGCGGGCAAGCACGTGTACTGCGAAAAACCAATGGCCGGTGCCTACACTGACGCCGAGGCAATGGTTCAAACCGCGCAGGCAGTGGGCCGGAAACTTTCTATTCAGCTCAGAAACGTTTTTTCTCAGGAAACCCGGGCGGCCAAATCTCTGATAGAGTTGGGGCTGCTGGGCAAACTTTATCACGCCCGCTCGACCGGCTTTCGGCGGCGGGGGCGACCCTACGTGGACGGTTACGGCACGCCGACGTTTGTGCAAAAGCGGAATGCGGCCGGCGGGGCTTTGTATGATATGGGCGTCTATCACATTGCCAACGTGCTGTACTTGCTGGGCAATCCGGCGGTGATGCGGATTTCCGGCAAGATTTACCAGGAAACCGACATGGATGCAGCCCGCCGTCAAAAGAGCGGTTACGATGTGGAAGAATTGGGCATGGGGTTGGTGCGCTTGCAGGACAATATGACTTTAGACATCATTGAGTCATGGGCCATCCACCTGGACCAATTTGAGGGATCGTATGTGGTCGGTAACAAAGGAGGAGTCCGATTGGAGCCGTTTGGATTCTTCCAGAGTGCGGGGGATTTGGATTTGAACTGCACCGCCAATCTCGACGCTTTTGACTTTCGCTGGCACAACGTGCGCGAGCATGGCGATGCCTACGATAGTCCCCAACATCACTGGGTTGCGGCGTTACAGGGACGGGTCGACTTATTACCCACAGCCGAACTGGCCTTGAATACGATGCTGATTTCCGAAGGGATTTATCTGTCGGACCGGTTGGGCCGGGAGGTGACGGTTGACGAGGTGAAAGAATCGTCACAATCGACGGCGATAAAACTCTAGCCATTGGCTTTTTTACCCCGGCATCAGGCGCAAGGTGACAATTTGGTAAGGCCTGATCGAGAAACCGACCCTATTTCCGGCAGGTGAGAGTTGCAACTGATTCTCTTCAAGCAGGTTGGTGAGCCAGACGCTCTCCAGGACAAAACTACTGGTCAGCGTCACCTGGCCCCGGTGGCGCTGGCTCTCGTACAAGCGCACAATGACTCCCCGGCCATCCTCAGCCTGCTTTACTGTCTCGATGACGACATTGGGCCGATCCACTGAGAGGAAAGACAGGACGATAGAAGCTGAACCTCCTTTGTTTCCAGACCCTTCGGCCACAATCAGGGGATCATTGAGAGCGTAGGCGGCGGCAATTGTGATTTCGTTCCAGCCACCGGCGTGAGGTAGCAGGCTGTAAGCAAAACGATGCTCGCCCTGGTCGGCTTCAGGGTCCGGTGTGGTTGGGCTGCGGAGCAGACTGAGGCGCATAACGTTTTCCCGGATGTCGTGGCCGTATTTGCAGTCGTTGAGTAAACTGACCCCGTAGTTCCCCTCGCTCAGATCGACCCACTTTTGGGCGCATGTTTCAAAACGCGCCCAGTCCCAACTGGTGTTGCGATGGGTGGGACGCTGGGTGTTGCCCCACTGAATTTCGTAGGTGGCTACAGGTGACAGAATGTCTACCGGGAAGGCCACTTTGAGCAGGATGTGCCGTTCTCGCCAATCGATGGTGGTGTCGAAATCGAGGCGGGGGCTGTTATAGGTCAATGAGATGCGCTGCACGTAATCGCTGTGCAAAATCCGCCGCCGAATTTCCAGGGTGGCCCGGAGGGGGCCGGCTTCAACCATCTCGATGGATGAGGCGGGTGCTGCCTCCCACATTTTGTCATCAAAAAAGATGTCCACATCCCAGGCGTCCCAATTTTGGGGGCGATCTTCGAAAGCCTGGAATTGGTTGGCCACCATCCCCGCTGGCAAAACCTCGCGCTGGTTGGCCTTGTCAAAAATGCGGGTAACATCGCCGGCGTTATTCAATTCCACACGAAGATAGTCATTTTCCAGCAATTCGGTTGAACCCTTCAAGCCGGTATCGGGCGGCTGGATTGTGCCGTTCGGGCTGTTGTTTTTTAATGTGAGCGGCGTCACACTCAAGGGAGGCAATTCGTCGGTAGCAATTAACGTACCGGCGGCTGTAGCCTGGGTGAGAAGCGGGGTACTGGCAGTGGTTTCCAGGTATTGGCCTGATTCCAGTGAACCCGGCCAAACGGCTAAGCCAGTCTGAGCAAAAGAAGTTGGATTGACGATCAATACGTCACCCGCTATCTGGCGGCCAATGGCCTTGAGGGCTTCATCCTTAACGGCGGTAGCCATCCCCCTGATTTCGGCGTATTGTTGGAGAGATTCAACGTAAACCGGGTTGATACTACTGCCGGGAATGATGTCGTGGAATTGATTCAGGCAGACCAGCTCCCAGGCCTGGCGCAGAGCGGCGGCGGGATAATCGTAGTCGGGGTTCAGGGAGGCAGCCAGAGAGGCCAGAAATTCGGCGTCGTGGAGCAAAAACTCGCTTTTGCGGTTGGCCCGTTTGTTGCGACTCTGGCTGGTGTAGGTGCCCCGGTGCAACTCAAGGTAAAGTTCGCCGTTCCACGTGGGCAGCCGGTCGCCGGAGGTGGTCTCGAGATTTTTGAAGAAATCGCCGGCTTTGCCGTGGCGCATCCGGGGCGTAGCCGGGAAAGCCGACATTTCGCGGATGTTCTCCAACATTTCTCGCGTGGGGCCGCCGCCGCCGTCGCCGTAGCCATAAATCATGAGCAATTCTTGCTGGCTTTCTTTCTGTTGGAACGTATTCCAGGTGCCAAGAACCTCTTCGGGGGTGGCGGTGGCGTTGTAAGTGCTGACAAATCTGCCGCCGGGATCGGGGGTGGTGCTGAAGTGGGTCAACACCCGCGTGCCATCCAATCCCTGCCACCAAAAGCTGTCGAAGGGCAGACGGTTGTATTGGCTCCAGCCAATCTTGATGGTCATAAAGTATTCCAGCCCGGCTTGTTTGATGAGTTGCGGTAGATTCCAGGCATAACCAAACACGTCCGGTAACCACAGCACCGGCGATTCGATGCCGGGGCCAAACTGCTCTCTAAAGAAAGTATGCCCCATCAAAAATTGGCGGGCCAGGGACTCGGGCCCACTGAGGTTGCAGTCGGCCTCCACCCACATGCCGCCGATCGGTTCCCAGCGTCCTTCGGCGACTCGGGCCTTGATGGTCTCGAACAGGCTGGGGTAATCTTTCCGGATAAAGTCGTAGAGTTGGGGCTGGCTCTGGGTGAAGTGGTAATTGGGAAATTGTTCCATCAGGCGTAAAACGGTGTGGAACGTTCGCCCGGCCTTACGGCGGGTCTGGCCCAGCGTCCAGAGCCAGGCTACATCGATGTGGGCGTGACCGGCGGCCACGATGTCCACGTCTAAGGGGGGACCGGCCTGTTCGATACCGGCCCGCAGGGCGGCGTGGGCTGGGGTTACGCTGGCGTAGAAATCTTCGCCAAAAGGTTCACGGATGTCCAGAATTTTGAACGCCTCATCCAAGGCGTTAAACAGGTGTCCCCTGGCCGGTTGGTTTTTGTCCAGGTTGGTAGCGATGCTCAGGGCCACCCGGGCCGTAGTGATGAAATCGCGCGTGGGCTGGTCAATTTGAACCACGGCGCAAGGGCGCATAAAAAGTTTGGTACCTGGTTCGCCGTTCCGCCAGCCACCCAGTCCGGTCCAGAGATGCAGTGCCAATAAGTGAGCTTGCCCATCTCGCCATTGGTCTGATAATCGAAATTCCTGGTGATGGCGGTCACAGGCAGCGTATGGCTCGCCATCGATATAGGCCAGGGCTTCGGGATGGCTGAAGTCTCCGGCTTCACCCAGCGGTAAATAGAGGGCCACGGGCGCAGCTGCATCCCAACCGGCGGGTAGTTCAAAGTGACTGCGGAGGGTAAAGTCGGCTATCCATTCGCCCCAGTAGGTTCCGGGTTCAATCACCGGCCAATCCCGGTCGTCTACCTCGGGGCCAACCGGCGGGGTCTCCAGTGGGCTGGACATGGTGATAAAACGAAAGGGAGGTAACGGCTGGCGACGCCGGTAGACCAGCGGTTCGATCAGGCTGATTCTTTGTTTGATCTTTTCGGCAGTCCAGCGGATTTGGTGAATCATGGCGTTCTCCTTGGAGTATTCGTTTGGATTTGAAATGATGTGGAACTTACGCCCCATTGCGTCAATTCTTCGCTATCGGTGAATTGTAGATGTTGCGTTAAAAACGTAGCCGATGATTTTCTTTTCCATCCTTTTCCAGCGCCTCGATCAGCGGCAATAATTCGGCGGGGGTTTTGATGGTGTAGCAGGGGATTTCATTTTTATCCGCCGGGATTTTGGGCCGACGCGGCGACCAGTTCAGCCACACGCTGATTAAGCCCAACTGGTTGGCCCCTTTGATGTCGCGAGCCAGATAGTTGCCCACCATTACCACCCGGCCGTAATCTTGAGGCGCAAGACCCAATTGGTCCAAGGCGTGGGTGAACATGCGGGCGTCCGGTTTGTCCACGCCGACTGCTTCGGAGATAGCCAGGGCATCGAACAGGTGAAATAAGTGATGGGCGGTCAAAATATTGTGAAAGGTGTCAACCGGCCCATCGGCGACCAGAGCCAAGGGGTAGCCGCGCCGCTTTAACTCGCGGATCACCTCGGCGGCGCCAGGAATTAACGTGGCTTGCTGGACAACCCCTTGTTCATCTTTAACTTCCGTGGCCTCGTCTACCAGGGTGTCGCCGCAATCAAGGCAAATGGCCAGGATATGGTTAGCCCTATTTCGATTAACCATCAAGCGTCAAATCGGGCAAATCTTCAAAATCGCCAAGGTCTACCAGGTACATATTGGAGTAGGCGGTCAGGTCCGACGTGTACAGTATCGATTTACCGTCCGGCGTGAAACGGGGGTGGCAGTGCGCGTGCTGGTCGTTAAAGGTGCTGCGGTGGAACGAGAGAATTTTGGGGCCAACGTATTCCTTGCCATTCCATTTGAACAATTGAATGAAAGGTCGCGCCGGTTGACCTTCTAACCCGGCCGTGGCAAAAACAGCGGCGGGCGTGCCGTCGCCCACAATCAGTTCCATGTCTAGGCTGTGGAAGTGAATGGAACGGAAGGGAAAACGGCGCTCAAGGTGGTCGCTGTTATCCCATTTGAGCGAGCCAAACAGGTGCAGGTCGTCGCCAGTGCGGGTGTTGCCGTGGTAGCCAATCCGCTCGCCGTCGGCAAACCAGTATTCGTGACCCACCGAAACATCGCCTTCTTGCGGGCGAATTTTCCAGGTTTCGCCGGTTTGAACGTTCAACCCCCAGATGCGCTGCTCCACCCAATCCCAGGGGCCTTCGTGGCAGTAGGTCATAATGTCCGGCTGCACCGGCGAGGTGTTAATGTGGGTCATATAACGCCGGTCTTCAAGAATAACGTCCATATTGCCGCTGGCCACTTCAATGCGAACTATTTGGGTGAAGGGCGGATTTTTGAAGAACTCACGGAAGCGGGAGTAGGCAAACGAAATCTGCGGTTTATCTTCCGGCGGGTATTCAACCAGGGTGCTGCAAATGTACTTGCCGTCGGCGGTAGGGCCGGGCCGCCCCGGGCGAATCTCCGGCGAAGCGATTTTGTACACGGCGCGTTCGGCCAGCGTGTCCATATTCAGTTCGAATAAAACTTGATCTGCCCAATAGTAGAGGGCGTGGTTGGCCTGGCTGTAATAACCGCTGGACGGCCGGGTGCCTCGCAAATCGGTCAATTGGGTGATAGCGCCGGTGTCCAGATCGTAACGGAAGAAGTTGCTGGCGTTTTCCCGGTCGGACTTGAAAATGAATGAGTGGCCGCCCTTGAGCCAACATTCGTCGGTAAAGTAAAAATGGTGCGAGTGGCCCAGATAGTTGGTGAGTTGAACCACCTCGCGGTTGCTGTACTGGTCAATATACCTGAACTGCGGGTCTTGATAGATTTTACCTTTGCTCATGAGTTGTTCTCCTGAAAATAGTAAATTGCGATAAGTCGTCAGTGATCAACATCATCCTGAGGACGTCGTGAGGCTTATAATTGCCGGGTATGCCAATTCATCCTGTATCATATCGAAGAAAATTTTAATAGCAAGGAATAAGCGGAAATTTGGACAGGCTGTCCAACCGTCAACTAAAACGGGTATTCGTACCAATCCAACAAACCCAACGGCGTGGCCTCGGCGGCAAAGAGCAATAGCGAGATGTACTTATCGGCAAAGATACGTCCCCGGCCCTCGCCCTGAATAACGGCGCCACTGGGGTCGGCGTATTTGCGGCCACGGTCGCCACTGATGGGTTGCTGCTCTACCAACGCCACAAATTGCCGGGCGGCCAGTTTGAGATAGTCTTGATTGCCCGTAATGCGATAAGCTTGGGTCAGCGCCTCTAGCACATGCGGCGTGGGCGCGATGTAGCGCAGCGAGGGCAACTCTTTGTAGTAAAAAATGCCGTCGGGTCCCAAATTATGTTCAATCAAATCGTCCACAGTTTCGACAATCAACTTCTTGACCTGCTCATCGTCCTCAAGGAGCAGGTAACGGGCCAAGGAATTGACCGTGAGCGAAATCATAAAGGTAACACGCGGCATACTGTGGCTGGTGTAGGGGGCCAGTAGTGCCCCATAGGTTTGATACCAGCCCAGGAACATCTCGACCAATCTTTGCGCTTCGACCTTCCATTTTTCCTCGCCGGTACCCAGCCACATGCCCACCATCGCCCGCAAGGCCCAGCCTCCCTCCCGCACCGAGATGCCGCCAAAAGCCCGCATTTCCGGGCGATTATGCATGTGGCGTATGATGTTCTCGGCCACCGAGCGGGCCGCCTCCAGCGCCTCGCGCCGGCCGGTGAGGAAATAGTAATCCAAAAAGCCTTCGGTCCATTCATGCGAGGGGTTGACCCCGCCGGTAATGTGATAGCGGGTGTGCTGTTTTAGCCCGCCATGCAGCAAGGGGTCGGGGCTGTGATGGCACAAGTCCACGTCCAGCCAGTGACGGGCACCGGCCAGCATAGAGTCTAGCACCCGGCGCTGGCCGGTAAGGCCGTAAAACAGCGCACCGCAGTGAGGCCGGTCGTATTCGTTGTTGACCCACACGGTTTGGCCCTGGCCGCGTCCCTGGAAAGTGTAGCCCGAATCCGGGGCATCGCCAAAGTGGAACATGCCCGCTGCGCGAGGACGTCCATCATGCACCCGGTTGAAAAAGGTGATGAGCCGATTGGGCAGTTTTTCCGGAAAAAATGTTTCCAACCAGGGGTTGTTCTCGCGAAACCAATCCCGGCTAAGAGCGGGCCGGTCGGGCAATTGAAATTGCAGGCTGCGCCCGCTGCAATCCAGCAAGGTTGTATCGGGCGGGTGGAAGTGAAGCTGAAGCCGGTGGGTTTTGGCCATCCCTTGCAACAGCCGGGTGGGAGCGGCCTCGTCGGGGTAGAGCCAGCAGATAATCCCATCTTGGTCAACCTGGAGTTTCTTGGGAAAATTCTGGTGCGCCTGATGGATCGACAGGGTCAGTCCGGCCCGATTATCGCGCCAATCGGCCCAAAAGTCGCCGTAGAAGGAGTCGATAAAATGCTCGTTAGATTGGTAGAGCAGGGTTTCGGTGGTCAGGGCCAGTTCCAGGGCCGTGTTGCTTTCCTTAATGGTGGTGCGGTAGTAGCCCTCGCCCAACGCCAGGTGAGGTGTTCCTTCTGCTTCCGGCCGGAAGGCCAGCGAGAGCGCCTCAAGGGAGAGTTCCGCCTTTGCCTCGGTGTGGATAAATTGGTGTTCAACTTCAAGGTATGGCTTCCCGGCGTAGGCAGTAATCCGCCCCCGGAACTCCAGGTATTCCTGGCCATCCGCGTTTTGATGTTTGCCTTTTAGCAGAATGACGGCCCGCAACGGCCCTGTTTCTTCAAGTTCCAGTGCCACCGGCCCAGGCGCACTGCTGACGATCTGCCCATCATACTTCAGGGTGAAGCCACGGAAAGGAGCGTCGTTCCATAAGGATTGGCCGTTGAGTTTGACCTGTCTGACCGGCAAAAAGCCTTCATTGGGCACCAGAAATGACAATGGCCCGGTGTTCACTTCAAGACCGTCTGGGGCTTCGGCGACGGTTACGGCCTCGGTAGGTTCGCTGGCCGGTTGAGTGGCGGTTATCTCAAAATGGAGTGTTTTATCCTGGTTGCCGGGCAAGTCGGGCTGAAAGTGAACCAGCAGCCATTTGACACTACCATCGTCCCAGGTGGCCAGCACCCGGCGTTGCAGGGGTAAGGCCGGGTCTTTATTCCGAATCAGCAGATGGTCCGGGTTGGTGAGTTTGCCTTTGGCAAAGGGAAGGCTGATCGTGACCGGCTCGGCGGGCCGGTTGAACTGGGAGATTTTTTCAAAGTATAGGGTTTGCATTTTACCCTCGGTGAAGGGGCAGATCGTAAATTGTAGTTTTTAACTCAACATAATGAAGAGGTCTAAAAAAGGTCAACCGGCACAATAAACATGCCGGTCTGCTGTTAGTCCATTTGATTCTGATAAGTAGAGACGCATGCGCAACATCCCTACTCAAATGTAAGCCGCATCAATTGATCGCCAAATGTTATCTCCATCTGGGGGGCGGCCAGATCGGCAACGCAGTAGGGATTCTCATAATGCTTAAAGCCCGTAATCGGCTGTTCTTTGCCATTCAACAACAACGGCCCTGTCCAGCCAAAGGCCAGGGTTTCACCGCGCAAAGTGTCGCATTGGGCCGATAGGTCGTCAAACGCGACGGCCAAAGCCAGCACTTTCTCCTGGAATTTGCCGAACTCGCCGTCCAACGCGGCCCGGCCCATGTGACACAGCCACACATTGTGCTGCCCGTAAGAACGCAGCTCGCGATAGGCATTATCACCTTGCGTGATGAGTTCAAAACCCCGGGCAGCGGTCAGCGCCAGGTAGCCGTTGTCTTTCCGGGCAAAAGCCCATGGCTGGCCGTTGGCGCCGTCGCGCAGGATGTACTCGTCAAAAGCATAAACGGGGAAATAGGCGTGGGTGAAGCCCAGCCAATCATCCTCCGGCAGGTTATGGATAGAAATCAACACGTCTTTCCATTGGGCGGTGCGGGGCAAGATGACATTGCCGTGCCAGAAGCCGGGCCGGTGAGAGCCTTCCTCGCTGACCCAGGCCGGATGGTTGACAAACACAACCGCGTCGGGCCCCAGGGTCGCCTGCCAGATGTGTTCTTGAGAACCACTCTCGCCGGGGTGGTAATCCTGGGCTGAGCAGAGCATGTAGTCGGGGGTTTTGTAGGTTACTTTGTTGACTTCCCAGGTGCCGGTGATTTGGTCGCACCATTCCTCAAATTCACCCGCGTGATGCTCCCGGTTCCACATTGCCTCAGGTAAATCGGTGGCAATCTGTTGAATCAGAGGCGGAAGTTCATAATTTTCGGCGCAGGTCAGGCTGACCAGCCCCAGAATGTGCTGGTTAAAAACGCCCATGCCCCACTTCAAACGGCTAATGCCGGCGGTTGACTCCAACCGGCCGCCTTTAATGTGAGGGCTGTAAGTCCGCCCGTGGGTGGAACCAAACACGCCCCGGTACGAATTGACCGCCATGGTAAAAAACATCTTATCCATAATAACCGCGGCCAGTTCGTACACCTGGGGGTTTTCAGCCAGATCAACCAGGTGCGACAGGGCCAGCAAATCTTCCTCAAAATAAACGTTAGAGTCCCATTCCTGAAAACCGCCTCTGGCGCGTTTGCGCAGCCAGGAGAGAGCCAGCCGCTCGCCTTTTTCCCGATGCCACTGGCCGGTCTGGTTGGCGTTGGTAAAGGTTTGGTTGGGGAAAAGCTGGCCGGCCAGAATCTCGCCGGTGTGGAAGAGGATTTGATGGTTTTCCGACCAGTACCACATCACATCGCTGCCCGGCTCGTCTGCCCAATACTTAAAATTGAGGATACACGCCTTTAGGGGTTTTTTGATCTCCGCCGGGAAAGATGGATCATCCCCATAACGATACAGCATGCCCAACAGGCCAGCCAGGTAAAAATCGCTGCAATCCTCGCGCCGGTTGATCCGCTCAATTGCCGCCAGGATGTTTTCTGTTTTAACCTGCGTCCACTGACCAAGTGCCATCCTGGCAATTTCGGAAAAAACATTCTGCTCGCGGTGGGCGGCGTCTGCCAGAGCCTCCTGGCGGCGTTCCTGATAGGTGCCGTAGGGGGTTTGGGAATAACGATGACGCATGAGCCAAAAAGGAATCTTGCGCTGGATCCGCATATTGCCTTCGTGAAATTCGCGGGGATTCGGCATCAACACGGCTTGATAGGGGCCTTCCGGAAAATGATAGGCCCGACTCAGATGGGTCTCATTGGTTTCTTTATTTTCACCAAATTTGAGCGACTCCAGATAAATCCGGTTGGATGGTGTTTGAAACCGTATTGCTGCCGTGGCTGGTGGCGGCATATCTTCCGGCAAACGCAGGATGATTTGGTCATCCCACACGTACACATCCCGATCCAGGAAAGCGGCCTCAAACATTTGCTCAAGGGTGTGATGGCGTGTCACGTCCTCGTGAGTGGTTGGCAGAAATACCGGGGTTTCGGCGGGCAACCCTACAATTTGGAGAGCCATAGCATACGGGCAGTCGCGGGTGGCAACCGCTTCAAAACGCACCAGAATTTCGTTGTGCCCCTCGTGCAGCGTAGCCTGAAAAGGGACGCGGTGTGGTAATTGGTGGTAAAAATGTTCCTGGCGGTGAATGTGGTGGCCGTTCAACCAAACGTCTGCCGGTCCGTTGGTGGTCAGGATGAAGGTTACTTTCTGGGAAGTAGCACTGGCCACTCGGGCATAGGTCCAGGCTTGCAGATAATGGCAAGTATGGTAAAAGGCAGACAGGTCAACAAAGTGATCGTCCCGGCAGCGAAGGTAGTTCCATTTCAACTCGGTATCTCCTACCCGGAAGGTCGCCTGGTCGACAGGGGTCTGGGTTACGCCTGACTCCGGCTGATGGTAGTGGCGGACAATCTGCAATTTGAAATCCTCGCCCTGAAAGTGGTTCAGGTTAGAAACAGGAATGGCCTGAGGCCCGGCCACCAACCAATGGTGAAGGTAACCGTGGTGCAGCTTATAGTTGAGATAGAGGTTAGCCATATAACGAGACTCCTTAGACGTTATTTGCTTAAGGGCATATCTTACCAAAAAGCGAGACCAAAGCAAAGCAACTCAACGCTATTTGCCCTAATCCTTCTATCCGAGTTGCCTCACTTCGACTCATTCAAGGGGGCCAAAGATTTTAACTCACTGCGCTTGTTTCTTCTTCGGGAACCACCCAGGGGGGATGCGGCACACTCATTTCTCGCAGGTGAGAGGCATAAATAAACCGGTACGCGTCGGTTATATAAAAATGACCATATCGTTTTTCCGGGAGAGTATCTACAAAGCGGGAGGCCAACAGTTCGGCCATGGCTTCGTCCATACCTCTTTCAACCTCGTAGTCGAAATAGATGGCCAAGTCTCTGGCGGGGTCTTCGATAACCCGTTTGATGCCAAAACTCCGGGGAAAACGATGAGCCGGTGAATATCGTTCCAGGGCAAACGCGCCCGGCGACGCCGAGTGAATGAAATGTTTATGTTGGTAAATAAAATTCACGGTCTCCTGGGCATGCTCAATGGTTTCGCCAGGGAAACCGAAGAAAAAGAAGGTGTGATTCCAGATCCCGGCGGCAGCGCTCTGGCGCAGGATGCGGCTCATGTGTTCAAGCTGGGTGCCCTTGGCCATGGCCTCCATCATCGGCTCCGAAGCGGTTTCCAGACCAAACAGCAACATGCAGCAGCCTGCCGGAGCCAGAGCATCAAGGATGTTCTGGGTCAGTGGTTTCTCAAAGCGGACGCAGCCACACCAGTAAATGGGCGGGTCCTGTGGGGCCAGCAAGGACGACATGTCTCGCAAATTACGCGGCGTGATGGCTTCGTCGGCAAAAAAGATATGCCGGACGCCATACTTTTTGTGCAACGCGGTCATCTGGTCAACCACGCGCTGCGCTTGGAGTTGGCGATATGAGGGTGGCCCGGCGTAATCCACGTTGCAAAAGGCGCATTTACCATAGTAGCAACCCCGGGCGGTGCGCAACGGCAACACCAGTTTGGGGGCCAGGTAGCGATCCAGCGGTAAGCCGTCAAAATCGGGCAACGCCAGATCAAAGCTTTTTTCCGGTTCTGTGGGGGCTGTCACCCGAACCTGGTCGCCGTCTTCATAGATGAGATTGGGCACGGGCGACAGGTCGCCGTTGCTCTCAAGCGCTTCAACCAGCCGCAGGAGAGGGGTTTCCCCTTCAAAGGTCACGGCACTATCGAACCACTCAAAAAACGCGGGTACCTGAGGAATTGCCTCACGGAGCATGGTGATGTGCGGGCCACCCGTGGTGACGTGACAGGGTAAACCGGCCTGCTTAATCAGGTGGGCCAGGGTCACCCCGGCCAACATCTGATCCAGGCTCGGAATCGAGATGCCGACGAGGTCGGGTTGTTCACGTTCAATATCGGGGATTACCATACCCCGGAAGAGGTCGAGAAATGGGTTATATTGCGGGTCGCGCACCGCCCGGAGGAGGTTGCGACTCTTATCCACCGGATACGGGGGGGTGAAATTTGAGAGATTCAGAGATGTCGGATAAAATGGCAGCAAGGCCAAATCCAGGCATTGAGCTACTATCAAAAAAGCCTGCACGCCAATAGGGCCGTCAAGGAATGCCTCGCTACGGATGATGTTTACGGCATTCTCAACCTGGTTGGCCAAATTTGGGCCGTGTTCCAGCGCCCACTGCACCTGCTCCCGAGGCGGTACCACAGGGCGATCAGGCCGTCGTTGGGCGTGGGGGCCGTATTCCTGGCGCAGGCGGGCGATGGCCTGTTGCAGATAGCCGGGTGTTAGAATCGCATCAAAGACTTCGATATTGAGATCACGTTGAATGACCTCAACATGGTGCGCTCGCAAATGGGCGGTAAGGGTGGGCACGCCCAGTTGAGGCATGGCCGGTGTCCAATGCGGTGGGAAAAACAGCATAACTTTCATAATATTTTATCCCCCCAAATGAGTCATACCAACCGCAAAGGTTTCAAAAGAATCTTTGCAGTCTTTAACCAGTAAAAAGCCTGTATTTTAACAGCAGGCAAATAATTGGCGCTTACGGCGTTAGGTATAGAGAACACAGCGGACCTTGTGTCCTGACCCTACCTCGACATAGAGCGGTTCTTCTTGATCGCATACTCCGGCGATTCTCTGGCTACAGCGGGGATGGAAGGTGCAACCCTTGGGAATGGAATAAGGGTCTGGCACTGACCCGTAAATAGATTCCAAACGCCGTCGCTCCCTGGTTCTCTGGCCCAGGCGGGGAATGGACTTCAACAAGGCCTGAGTATAGGGGTGCTTGGGGTTGTAGAAAATGGTATCTACATCAGCCTCCTCCACCACCTTGCCCATGTACATAACAATCACGTACTCGGTCATCTGGGCAATGACGCCCAGATTGTGGGTGATGAACATAATGGCCATACCTAACTCGTGCTGCAGGCTGCGCATAAGTTTTAGAATTTGGGCTTCAGTTGTCACATCTAGGGCGGTGGTTGGCTCATCGGCAATGAGCAGACTGGGATGACACGACAGGGCCATAGCGATGATACCCCGCTGGCGCATCCCGCCGCTGAGTTCGTGCGGATAACGGTCAATGGTGCGGTTGGGTTGGGGCATACCCACCAGTCTCAACATCTCAATCGCTTTCTCCCTTGCCTCTACCTTAGATACTTTTTGATGCAGGGTAATGGTTTCCATGAGCTGATTACCAAGGGAATGGACAGGGCTTAAAGAGGTCATCGGTTCTTGAGGCACCAGGGCAATTTGCCCTCCGCGGATACTGCGGATCTGGGCGCCTTTGGGGTTAAGTTGGGTCAAGTTCACCACATCGGTTAACAATCCATTGTTTTTGACAGACTGATAAAATGTGATCTCGCCTCCCACAATTCGCCCCGGCTGGGGGACGATGCGTAAGATCGAACGAGCGGTGACCGACTTGCCGCACCCGCTCTCGCCCACGACTCCCAACGTCTGGCCACGCTTTATTATGAAATCGACCCCGTCCAAAGCTCGGACAGTCCCTTCGTCCAAGAGAAAGTAAGTTTTTAGATTCTTGACTTCGAGGAGTAAGTGATTATTTTCCATAAGAACATCCCTAACCTGGATGAATCAAAACCAAAACCAGAAGATAATTTCATCGATAAATTTTTTCTTGCACAAAAAACAAGCATTTGAATGGCTAAGTCCTAGCGAGAATAAGGATCGGCGGCGTCGCGCAACCCATCTCCCACAAAGTTAAAAGCAAGAACGGCGATGATAACAGCTACAGCCGGGATAAGCACCCATGGGGCCAGCACCAGCGAACGCACGTTTTGGGCTTCTCGCAGCAACACGCCCCAACTGATGGCCGGAGCGCGTAACCCCAGGCCAATGTAACTAAGCCCGGTTTCGGCCAGAATCATATTTGGGATGGCCAGAGTGAGTGAGGCGATGATGTAGCTGAGGAAAGAGGGCAGCATGTGCCGCAGAATAATGCGCATCTCGCCGGAGCCAACCAGGCGGGCGGCCAGCACAAAATCCTCCTCGCGCATGGCCAGAAAACGGCCCCGAACGACCCGGGCCATAAAGGTCCAGCCAACCAGGGATAGGATGACGGTGATGGCAAAATACACCCGCACGATGGGCCAGTCGGCCGGTAGAGCGGCGCTGAGTGCCATCCACAGCGGGATGCTTGGAATAGTGCGGATGAACTCAATCACCCGCTGAATGATGTTGTCAAGCGCGCCGCCGTAGTAACCAGAGATCCCTCCCAGGACAACGCCTATGGTCAGGCTCAACAACACCCCGACCAGGCCGATGGAGAGCGACAGGCGTGCACCATAACACGTGCGAGAGAACACATCCCGTCCCAGCCGATCTGCGCCCATCAGAAAGACCCCCTGTTCCTCGACGGGAACGGACAAACCAAAAAGGTGAATATTCATTGTCGAGAGGCCCCACAGCTTATACTCAGGGCCGCGGACGAAGAACTGAATGGGATACCGGGTTTCGACGTCTTCGGTATAAATGTTGCGCAGCGTCTCCGGGTCTCTTTCTTGTTTTATCTTGTAAACAAACGGCCGGTGAAATCGGCCTTCGGCGTCGATGATGTGAATCCTGGAAGGTGGGGCCAGTTTATACTCGACCAAGTACTGTTCGGGATCATAAGGGGCCACGAACTCGCAAAAGATGGCCACGAGATAAAATAGCCCCAAGATCACGGCACTGATAACGGCCATCTTGTGCTTGCGAAACCGCCACCATATCAATTGCCAGTAAGAAGCAACATATATTTTCTCTTCTTCCGTAATTCCCCCAATATCCTGGCCTTTTTCCAATATATCCATATCATTACGTTCCATGTTTGCCATTGATTTACCCTCCCAGCCGGATACGCGGATCGACCCACGCCAGGACAATGTCTGAGATGAGTGTGCCGATAACGGTCAGTGAACTCAGTAGCAGCAAAAAGCTACCGGCCAGATACATGTCCTGAGACATCAGGGCGCGTAACATCATCGGTCCGGTTGTTTGCAGGCTGAGCACAACCGCTATTAAGGTCTGGCCGGAAATCAAGTTGGCCAGCGACCAGCCAACGGTGCTGAAGAAAGGGTTCAACGCGACCCGCACCGGGTATTTCCAAATCAACTTGCCCTCGGTCAGGCCCTTGGCCCGTCCTGTCTCTACGTAGGGCTTGTTTAGCTCGTCGAGCAGGTTGGCTCGGGTGGTGCGGATACTGCCCGCCGTACTCTCCAAAGCTATGATTAGAATGGGAATCCACAGATGTTTTAACATATCTACGACTTTTTCTACACTCCACGGAGCCAACAAGAACTCGTTGGAAAACAGACCACCGACGTTCTGGTTGAGTTGGCTCATGGCCAGCCACATTACAATCAGGGCCAGCAAAAAGCCAGGCGTACCCACCCCGATAAAACTGATCACGCTCATCACGTAATCTGGAATCGAATATTGGTGGGTGGCCGAATAGACCCCCACCGGAATGGCAATGAACCAACTGACCAGGATGGCGACGCTGGAAAGGAGGATGGTCAGGGCCAGGCGTTCCCAAATGAGCTCCTTAACCGGTCTTTGCCACTCCATGGATTGGCCCCAGTCGCCGCGCAGAATAATACCGCTAACCCACTTGTAATATTGCACGTAGATGGGGCGGCCCAGCCCATAGCGTTCCTCCAATGAAGCAATCTGTACCCGGTCGATCGCATCACCCTGTGCGCTCAACTGAGCGGCATAAGAAGTCAGAAAATCGCCCGGCGGGAGTTGGATAATGATGAAGGAGATGATTGAGATGATGATGAGGGTTGGAATCATCAGCAAGACTCGCCGCAGGATATAACCAAACATGGATTACCTCCAAAAACATCACCTTGTATTATAGAACTTACGCAGTTGGCAGTTTAAATGTCATTTCGAGGGTCTCATAAGGCCGGGGCCTTATTCAACCGAAAAAGAAATTAATGGGGGGGCACCCCCCAAGCCCCCCGACCTATCGGCAGTTTCTTAGTAGCGACGAAAGGGCCTGACAAGTTAAGAGCGAGAAATCTCTAAATAGGGTCTTGCAAGCGGCCTTTTCAGAGATTTCTCGTCGCAAGCTTCTCGAAATGACGTGAATTGCATAAGTTCTATATTATACAGAGCGTATCTTTTTAACAATTCAAGAATAATGAATCAGACCCTAAGGACTTCAGAAACCCTTAGGGTCTCTTTCCCCATACGCTAGATAGGGTTGGAGGGCAGAACCCCGGTTCCGCCCTCCTATGAAGCATCACTTGACGCCTGCCTGTTACACTGTATGTTTGGCCGGGTCATCCCAGTAGTGGGTGGCCGGAACGAGATAGTTCTCGTCACCGATGGTATCATCTTGCGGCATACCCTCCAGGTACCCCATGAAGCCATTCTTGACAATGACCGGGGACGGCTGTTGGCCCAAGAAGCCGATCATGGGCAGTTCCTCGGCCCAGATATCCAGAATCCCGTAAAACTTCTCGGTTTGCTTCTGCGGGTCAACCTCTCGCGCCACTTCATCCCAGGTGTTCCAGATGTCCCAAATCCAATGGTCCTCAGGCGGCTTCTCGGCAGTGGGATTGCCGGGGTCTTGCAGCCAGATACCCCAGGCGCAGGCCCACGGGCGGTCGGTTTGGTAGCCGCGGAAAATGGCGGCCAGCGGCGCCAAGGGTAGCAGGGTGCGGTCGCCGCCCCACCAGGCCGCCTCGATATCGTTCGCGGTAAAGTGTTCGGTGTACAGCGAGCGTTCGGCATACTTGTAGGTAGCCTTAACCCCCACGTCGGCGAAATACTTAACGGCCAACTGAGCGGCGTCCTCGTCGGGCGTGCCAGCCTCGGCTGTACCCTCGATGATAAAACTCAGGGTTTCGCCGCTGCCGTCCTTCCACAGGCGGAAACCGTCGGCGCCCTTTTCGGCATAGCCGGCTTCATCCAGCAAGCGGTTGGCCTCGTCCGGGTCATACTCGATGTAGGCCTCTGACAGCTTGGGATAATACTGGGGCGATTGCTCCATCGGGCTGTATTGGCGCGGCGTGTACAGGCCATTGAAAACCAGTTCATTCATCTCGTCGCGGTTGACGGCCAGAGACAGAGCAATGCGCACGTTCCGCTCATTGAAGAATTCGCGCAGCCGTTCGTTCTTGGTGGTCAGGTTACACTGTATGGCAACGTGATTGGCCGTATTGGAGATATAAACTTTGTAGTCGCCAGCGGCCTCGGCTTCTTTGTAAAGGGTATAGTTAGCCATAGCCACCCGGCGACCCTGGAAGTCAATCTCGCCGTTGGTAATCCACAGGTTAAATACCTCGTCGGCCTCGAACAGGCGATGTTGAATTTGGTCAACATAGGGCAATTGGTTACCTTCGGGATCTACGGCAAAGAAGTAAGGGTTGCGCTCCATCACGAACAGTTCCTCGGACAGCTTGTTTTTGGCTCGCCACGCGCTGACCACGGGTCGCTCTGGATTCATGTACCAATAGTCCTGACTCTCCAGATAGTATTGCGCCCAACTCTCAAAGCCAGCCTCTTTGGCTGCCGCTTCCAATGCTGCCGGGTCATCAGCAAAATCTTTGTGGAACTGTTTCATGTAATGGCTGGGCGAAAGACAGCCCACACCAAACGCCTCCATGCCGGTGCCACGGGTCAGGTCATACAAAAACAGAGGCTTACCCTCAACGAACTTCATCTTGAAGGCATACTTGTCAACCACCTCAAGCGTCAGGGGGGTCTTCTCGGTGCCGGTGGTCCACTTGATATAAACCGAGGGGAACAGATCCTTATTGAGCATCTGGTTCTCATACCACCACTGAATATCATCGGTGGTCAACTCCACACCATCGGACCATTTTGTGCCCGGGCGCAGGTGGAAGGTCCACTCGCTGGCGTCGTCATTAATCTCCCACGATTCCAGGATGAAGGGGTACAAATTTAGATCTTCATCAAACCAGGCGAAAAACTGGTCGTGCATCTTGGTGGGCCCCCAGCGGTCCGAAACGCCCTTGAATCCCCGGCGGATGGTGCCGCCGTAGTTGCCGACACCTGCTCGCCCTGCCAGGACAAGGGGGACGGTGGGCAGGCGTTCGGCCAGGGGGGGCAATTCGCCTTTGGCAACCAAATCAGCCAACATGGGTGCTTCGCCGCCAGCAGCCGCTGCCGGGGCTTCTTCGACTGGAGCCTCGGTTGGGGCTGGGGCTTCCTCTTTGGGAGCTTCGGTTGGGGCTGGGGCTTCCTCTTTGGGAGCTTCGGTTGGGGCTGGGGCCTCCTCTTTGGGAGCTTCCTCTTTTGGAGCCTCTTGGGGTGCTGGCGCTTCGGTAGGTTGCGCCGCACACGCCGTGGCGGCTATACCGGCTGCAGCCACGGTTGATAGCTGCAAGAATTTGCGCCGCGTTATCTTTCGTTTCTGTGTCATGGTTTTCTACCTCCTTAATTCATAAAAAACATTTAGATAGGCAAACAGTTTCTCTACCATAGAAAAAGAAAGGCTCATCCCTTTAATAACAATCCGTTGTATCACCTCCTTTCCCGGTTAAAAAGAGTTTTTGAAAAGTATTTTAAACCGACCTATCTACCGCAAGAAATATATTTTTATACCTCTGGTTTGGTCGGACCGAAAACGCCCGTCAATTCCAACTCTTCGGCCCGGTGGCAACTCACAAAATGATCCGGGGCAATTTCTCGCAAAACCGGCCCCTCGGTTTCACAGCGATCCACCCGGTATCGGCAGCGCGGGTGAAAATAGCAACCACTGGGCGGGTTGGCCGGATCGGCCACTTCACCGGGGAGTTCAATCGGCTCACCGCGTAAACGAGGGTCGGGTTTGGGTACAGCCGAGAGGAGCGCTTCGGCGTAGGGATGTTTGGGGTTAATGAACAGATCATTCGTGGTGGCGCTCTCCACCAGCTTGCCCACGTACATCACGGCCACGCGATCGCTGATGTGCTCAACAACGCTCAAGTCGTGGGAGATGAACAGGTAGGTGAGATCAAATTCCCCCTGGAGGTCTTGTAGCAAATTGAGAATCTGGGCCTGGATAGAAACATCCAGGGCCGATACCGGCTCGTCACAGATGACGAGCTGAGGGTTGAGGGCCAAAGCACGGGCGACACCAATCCGCTGGCGTTGTCCCCCGCTAAAGGCGTGTGGATACCGGCTCATATACTCTGGCCGCAAGCCAACCACCTTTAAAAGTTCGGCAACCCGGTCTTCTAAGGCTTTTCCTCGGGCAATACCGTTAACCAACAAGGGTTCGCCCACAATTTGCAGCAGGGTCATGCGGGGGTTGAGGGAGGCATAAGGGTCCTGGAAAATCAGTTGCATATTCTGGCGCAACTGCTTGATCTGCTGTTTTTCCAGGGTGGGGACATTGACTCGCCCCATGTTACGGTCGGCAAACCATACCTCTCCGGCGGTGGGCTCGTAGGCCCGCAGAATAACCCGCCCGGTTGTGGTTTTGCCACAGCCGCTCTCGCCGACCAATCCCAGGGTTTCTCCCTCGCGAATGTAGAAACTTACCCCATCTACGGCTTTAACATGGCCGATTACTTTTGACCGGAAAAAGCCTCGTTCAATGGGAAAATGCATTTTCAGATCGTTTACTTCAAGCAGTAGTTTATTGCTCTTTGTATCTGCGGCCAATCTCTTCTCTCCTTAAATTATCTACAACTCATTCAGTTTAACCACAGATGCCCACCGTAGGCTATGGCCAGAATCAAGGCCTCGGCGGCAAAAATCTTGGTTATAGACAATATTGGCAAACCACCCTTGAGTAATCGGCGGAAATATGCTTCGGTGGCCACGACAAAAACCAACCATACCAAGCCAATAACGACGGTGCCAAACCTATCTATGGCTCTTATAATCCACGGATTTCCGCCAACCGTGGCCATGGGCAGGTCAATCAAGACAAAAATTCGCAACCACAAGACGGCCCAAAGCGATAAAGCCGCCGATGCCAGCCACAGTGAATATACCAGGATGATCAGGAAGGTATGTTGAGCCATTAACGCATCAATTCCTCTACAAGGCGGTAAACCTTAGGAGTCATCTGAGAGACTATCAGCGAGCAGTCCTGCATTTTCCAGGGTTGCCAGAAAATCATCGTACATTACCGACTCTTGTAGATAACCAACCACTCCCTCTAACCGCTCACCCATCTCCTCGCCTAAATAAGGGTAAACCACCACCGGTATGTTGCACGTGCTTGGTTCTGTTTTTAACCAACGTAACACTTCCCAGCCCATAGTCCCTGGCGGGTTGACTTCCACAATGATCAGAGCGGGTTTTACTTGTTGGACCAGGTTTAACACATCTGTATCCTGCCCGGCCTTGACCGTTTGAAACCCGCTTTCTTCGGCATAACGCTGCAGCAAATAAATGATGTTTGGGTCGTTTGCTGCGATCATGATCGTCTGGGTCATCTGACCAACCTTCCTGAAAATCAATCGCTGCCAAGACGCCTGAGGAATTGTTTTGGTTAATTCCAACTGTCCGGCCCCCCCATACAAAAACGGGGCAAGCCAAAGCTATGCCGGGATGCCTCCTAATAATACTATAGCTATTAGAACAAATCTTGTCTTTTTGGAACATTTTGTAATAATTTTGGAACGAAATTGTCTTGGGAATGGATTTAGCCGGGGATGGGTCAATTCTCTCGTTGATAGTCGCGGGGAGATAAACCTACTTCGCGCCGAAACACCCGGGCAAAGTAACTGTTGTTGGAAAACCCAACGGCATCTGCTACTTCGGTGATATTCTTTTCTCCGGCCTGTAACAGCAGTTTGGCCTGTTTAATGCGGTAACGGTTGAGGTAAGTGATGGGGGACACGCCCATCTCCTGTTGAAAACAACGGGTCAGATAACGGGCGCTGATTCCGGCATGGGCCGCCATGTCTTCTCGTGAAATGGGCTGGGCGTAATGTTCATGGATGTAAGCCATCACTTTACGAACTGTCCGCTGTATTTCGCTGCCCAGATTTTTGTTTCGGGCCAGAACTTGTTCAATATGGGCCAACGTCTCTTCGGGGCTAAACAGGCCCTTTTCCAAAACGGCGGCGACACTCCGATTTAGTCGCGCCATATCTTCCTGGGTTAGCATCTGGGCGGTGAGCACAATGACCGGGATACTGCGGATTCGTTCATCTTCTTGCATGGCCTCTAACACCCCAACACCATCCAACTCTGGCATCATCAGATCCAATAAGACCAAGCTTGGTCGCTCTTGCCGCATCATTTCCAGGGCTATCCGGCCATTGGTCGCCTGTAACACCCGGCAATCCGGCAAGTAGGTTTGTACCACCCGGGTGTGCATCTCCAAAATGGCCGGGTCGTCGTCCACAACCAAAATGCTTCTGGTGTTCTCGCAGCCATTATCTCCCAGGCCCAATCGCTGCAAGGTTTGGGCCAGCGCCGTGGTTCCCATTGGCTTAACTAAATAATCCAGAGCCAACACCGAACCGCTTTCTTGCTCTTGGGGGAGGGAATAGAACACCACGGGGATGTTCTGGGTGGCCGGGTTTTCCTTGAGTGCTCGAATCAATTCCCAACCCTGTTCCGAGGCGGGTTGAAAGTCCAGTACCACCGCACCGGGAGGCGACGCCAGTATGGCTGATATCCAATGGGGAGCTTCACCAATACCAAGCACCTCCACCTGAAACCCTTGCCGGGTGAGGTGTTCCTGTAGCTGTATTCCCCCACCCGTCTGTTCCGTCAACAGGAGCACTCGCTGGGAACGAACTTCTGGGTTGACTTCTTCGATTATCTCATCACCGATGGTAGGCAGGGTGAAATAGAAGGTCGAACCGCTTTCGCCGTTACCGGGGGGGCGGACCCCAATCTGCCCCCCGTGAAGTTCCACCAGACGCCGGCAAATGGCCAATCCTACGCCCAGGCCGCCGTACCCCCTTAGCGCGGTACGCTCCGATTGGCGGAACTCGTCGAAGATTACCTCCCATTCTGCTGGCGGCACTCCCAACCCGGTATCGCTAACCAGGACAGTGACCATTTCTTCGCTTACGCCTTCAACAGGGCCGCTAACTTCAACCTGAAGCGTGATTTCGCCCCGCGCCGTGAACTTTACCGCATTGGTCACCAGGTTTAGGGTTACTTGTTGCAGCCGGGTGGGGTCTCCCCACACCTTTGGCAACTGCCCGGGGATTTCGGCCCGCCAGGTCAGTCCCTTGCTGCTGGCCAACTGCTCACCGACCAAGGCCACCGCTTTGAGAGTTTCACCCAAGTCCAGCGGCCTTTTGGTCAGCTTGAGTTGGCCCATCTGGCTGCGGGTCAAATCCAGTACGTCCCGCACCAAGCTGCCCAATTGCTGGGCGCTCACGTGAATGCGCGCCAGGTCCTGCCGGTAGGGTTCGGGCAGGGGGGGTCTACTGCCCGTGCCTTCCCGCAGCATCATCTCGCTCAAACCCACCAGGAGCACCAGGGGGGTCAGTAGTTCATGGCTGACCATTGAGAGAAAACGACTTTTAAGGAGATTGGCTTCCTCGGCCAGCCGCTGCCCCTCCTGAGCCACCTGTTGAGCTTGCAGGGCCTGGTGATAAAGATCGACATTATCGGCCAGAATCTGCACGTCTTTTAAGGCACTGCTGATCTGGTTCCGTAGCAATCTGGTTACGTGTCCTTTGGCCGGCTCCTCCTCCTCAAAGATGGCAAAGCCCAATGGTTCCTCCCGAAAGTAGAGAGGTTCGATAATCATGCAGCCTTGTTTTTGGAGTGATAAGAATCCATCTGGGATCAATTGCCGGGAGGGAAACTGCTGCCCGGTGGCCGGTAATTCGATGCGGCCTCTTTCATCGTAGGCCAGGAGGAGCCTGGATTCCCTATCCGGTTGCTCCGGATCCTCGTATAGCGAAAGGTAACAACTCGAGATACCCAATTGGGGTAACTCGCGGGCCAATATGTTCATCAATTCTGACACATTAAGGGCGACGGTTAGCGCCTGGCCAATCTGATGTAACTTATCAAATAACTGGTTTATTTGCCAATCCTGATAGGCTTGTTGCCGCCGGGCCCGCTCTCCGATCATTACCCGGGCCTGATGCCAGAGATTGTCGATCTGGGTCAGAGTTTGATCGTTGCCCGGCAGGTAAAGAAGCATCTGTCTGCGCAGGACAGAAATGGCTCTTTGCCAGGCAATCACATTGCCGCCTGCTTCTGTTACCTGGCGCAAGACGTTTTCCAGGGCCGGCAAAAAGACGCCCGCCGCCTGTCCGCTTAATTCAGCCATAAAAGCGTCGAGCAACGGCGATGCTAACCGGGGTATCCCGTCCGCTGGCTCTACTGCCCGTTCTATCTCCAGGAGAATTTGTTCTCGGCGGGCGGCCAGCGATTCAAGGTCTGAAGCTTTTGTCCGGTTTGGCGGCCTGGACTTGGGTGAAGTAACGCGAGTAGCGGGTTCTTCTACCGCAGCCTGCATTACTGCCGGGTCTAAACAGCCGCATGATTGGCGCACAATCAATCGGGTAGGCAAAGATGCCCGCTCTGGCACCTGTTCGCCCTTTATCATTGCCAGCAGAGTCCGGATTGCCAATCGTCCCCGTTCGTACATCCGAATTGGCACTGTGGTCAATGGCGGTGTGACCAGCTTGCAGACAAGTTCATTATTAAAGCCCACCAGGGCTACATCGTCTGGCACGTGGATTCCTCGTGACTGTAACACCCGCAATGCGCCTATAGCCAGATGATCGTTAACGGCCACTACAGCGTCAAAGCGCGCCCGGCGCTGATCGAGCAGCAGGTGGATTGCCTTCTCTCCTTCCTGCTCAACCCAACCATAGGGTGGTGAAACAAGGTCCGGGACAAAGGGCAGGCCATACTCCTGCAATACATCGGTATAGGCGCGATACCGTTCGGTGGCATCATAGTGGCCTTCGGGCCCGCGGATGAAAGCCAACCGGCGACGACCATGAGCTTCGATCAGGTGAACAATTGCCTCCCGCATACCCCCATAGCTGTCCAGAACCAGACTGGGGATTCCATCCAGCAGCATCCCAATACCAACCAGCGGCAAAGGTCGATAGTGCTCACAGAAGTCTTTAATTGCTTTGTGGCCGACGTAGCTGCTCAGGGACGAGGTCCAGATGATCAAACCATCTATCCTCTCTTTATCAATGAGACTATAAATTACATTTCCCTGGGCGTTAAAATCATACGGCTCCCGGAGATGGTTACCGGCAAAACAAAACACACTGGCTCCTTGCTCACGGGTTTCATCAACCACCCCAGCCCACAAAGAACTCGACTGATCTCCGCTCACAACGTGATTGATCAATAAACCAATCGTCGGACGCGGACGAGGGGAGCTATGTTGTGTGCCCATATTTATTCTTCCAGTTGTATATCTCTTGATTTTCCATAGACAACCCGTCATCCCTCACGTCGTTTTCATAGCCATACTGGCTGTCTGCGGATACGTTTTTCGTTGGGATCAAAATTGCCCTGGTTGGAACTTTAATAATCACCGTCAATATACGCTTTCCTGCTCCTGTATTCTAAATTATATTGAGAATTGAAACAGGAACAAAGTTACATATTCGCTATCGGCACCAGAATCCGCCTAAAGACTCTGTAACTCAACCTTGCATCTAACCACAGAGGCATAGAGAAAAAAGAATCGGATATAATCCGGGCTATTCGTCCGACGACAACTATAATTACACTGATGACAATTAAAAATGCCCACTAGAAAAGTTGGTGCAAGATCAGTACACTAAATCCCC
>JAFGNV010000030.1 GCA_016926805.1 Anaerolineae bacterium
CCTTTTTCCCCTCCCCCAAATTGGGGGAGGGGCCAGGGGTGGGGGCAAAATAAAAACATCTCATCACTTACAATTGAACCACTACCCTGATCTCTAATCTTTAACCTCCTATGAAAACGACATTCGGAATACGGTGGTTTGCCCTTGCGGTAATAGTGCTATTTCAGGTTTTGATCTTCTTTTGGTTGGCGACAACCGACAACGTCAACATCTGGCCTATTCGAAATACCCTGCAATACCATCTTCTGCGGCGATGGTGGAACCTTGTTGGCGAGCCGATTCCGGGCAACCCTGGTACGCTCCAGGGAACCATCCAAGATGGGGAAGGCAAGCCTATTGCCGGGGCCTGGGTGCTTCTCTCACGCTGGGACGGCGCCACTTACCGCAACCGCAGCGATGCCGATGGCCGCTATCTCATCTCCGTTCCCGCCGATATGTATCGCCCTGTGGCGGGTGCGCCCGGCTATCAGGATGTCGGCTTTGGCAACACAAGAATCAAACCAGGCAAGGACACAAAGGCCGAAGTGACTTTGGTCCTTGAATCCCTGCGAAGCGTCGTTCCTGGCCGCGATCTGGCGCTTGGCGAAGCTACTTCACTATCCTGTACCACACCCATGACAGCTACCGCCCTCCGGCGCCAGGTCACCTTTGACAGCGGTGGCCAACCCAACCAGTTGACCCTATTCTACACTCCTGTTACCGCAACTACCACCAGCCAATTACCCCTCTTGCTCACCATTTATCCCGGCCCGGCCAATACCTGGGACTGCGCCAGCATTCCCCTGGCCGCCGCTGGTTACGCCGTGTTGGGGACCGGCCCGGCCTACACCTTTGAATTAGAAAACGATCTTGACGAGTTACAGCGACTGGTCGAATTTGCCCGGGCCGGCGCATTTCCCGGTACGGATGGTGGCAAATTGGCCTTGCTCGGCGGCAGCTACAGCAGCCTGCATGTGCAACGGTTACTTCAACGCGATCAGAATTTTCAGGCGGCGTTGCTGCTCGGCCCACCCACCGATTTGTTTGACATGCGCTATCGGTTGGAGCAGGGCACTTACATTCCTCCCTTCGGCCTGGACAAAGCCCTGATTGCTTTGGGCCTGCCCAGCCACGAGCCGCTACGTTACTTTCGCTATTCAGGCGCCTATCACGTTCGCCCCGATTTCCCGCCACTGGCCATCCTCCACAGTCGCAGCGACGAGGTAGTACCCTACCAGCAAAGCGAGTTATTGGTAAAGAATTTAGCCCTCGTCGGAGCCACCTATGAGGCCCACTTCTTTGATGGTGCCAGCCACTATCTTTTGGCCGAGGAAGGCGACAAAGACTCGCTGGAGATTTACCGGATTACGCTGGATTTCTTGGAGAAGTATCTGCGGTGAAGTTGCGTGTCGGGCAGCATAGCGAGGTGCAAACCATGCGAAAAGCCAATGGTTCACCATGTATCCCAACGATCCCGGGGTCGCTGCCCCCAATCGCACGGTTGATTTTATCTTCTTTGCGGACACGATGACTTTGAATAAGGCGTATGTTCGGCAGCACGATACCCTGCCCATCTCCGACCACCTGCCGTTGGTGGCCGAGTTTCAATTGCCTTGATTTTGACTCGACCTTATGCCTGACCCATGCTAAAATCCAGGGTATCAACAGATCAAAAGCCTTCCTTTGGAGCAACTCCGTGAGCGACGAATGGTTAGACCAACTTCGCCAACTGCATGAAGCCGACAAAGCCCAACGCGAAGCCGAGGCTCCCCCAAAACCGGCGCAACCGCCGGAGAACCGGGCCAGCGACATCTTGCGGCAAAGCGAAGCCCACAAACTCTTGCGAGAAGTTCAAAAGGTCTTGTTGAACGGCGGCGGAACCCTGGACATCTTTGACCGCGCCGCCGATTACGACCGCGTCATCACCCTGGCCTGGCAGGGGCCCATTTCCGCTGCCCGCAAACCCGACCCGGACGACCCAGAGCCGTACCATTACATCTTGGTTGGCGTGCGAAACGAGAAATTGTGGGTCAACGGCAAACTGCTTCGAGAAACCACCCCCCAGGTGCTTAAGGCGGCTCTGCTGGAGGCAAGCCAGAATCCAGGTCGAGAGTCAAATCGCAAATAACAAATGGCCCAGAGCAAGTTACAGCCAGTCAATGATAGATTAGAGACATTTGTGGAGAAACAAAAATCACTCCGGGAACGGGCCGCTGCCGAAAAACAGGCGACGGCCATAGCTCACCCCAACATCGCTTTTATTAAATATTGGGGCAACGAGGATGACATTCTGAGATTGCCCGCCAACCCCTCCCTTTCAATGAACCTGGGCAGCTTGCACACCCTGACTACCGTTTCTTATGATGACAATCTGCCCGGCGACAGGCTGGTCATCAACCAAGAACCGGTCACGGACGCTGCCCTGGCCCGCGTGACGGCGCATCTTGATCTGGTGCGGAGGCAGGCAAGGCTCAATGCAGCAGCCCGGGTCGAGTCGACCAGTAATTTTCCCATAGGGTCGGGCATTGCCTCCTCGGCGGCGGCGTTTGCGGCGCTGAGTGTGGCGGCGGCAGCAGCAGCGGGGTTATGGTTAGACGAGGCCGCGCTCTCCCGGTTGGCCCGGCGCGGGTCAGGCTCGGCCAGCCGCTCGGTGCCGGGCGGGTATTGCCAGTGGGTTACCGGCAATGACAAAACCTCCATCGCCACCAGCGTGGCTCCCCCCGAACATTGGGATTTACGCGACATTATTGTCATCGCCAGCCAGGAACACAAGTCCATTGGCTCCAGCGACGGCCATCGTCTGGCCAAGACGGCCTCGTTACAGGCCGCCCGCGTGGCCGGTGCCGAAGCGCGATTACAAGCCTGCCGGGAAGCGCTGCTGGCCCGCAACCTGGCCAAAATGGGGCCGGTGATCGAAGAAGACGCAGTGATGATGCATGCGGTGATGATGTCCAGCCGCCCCCCCCTGTATTACTGGAACACGGTCACCATGGACGTCATCCAGGCCACCCAACACTGGCGGGCTAAAGGTTTGCCGGTGTACTTCACCATCGACGCGGGACCAAACGTCCATTTGATTTGCGAAGCCAAGTACGCGGCAACGGTCGAATCAGAGGCGCGCAAAATTCCGGGGGTTGAAGACGTTTTAATCAGCGGGCCGGGCGGCCCGGCCAGACTGGTGGATAGCGCCTCTACCGTGTTTGGCAAGAGCATTGGGAGCGGGTATAATGACCGCTAGATTTTTTGGAGACATATCCCGAAAGGAATTGGTCTTTTGTTAACCCTCATTGCCTTTATCTTGATTTTAAGCCTGCTGGTGTTTGTCCACGAGTTGGGGCACTTTATTGTGGCCAAACGGGCCGGCATTGTAGTAGAAGAATTTGCCATCGGTTTTCCACCGCGCGCCGTTAAACTCTGGCAGGAGGAAGGCAGTATTACTCTTGATGGCCACGAATACGTGATTGGCAGCAAAGTCAACGTGCCGCGGACCATCCAACCGGGCGCACAGGTTTATGTTGAAACCGGCGTCGACGATAAGGGCCGGCCAGCAGTGACCGGGCTGGAACTGGTCAAGTCGGCTGAGGGTGAAGAGGCAGAGGATCAAAAACCGGGGTGGAAGTTACCCAGGTTCCTATCGCCCCCCACCGACAAATCCGACTCTTATACCGACCGGCCTACCGTGACCGTCGAGGCGCTGACCCGCCCCACCGAATACGCCATCAACTGGATTCCCTTTGGTGGGTATGTTCGGATGTTGGGCGAGGAGGATCCCGGCGCGCCGGGCAGCTTTGCCAGCAAAAGCAAAAAAGCCCGATTTGCCGTGCTGGTGGCGGGTTCCGCCATGAATCTGGTGTTTGCCGTTGTCTTTTTCACGTTGACCGCGATGTCTGGCGTGCCGGAAACGGCCGTGGGCACCTTTGTCACCGAGGTGGTGCCCGACTCCCCCGCCGCAGAAGCGGGTCTTCAGGCCGGGGACTTGATTGTGGGCGCAGACGAGGTTGAGTTCCAATACGATGGTGACCTGGTTTCGTATGTCGACCAAAACAAAGGAACCCAAATTACCCTCCATCTCAATCGAGAGGGCGACATCGTCGATGCTTCGCTGGTGCCCCGGGCCAATCCCCCCGAAGGTCAGGGGGCTATGGGCGTCATCATCAGGTACGTACCCGTGGCCCGGGTGAAAATCACCGAGGTTTTGCCTGACTCGCCCGCCACAGTCGCCGGTCTTGAAACAGGCGATATTATTGTTGGGGCCGACGGCACCGACTTCAAATACACCGGTGATTTAGCCAACTATCTTGAGCAGCATCAAGGCGCGGAAATTGCCCTGTCTATTGAGCGCAACGGCAAAGTGATGCCCATTTCCCTGACCCCAGATGCCATCACTACGCCCCCAGAGACCGACCAGGCTCTGGGTCTTCCCCAGGAAAATCAGGAAGCGCTGGGGGTAAAAGTAGAGTACGATTTTGACACCAAGCTTAATCACCTACCGCTGCCGCAGGCATTTATTAACGGCGTATCGCAAACCACCCAACTGGTCGGCCTTACCTTTTATATACCTATTGCCCTTATCCGAAATCTCATTCCGGCAGAGGCCGCCCGCGTCACCGGGCCGGTGGGCATTTACCAACAAACCGGCTCAGTCGTGCAGGCCGCCGTCACCCTGAACTGGTGGTTCCCGGTCTTCTGGTGGATTGCGGCTCTGAGTACCGCCCTGGCGGTGACCAATCTGCTGCCTTTGCCTGCCCTGGACGGAGGCCGGATTCTCTTTGTCATCATCGAGGCCATTCGCGGCAAGCGTGTTTCGCCGGAAAAGGAGGGGGCCATTCATTTTATCGGCCTGGCACTGTTGTTAACCTTGATGTTGGTCATCAGCTATTACGACCTGAGCAATCCTTTGCCCACCATCGATTGGGCCAACTTCTTCTGATAAACTATGCCAGCAACCCGCCGCTGTGTTAACTGTCAGGAAACGATCAAACCAGATTGGCAATTGTGCCCTCATTGTGGACAAGCCAACCCGGCCGCCGTCGGCAAAATCCATTGCCGGAGGTGTGGCCGTTTGGCGCCCGGCGGATTGCATACCTGTCCCCACTGCGGGGCATATTTGGAACCAAAACCTCTGCCCTTTTTACAATTCAGCTTGGGCGCAGCGATAATCTTGGGGATGCTCTTTGGCATCTGGCAGTTGCGGCCAACCGTGGCAAATGGCATAGAACAGGTGGCCCTGCTGGTCAAGCCACCCACCGCCACCTTCACCCCAACCGCCACCTTCACCCCCACGCCAACGTTTACTCCAACGGCAACCCCCACCACCATCCCCACCGCTACGCCAACCAGCACACTTTCTCCCACGCCAACGCCAACCGAAACCCCAACTCCGCAACCCACCGCCACCCCGGCGCGAGCGTCTGAGCCATTACCCACCGCCACCGCCACCCCCACCATCACCCCAACTCCGGCCCCCAAGTACGGCAAACCGGTTTTGTTAGGCCCACCAGATGGCCGTATATTTGTGCGGGATGAGGAGCTTTTGCTAAAATGGGAAGACATGGGGACGCTTGCCGACAACGAGTGGTATGCCATACGCTTGAACTGGCTGCAAGATGGTCAGCTTGCCTTTGGCGGGAACAACCTCAAACAGAATTTCTGGATTGTCCCGCCCGACCAGTACTGGGGACTGGCCGATCAAGCGACGAGCCGCAGATACGAATGGTTTGTTTTTGTTGAAGCCATTGTGACCAATGAGAATGGAGACCAAGTTGCCCGACCGGTCAGCGAGGTCAGTGACCGCAGCAGTTTTTTGTGGCAATAAAAACTATGGACAACGCCTTTGCAACCATCCTGAACCAAATAGCTGAAGAACCGCAATTGCGCCTGAGCAACTTGTATATCCTATCAAGAATGGATCAGGACTCGTTAGACGTTTTTCGTGAAGTCTGGCCCACGATTTCGGCCGATCACCGCCGTAACATTATCCGGAATCTGGTTGAAATCTGCGAGGTTAACTTTGAAGTTGATTTTGACCCGGTATTTCTGCTGGGGCTTGGCGACGAAGACGCCGAAGTACGCGCCAGTGCGATTAATGGTTTGTGGGAGAATGAGAATCCGGCCCTGATTGATCCTTTCCTGCACCTGCTGCGCACCGATGAAACCGCCCTGGTCAGATCAACAGCGGCTTCGGCCCTGGGGCGATTCATCTACCTGAGCGAAATCGAAGAACTAGAGCCGGCCAAAATTGTCCCTATCAGGGAAGCTCTGCTGGAGACAATCCACCAACCGGCTGAAGATGTGGAGGTGCGGCGGCGGGCTGTTGAGTCCATTGCCTTTCTCAACCAGCCGGAAGTGACTCGGATTATTGAAAATGCCTATTACGACGACGATGTAAAAATGCAGGTCAGCGCCATCTTTGCCATGGGGCGCAATGCCGACCACTGCTGGCATTCGCGGGTGCTGAGCGAACTAGATAACGAGAGCGACGAAATTCGCTTTGAAGCTGCTCGCGCCTGCGGCGAATTGGAGATGAAGGAGGCCGTGTCTCGATTGATCGATCTCATCGACGATAGCGACACGGATCTGGAAGTACAGGAAATGGCTATCTGGGCGTTGGGCCGGATTGGCGGGTCAGCGGCGCAAGAAGCACTGGAAATTTGTCTGGAAAGTGACGTGGAAGCCATCGCTCTGGCCGCCGAGGAAGCGCTGGACGAACTCAACCTGTTTAGTGATACGTTTGATATGTTTGATTTTGGCGAGGAGGATTTTGACGAAGACGACCTGGATGATTTAAACCTTTACCTTAACTAATCTCAGCGGACCAACCCTTATCTCAAAATGCTCCACATCTTTATCAATATTGTAGCCCCTGTTGTTGTGATTGCCGGCCTGGGCGCTCTACTCAACCGCGTCAAACCCGTAGAGCCTCGCGCCATTTCCCGGGTGGCCATTTATCTGACCAGCCCCGCCCTGGCCTTTTACGGCCTGGCCAATGCCTCCATTACCGGCACCGAATTAGGTGGTTTGGTGCTTTTTTTCTTTCTGACCACCGCAACCATCACCCTCTTTGCCTGGGGGGTGAGCAAACTGCTAAAAATGGATCAATTGACCCGCAGCGCCCTGATGCTTTCGATGGCGCTCATCAATGTGGGCAATTATGGTATCCCGCTTAACGAATTTGCGTTTGGCCAACTTGGGATGGAACGCGCCCTGGTCATCTCGGTGTTGAGCGCCTTTACAGCAAACACGTTAGGCGTTTTTCTGGCCTCGTGGGGCAAAGCGTCAAAATCACAATCTCTGATCAATGTTTTCAAAGTGCCCCTACCCTACGCCGTTGTTTTGGGTGCGCTCATTAATTTGGGCTACCTGCCTGCTCCCCAGTTTGTAATGCGGGTAACCAATCTGTTAGGGCAGGCAGCCGTTCCTGTGATGTTGATTATGTTGGGGGTACAAGTCTCCCGGGTATCCTTCGATGGACAATGGGGACTGATGTTGGGAGCCTCCTTAACCCGGCTGATGGGGGGCGCGGTGGTTGGATTCTTGGTGGCCGCTCTCCTGGGGTTAACCGGGGTGACCCGTCAGGTGGCTATTGTGGAGGCGGCTATGCCCACCGCCGTAATGGCCAGCGTTCTCGCCACCGAATTCGATGGCGACTCTAAACTGGTCAGCAGCGTTGTTTTGCTTTCAACCCTGCTCAGTCTCATCACCCTGCCCATTCTCCTTTACCTTTTGATGAACTAAAAAGCAGAACGGGTATGCAGCCACGCTTTGGCTAAAAAATCTGTTGGCCGAGATCAAGATTATCATGTCTCTGCCGGAGTGATCTGCAACTTGGGCACTTTAGCCATCACATACGCTGCAACTAATGCCGCTTCGTGGGGATAGCAGCCTACAAAATAGGTGGCAAATTCCTCGCCAGTACGCTGGACGGCCACCCCATCGGCAAAAGCGCGCGCCCCAACCAGTTTTCGGTCCAGCCGAATAAAGGTGAAACGATTGCTGGGGAAAACAAGGCGCTGGTTGGTGCAGAAGAGATTGCCCGCGTCTTGCCACTCTATCCCCTGGCGACGGACAGGGTTAACCGGTTGGTACGAACCGCCATCGTCTAATGGCTGGCCGTGCCCACGCCGCAAACCATTTACCTGTAGAAAACATTTCTCATTGAGTTGCTCCAGGATAATCTGGGCCAACACGGTTCTGACCGGACGGATAATCTCCAGCGAGCCAGCGGCAAGTTCGGCCAACTGCGGGTCGGGATAAACATTGCCCAGCGTTACTTTAAGTAGGTCGGGGGGCAAAGCTACCTTGTTTAAACTCTGCCTGGCCAGGGAGTAGTCACCTTCGCCAAAATAACTAACGCCCAGGCGTCCCTTCCTGAACAGATCCAAGACAGCCCGCTCTTTCAGAGTCAAACCGCACTGCCCGCACCGATACGCCGACTCGGCCTCGTTCCAGGCAACCGTCCCCCGGTTGCACAACGGACATTCCTGGTACAGGATTTGCCGCGTCATTTATTCTCTCCTACTTCATCAATGATTTCAAGGCAGCCAAAAACAAAGTTACATTCTCCAGACAAGAGGAATAACCCATCAGACCAACGCGCCACACCTGCCCGCCAAGTTGACCCAGACCCCCGGCAATTTCAAGATTGTATTCGGCCAACAATCGTCTGCGGATGGTCAATTCGTCCAAACCTGCCGGAAAGTGGGGGGTAGTTAACGGTGGTAAACGGTGCTCCAGGGGGACGTGCATGGTAAAACCCAGGTCTTCCAAACCGGCCCACAACAATTCAGCATGGTAACGATGCCGAACAAAACGAGCTTCTAACCCCTCTTCATAAATCAACCGCAGCGCCTCGCGCAGGGCATAGTTCATAGAAATTGGCGCGGTGTGATGGTAAGTGCGCTCGCTGCCCCAATATTTTTCAACCATTGTCAGATCAAGATACCAGTTGGCGACCTTAGTTTTGCGCTGGCGCAATATGTCACGAGCGTGGTCATTGACCGTTAACGGTGAAATCCCTGGCGGGCAACTGAGACACTTCTGCGCGCCGCTATAGGCAATGTCTACGCCCCACTCGTCAATTTTTACCGGGACACCACCCAACGAAGTCACACAGTCAATCAGCAGCAAGCTACCGTAACGATGCGCAACCTCGGCCATCCCTTCCATCGGCTGCATGGCCCCGGTTGATGTTTCGCCGTGCACCAGGGCGACCAGTTTGGCCGTTTTTTTCTTTAACTCGGCCTCAATCTCGTTGGGCGAGAACACAGCGCCCCACGGTTTTTCCAAGCGGCGCACGGTTGCCCCATAGCGAGCGGCCATGTCACATAGCCGCTCGCCAAAGTAACCATTGACCCCAATGACCACTTCATCGCCTGGCTCAATGAAATTGCACAGAGCTGCCTCCATCGAGGCGCTACCGGTACCGGAGATCGGAATGGTCAATTGGTTTTGGGTCTGCAATACATAACGCAATAATTCCTGGATCTCGGCCATCAACTCCAAAAATTGCGGGTCCAGATGACCGACCAAAGGCTGGGCCATTGCCCGTAATACCCGGGGACGAACCATACTGGGGCCAGGACCCATCAGAATACGTTCAGAGGTGTTTAAATCGGTATAGATTGGCATGCTCTGATCCTCCCAAATAGATCAGGAAATAGCAGGATACTCGACGGCGACAATTTTAGCAGAAATAACATCCTGGCACAAACCTTTGTCAGCAACGGGTGAGTGTGTTATACTCTGGCCGTGGATACCAACATTAAAGGTGAACAACATTGATAAATACCGCAAAAGTCAAACGTAACGATCCCTGTCCTTGTGGTAGCGGCAAAAAATATAAACAGTGCTGCATGAAAAAAGACCAGGCCCCGCGTCGACGGCGGACAATTCTGGCGCGTCAGTTGGCCGCTCAGCAGGAAATAACCGGGGAACTTGCCCAGGATTTTGCCGCTTACGAAGCAACTTTTGATGAGATCGAAGCTGCCACCGAGCCGCTGGATGCTTATCGACCCGAATTTGAGAAAATTCTCAACAATCCTAAAGCCCTTGCCGACCGCGCTAAAAAACTCTTTGCCGAAGACCGGTTTGAACCATACCGCTATACTGAATTTGACGTTCACCGCGTGTGTGAAGCCTCGGCTTATACTGAACCGCCAGCCCGGACCGACCCCGAATACATCCAATTTCTCACTATCGCCACCACTTTTCTGGCCGATCGGAAACATCGGTTACAAATTGCCCAAAAATTGTTGCACATGATTCCCGACTACCTGGCCGAAAAACGTTACATGGATGCCTGGATGGTTCAATTCTGCGCCTACCACATGGCCGAAACTACTAACGAAGCTAATCCGTTTTTGGTGCAAATGTTTGAATACGGCCTGAATTTGCCAGATTCAATACCCTGACCTAAAGTCGACCCAAACTCTCAGCGTGGTATCCAAGACGTGGCGAGCCTCGCGTCTGTTGTACCACGCAATTTTTTGCCTGATGCAAGCCGATAAAGGAACACAACAATGCCAAACAACATCCGTGTGACGGTCTGGAATGAATACCGCCATGAAAAGAAAGATGCCGAGATTGCCAAAATCTATCCCGATGGCATCCACAACGCCATCGCCAAAGCTTTACGCACCCACCCTCACCTGGAAGTCCGCACCGCCACCCTCGACGAGCTGGAACACGGTTTGACCGACGAGGTTCTGGCAAACACCGATGTCTTGACCTGGTGGGGCCACATGGCCCACGGCGACGTGCGCAACGAGATTGTAGACAAAGTTCAGCAACGCGTTCTCAACGGCATGGGACTGATTGTGCTGCACTCCGGCCATTTCTCCAAGATATTCCGGCGGTTGATGGGCACCGAGTGCTCGCTCAAATGGCGGGAGATTGGCGAAAAACACCGGTTGTGGGTAACAGCGCCGGGCCATCCGATAGTGGAAGGTTTAGGCGAATATTTTGAAATTCCCCATTGCGAGATGTACGGCGAATATTTCGACATTCCCCAGCCGGACGAACTGGTCTTTATCAGTTGGTTCCAGGGCGGCGAAGTCTTTCGTAGCGGCTGCTGCTTTTACCGGGGGCGGGGTAAGATTTTCTATTTCCAGCCCGGCCACGAAACCTTTCCTATTTATCACCAGCCAGAAGTTTTGCAGGTCATCGCCAACGCGGTGCGATGGGCCGCGCCGGTGAAAATAGTTGGTTTTAGAGAAATGGCCCAATGCCCCAACATCCCCGAACCGATGGAGGTCATTACGCTCGAGGAGTAAGAATTCAAATACAAAGACCCTGGAGTCTTATTAATTAGAGTTGTTCCCAAATAAGCTTTCAAAAGGTGACAGTCACTTTTAGTAAAGCAGGGTAGATTTTGCAAAATTAATACGTCTTTATCCCCATTTTAAGTGACTGTCATCTTGAATTGCTTAAAAGGAAACAACTCTATTCTTGGCTCATGTATAGTGGTCTAGAAAATGCTTCCTTGTGGACTACATTTTTGTATAGTCTCGTAGCTAGAATGTGTGCCGTGTGGATACACTTCAAGTCTCAACTCAACAGCTTGGCTATTCCTCGAAGCTGTTCAGCCAACCCCGCACGACCTCGGCGTTCGGACTTTTGATTTCTTCAAAGATATCTAGGGCTTGCTTCCAAACCTCGCGTGCTTTCTCCCCCTGTCCCAGAGTCCAGTAGGCATTCCCCATGTTGCGCAACTGGTGTCCTTCGTCGCCGCGGTCGCCGATCTCGCGGGCGATGGCTAGTGCTTGTTCGTAATACTCGATCGCTTTCTTCATCTTTGTCTGGGCGAGGTAGACTTTCCCCAGGTTGCCCAATTGGTTTTCTTCACCTTTGCGGTCGCCGATCTCGCGGGCGATAGCCAGCGCTTGTGTATGAAGCTCGATCGCTTTCTCCGTCTTCCCCAGGGCGTTGTGGGCGAGGCCCAAGTTGCCCAAGTAGTTGCCTTCGCCTCTGCGGTCGCCGATCTCGCGGGCGATAGCCAGGGCTTGTTCGTAATACTCGATCGCTCCCGGACGGTCTCCGTCTGTCTTCCACTGCCCAAGGTCGTGGTAGACAAGGCCTAGGGAGCCCAGGGCGTTGCCCTCTATTCCGCGGTCGCCGATCTCGCGGGCGATAGCCAGGGCTTGTTCGTAGTGCTCGATCGCTTTCCCCACCTGCCATAGGGCGTAGTAGGCATTCCCTAGGTTGCCCAAGTCTGTCGCTTCATCTCTACGATCGCCGATCTCACGGGAGATGACCAGTGCTTGTGTATGGAGTTCGATTGCTTTCTCTATCTGCCCCAGCATGTGGTAGGCATTCCCCAGGTTGCCCAAACAGTCACCTTCGTTCCTGCGGTCGCCGGTCTCACGGGCGATGGCCAGTGCTTGTTTGTAGTGCTCGATTGTTCCCAGACGGTCCTCGCCCGCCTCTATCTCTCCCAGGTCGTGATAGGTCTCCGCTACAGATTGTTCGAGTTCCTTGTCAGTCTTGATAGGTTTTTTGTTCATAGCATTTTGGATTAAGTTATTTCTGACAACACACCTTATTTGGCTGCTAAGTATACTCGCTATGACGGTGTTGGGCAAGTAAAAGTTAGTTTCAGTCTTAACACAGGGCAGGCTGTGCTAGAAATAAAAGTGGGGCAAGGAGATGACAAAGATGGCTCGCATTCGGCCAACTGGTCTAGAGGATGCTTCCTTGTGGGCTATGTTCGGTGGCGATGTGTTGCTGTGAATTGATACTACAGTTGTAACTATAAAAATCCGTCCATTTTCGCATAAAAATTTGGTGTCAAAGCAAATAATTCACGAGCAAGAAGCCATTATTCAGAACCGGATACCGAAAAAATTTGGGACAAAATCGGCAAAAAATACTAATTACAACTGTAGTATTGAACTTGCGGTAGCTCTACACTTAATCGTGGAAGACTTGTAGGGCGGGTTTGTAACCCGCCATTTAGGGTGGCAGGTTAAAAACCTGCCCTACA
>JAFGNV010000031.1 GCA_016926805.1 Anaerolineae bacterium
CAGCAATTCTCATTTTGATAAAAAAGGACGATTTTTGTGGGCATTGAATGGGTCAATAAGAGAGTATTCCAGCCATGTCATTTCGACCGAAGGGAGAAATCCCTCTGAATTTGCAGCTAAATGGGCTATCATTGGCCAATGCGCAAGGTAGAAAACACTTTTGTTCCGGCTACCATGCTCTTCAATGGGTTCGATCAGGGATTTCTCACTCCCGTTGGTCGTTCGAAATGACATGGGAGCTTCATTTATTCACGAAAATATTCCATACTGAGAATTGCTACCGTCGTAGTTTCGTAGTTGACAATATTTCTATTATATACTATTTTATGTTTATGCACTGAGATAATGTTCCGATATATGTAAGATGTCGCGGATGGGAGGTAATTACCCCTTGAGCCAAACAATTCGTGCTGTGGAGCGGGCTTTGGATATCCTCTTGTGCTTCTCCAGACAGACACCCGAGTTGACCATGACCCAAATTGCCGAACGGGTTGGGCTGTACAAAAGTACAGTGCATCGATTGTTGGCCACATTAGAGGGAAGGCGTTTCGTACAACGAGACCCGGATACAGGTATTTATCAGCCAGGCGTTCGTCTTCTTCAGATAGCCTATCTTACGCTGGAGCATAACAACCTGCGCCGGCTGGCAGTTCCGTTTCTACTTCACTTATGGGAGCAGCAGCACGAAACGATTGATCTTGCTGTGTTGGACGATACGGATGTCGTTTTCCTGGATGTACTCGAAAGTCCACGACGTGTCAAATTGGCTGCGGCCATTGGGCAGCGGCTTCCCGCCCATTCTACAGCCTCTGGCAAGGCCATCCTCGCGTTTATGCCAGAGGAGACAGTACGGCGTATTTTTAAGGACGATATACCTCAATTTACTCAGTATACGCTTTGTTCACCAGAAGCATTGTTTGAGGATCTGCGCCATACCCGAGAGCAGGGTTTTGCCCTCTCCTTGGAAGAATATGAGGAAGGGATTAACGCCGTCGCTGCCCCAATCCTCAACTTGAACGGCCAGCCTATTGGGGCGGTCGCCGTCGCTGGGCCTGCCTACCGGTTCAATCGAGAACAAATGATTGAAATTGCCCCTCTAGTTCTGGCCACAGTGCGTGACATCGCCCAAGAGGTCGAGATGGCAACGTATCCTCAGATAAATACAAGGTCATGATTTCACGCGGCTAATGCGAAACCCGCAGTTGGCCCAGGTAGAGTAGTCAGACAAAGGGGTTACTTCCAGCTCATTCGATGTATTTGTTAAACTGATCAAATAAGAGAACCCGCTACCAGATTCTGGTAGCGGATTCTTAATTTTTCCAAAGCAACAGGTTGGTCAGTTTGCCACCACCCCGGCCATCATCCCCCGGACGAAATCAAGTTCGTCCTCGTTGACCGTGTGGCCCATGCCGGGATAGAGGCGCTCGGTTACATCGCCGCCTAATTTGCGTAGCACTTCAGTGCTGTGGCGAATTCGTTCCCTGGGGATGTGAAAGTCCACATCGCTGCAACCCAAAAAGATGGGGGTGCCCGTCAGTAAGCCAGTATAGTTGCGTGGGGATCCATCCGGGCCAATCAAGCCCCCACTCAAACCGGCCACGCCGCCGTACCACCGGGCGTGGCGAGCGACAAATTCAAGCGACAGACAGGCTCCCTGGGAGAAACCCACCAGCATTACCTTGTCAGAAGGAAAACCATCCTCAGCCAAACGGTCAACCAGATTTGCCAATAGGGATAGAGCCGAGGAAAGATGGGGTTCATTTTGGGCCAGAGGAGCCAGGAAGCTAAAGGGATACCAGGTATTCCCGGCAGCTTGCGGCGCTAAATAGGCAAAGTCCGGCTGGTCAAATTCTTGCGCCAGGGAAAGAATACTTGCGGCGGTCGCGCCCCGACCGTGTACCAGGATCATCGCGGCCTGAGCCTGAGGCAGGGGCACACCAGCGGTCAGAACAGGTTGGCCCCGGTGGGGGCCGATTACAGAGGTTATCGTCATTCGGTAATGGTCTTTATTGATCAGGTTGTTTGGATTGATAACCAAGATTTACCTCAAGCAATATGGACTTTCTTGCCGCATTTATTATTGACGTGTTGGCCAATGAAATTCTTACGTATTTGACAGTTCTCTGAAAGCATGTTATTTTTAACCTACCGTATATCATATATGATATATAATAAAGATCGGTTATGCTTAGTCTTCACGCTTTCCCCAAGCTACATCTTACCAAAGAAGAATACGTTTACACCATCCTACGCACGGCCATCATGCGTTGCGAGTTAAAACCAGGCGAAAAATTGGTCATTGATAGCCTCAGTAGCGAACTGGGCGTCAGCCCCATCCCGGTTCGGGCCGCTTTGCAACGGCTCCAGGCAGAAGGCTTGGTTGAAATTACGCCGCATACCGGTGCAATGGTGTCAAAAATATCTCCGGCCATGGTCAATGAAATTTTTCTGCTTCTCGAGGCGCTGGAATGTATGGCGTTTGGCGTATTGGCGCAGAAGATCAGCGACCAAGATATTGACTGTTTGCGGACATTGGTCACGGCCATGGAGGAGGCCTTTCTGACAGACAATATCAGCCGATGGTCCGATTTGAATATGGAATTCCACCGGGTCATCGCCCAGATTACTCAGATGAAAATGCTCATCGATTTTACCGACCGGGTGTGGGATAGTTGGAGTCGGTTGCGGCACTGCTATTTGACGCCGATTGTCTCGGAACGGATGGCCCAGTCGCAGGCGGAACACCGGCAAATGATTGAATTGCTCCAACGAGGAGAGACAGGGGAGTTAATAGCCCTGGCCCGACAGCACAACAGCCAGGCCAGAGAGACCTACCAAGCGCTACTCAAAGACAAGTACTGACCCTGTTCGGAAAGGAGATTTTTGTGATCGACCTGACCAAACTTGCCCAAAAATGCCAGATCACCATGGATTTTGCAGGCAAGCAATTGCGCCGTTTGATCGAGACTTACCCCGATTACTTTCCCATGTACACCGTTAATGGCAAATGGCAGCACGAAGGCGAAGCCTGGACTAACTGGTGCGAAGGGTTTCTGGGCGGCCAATTGTGGCTGCTGTACCAACACACCGGCGAGCGTTACTGGCGCGAAAAAGCCGAATACTACTCGCGGTTGATTGAACGCCGCAAAACGGATCGCAATGTGCACGACCTGGGCTTTCTCTTTTTATCCACCTGGAAACGTTGGTATGACTTAACTGGCGACAAAGATATCGAAAAAGTCGTCATCGAGGCGGGGCAAACCCTGGCCCTGCGGTTCAAGGAAAGAGGCCAATATCTGCGCTCTTTTGTGGCCGACGACAGCCTATTCATCGATATTATGATGAACGTGCCCATTATCTACTACGCAGCCCAACAAACCGGCAACGAGAATTTATGGCGGATTGCCAATCAGCACAGTTTAACCACCCGCCGCTACCTGGTGCGGGGCGACGGCAGTACCGCGCACGAAGGGATTTTTGACCTAGGAACTGGCGAGTTTTTGCGTCAAAGCACCCACCAGGGCTGGCGAAACGACTCCTCGTGGGCGCGGGGTTTGACCTGGGCCTTGTACGGCTTTGGCACGGTTTACATCTATACCCAAGACGCGCGTTTTTTGAACACCGCCGAAGCTTGCGCCAATTTTTACATCGAACGTACCCCCGACCACGGTGTCCCGCCCAATGATTGGGAAGAAGCGCCAAACCCCAGCCTGCCCTACGAAAGTTCTGCCGCCGCCATTGCCGCCAGCGGTCTGCTCAACCTGGCCAAACTCACTGGCGACCCCGCCCGCGCTCGCTTCTACCATGCCTACGCCCTGCGCATTATCGACACCCTGACCACGCCGGAATTCTTGGCTATTGACACGCCGGGCTGGGAAGGTATCCTCAAGCACGGGATGTACCACCAGCGCAAAGGCCTGGGCGTTGACGAAAGCGTGATGTGGGGTGAATATTTCTTTCTCGAAGCCATAAGTAAGGTATTGAGCCAACAGAATGTTGCCAACAGGATGTGGGGCCATGAATGATCAAGTTGCTTTAGTAACCGGCGCGGGCCGGGGCATTGGCCGAGGCATTGCCGTGGCTCTGGCGCAAAAAGGATGGGCCGTGGTGGTCAACTACCGGGGCAATGCTACTGCCGCCGCCGAAACAACCCAGTTGGTTGAACAGGCGGGTGGTCGGGCGCTGGCCGTCCAGGCCAACATTGCCGAGGTCGCCGGTCGCCGGCATTTGCTGGATCAAACCGTGGTCGCCTTCGGTCGGGTCGATCTTTTGGTCAACAATGCCGGGATGGCCCCTCGCCAGCGGCTCGATATTTTGGAAACCAGCGAGTCCAGCTACGACGAAGTGATGGCGGTCAATCTCAAAGGCCCATTTTTTCTCACCCAGCAGGTCGCCCGGTTGATGATTGACCAACTCCAGGCAGGGACGGTCCACCAGCCCAAAATTGTCAATGTGGGTTCTATTAGCGCCTACACCAGCAGCCTTAACCGGGGCGAGTATTGTCTTTCCAAGGCCGGGATGTCCATGATGACGATCCTCTTTGCCGACCGGCTGGCCGAGTTCGGCATCAACGTGTATGAAATCCGGCCCGGCATCATTGCCACGGACATGACCAGCGGGGTCAAAGAGAAATACGATAATTTGATTGGCGGCGGATTGACCCCCATCCGGCGTTGGGGCCAGCCGGATGATATTGGCCGGGCCGTGGTGGCCATTGCCGAGGGTTATTTGCCGTTTTCCACGGGCGAGGTAATTAACGTGGATGGCGGTTTTCATCTACACAGATTATAGGAGGTAAACACAATGAAAAAAATCATTACTTTTGGCGAAATCATGTTGCGGTTGTCACCACCGGGCTTCCAGCGTTTTGCCCATGCCCGTAGTTTTGACGTGCTTTACGGCGGCGGCGAGGCCAATGTGGCTGCCTCACTGGCCAATTACGGCTTGCCGGTGGAGTTTGTCACCCGGCTACCGGCCAACGACATTGGCGATGCTTGCTTGAGTTTTCTGCGGCAGTATGGTATCGGCACGCAGCACATTGTGCGTGGTGGCGAGCGGTTGGGGATTTACTTTTTGGAGATGGGTGCGGTGCAGCGGGGTAGCAAAGTGGTGTACGACCGGGCCAATTCCGCCATCGCATCCATTGAAACGGGGATGATTGATTGGCAAACCGCGTTTGTTGATGCCGATTGGTTCCACTGGACCGGCATCACCCCGGCCATTTCGGCGGGAACGGCAGCGGTGTGCCTGGAAGCAGTGCAGGCGGCCAGAGAAATGGGCCTCACCGTATCGTGCGACCTGAACTACCGTAAAAAGCTGTGGAAATGGGGCAAAACTGCCGGTGAAGTTATGCCGGAACTGGTGAGTTATTGCGACGTGGCTATCGGTAACGAGGAAGACGCCGATAAAGTATTTGGGATCAAAGCTCCCGAAACCGATGTGACCGCTGGCCAGGTGGAGGCCGACAAGTATCGTTTTGTGTGCGACGAGTTGGCCAAACGGTTCTCCAACTTAAAAACTATCGCCATCACCTTGCGCGGCTCCGTCTCGGCCAGTCACAATACCTGGTCGGGGGTGTTGTGGAACCAGGGCGACTTTTACATTGGCCCCAAGTTTGACATCACCCATATTGTGGACCGGGTTGGCGGCGGCGACTCGTTTATGGGCGGCCTGATTTACGGCCTGCGCACCTACCCGGCTGACCCGCAGCGGGCGCTTGATTTTGCTGTTTCGGCCTCCTGTCTGAAACATTCTATTTTTGGCGATTTCAACCTGGTCACCGTGGCCGAGGTTGAAAAACTGATGCAAGGCGATGCTTCGGGGCGGGTGAGTCGTTAGCCAGGCCCTAACATCTATCCCTGTCAAAGGATTACCAGATGCTCAAAGGTATATTCCTGCTTCGAGCTGACGCCTACCAAAAGATCTACGGCCCTGACGAACTCACAGCCATCAATCAACTGGTTGACATTTATGCTCCACCGCAAACCAGTAAGTCCGTCAGAGAGAACCCGTCTATCCTGAATGAAGTTGAGGTGATTTTCTCTGGCTGGGATATGGCCGTGATGGATGAAGAGTTCCTGGCGGCTGCACCCAGATTAAAGGCCGTCTTTTATGGGGCCGGGTCTATCCGCTATTTTGTGACCAAGGCCTCTTGGCAGCGAGGTATCATTGTGACCAGCGCCTACGCAGCCAATGCGATTCCCACGGCGGAATATACCCTTTCCCAGATTTTGTTGTGTCTCAAACGTGGCTGGCCGCATGCGCAACTGGTCAGAGAGCAAGGCGGTTTTCCGCCTCGATTGCCGGTGCCGGGCGCTTATGGTAGCACGGTTGGCCTTATTTCTTTGGGCCGGGTTGGCCGATATGTGCTCAAACTCTTACAGAATTTTGACATAAACGTGATAGCGTACGATCCCTTTGTGACGGCAGCAGAGGCGGCTGAATTAAAGGTGGAACTTTGCACTTTGGCCGAAATTTTTCGCCGCGCCGATGTGGTTTCGTTGCACACGCCCTGGTTGCCGGAAACCGAGGGGATGATTACGGGTGAGCACCTGGCCTCAATGAAGTCGGGTGCTGCTTTTATCAATACAGCCAGAGGAGCGATTGTGCGGGAACAGGAGATGATCCAGGTTTTACAGCAGCGTCCGGATTTGACGGCAGTGCTGGATGTGACTTATCCTGAACCGCCGGAGCCGGGTTCGTCGCTGTATACCCTGCCCAATGTGGTGCTGACACCCCACATCGCCGGGGCGATGGATCAAGAGTGTCGCCGGATGGGGCAGGTTATGGTTGAGGAGTTGAGACGTTACCTTAAGGACGAGCCGTTGCAGTGGGCACTAACAAAAGAACAGATGGCCCGGATGGCCTGACGCTGAGGGGTGCGTCCCAAAGTTCTGGCAGTAGGGACAGGACAATGTCCTGTTCCTACTCTATAACCAAAAAATTGAGATAGGTCCGACATTGAAACAATAGAACGGCACATATTATACAAAAGAAACAAAGAGGTGAACAATGGCAAAATTTGATCGATTGACCGTATTGAACACCATGATTGATACCGGCTTGGTGCCGGTGTTTTACCACGGTGACCTGGAAGTTGCTAAAAAAATTGCCTCGGCCTGCGCGGCCGGTGGAGCCAAAATTTTGGAATTTACCAACCGGGGCGACCGGGCCTGGAACATCTTCACCCAACTCATTCAATGGGTGGAGCAAACCCATCCTGCACTTATTTTGGGTGTGGGCTCGGTGATAGATGCGCCCACGGCGGGGATGTACATCGGCAGTGGGGCTAACTTTGTGGTCGGCCCGTTGCTCAATCCAGAAGTGGCCCGCTTGTGCAATCGCCGCAAAGTGGCCTACAGCCCCGGCTGCGGCAGTGTCAGTGAAATCTCCGAGGCCGAGGAGCTGGGCGTCGAAATTGTCAAAATTTTCCCCGGCGGGCAGGTGGGCGGCCCGGCCTTTGTTAAAGCCGTACGCGGCCCGATGCCTTGGACCTGGTTGATGCCCACCGGTGGGGTGGATGCGACCAAGGAAGGCGTCGCCGCCTGGATTACGGCCGGTGTCTCCTGCCTGGGGATGGGCAGCAAACTCATTCGCAAAGACCTGGTGGCTGCCGGAGATTATGCAGGCGTTGAGCAAAATGTCCGCCAGGTGCTGGCCTGGATTCAGGAGGCCAGAGGAGCCTGAGAGAACAAATTGCAGATAGCCAATAGTAGATTGCGAGTAACTGCTCAGGCAGGTAAAACAGCTTGAGTATCAAGGAACTCAGGGCGATATGGCGAGCCAAGCAAAGCCAACCGTAAAGCTTC
>JAFGNV010000032.1 GCA_016926805.1 Anaerolineae bacterium
AATCCCTAAAACGTGGACTTGCCAATAGAATTTTTGGGGATTCTTCACTCCGCTTTGCTTCGTTCAGAATGACATGCGTAAGTCCTGTTTATGCAATCCTGCGCCAAGGGATTATTACCTTTGTTGCCGAGCTGAATTCAGATCCAGGAACGAGAGAGATGCGCCGCCAGATTATACCCCACATTCGGTTTTAGTCATGTCTGGCTGGGCCACGATAACATTGAGGTCAACAAGTCGGTAAGTATGCACCGGCGTGGCTCGGCCTTTCACCATCAACGGCCCCAAATCTTCAACCACCACGGCATCCTTCACCGCGTTGTAAGCAGCCTGACTTAGAATGATTTGGCCGCCTTGGGCATTTTCTTGCAGACGTTTGGCCAGGTTGACGGTGTCGCCGATGGCGGTGTAGTTCATCTGCTGCACGGTGCCGATATTGCCCACTACCGCCGGCCCCACATGAATCCCAATCCCAAATTCCAGGCAGCGGTCGTTGGCGGCGGTGGCGTGATAGTCGGCCACAATTTGCTGCATGGCCAACGCCGCCCGGACCGCCCGCAGCGTATGGTCTGGTTGGGGGAGCGGCGCATTGAAGATAGCCATCACCGCATCGCCGATAAATTTGTCCAGGGTGCCTTCCTGGCCCAAAATAGCGTCAACCGCCTGAGCAAAATACTGGTTGAGCACCTCAACCAAATCTTCCGGCGGCATGTTCTCGCTAAACGAGGTAAACCCCCGCAGATCGGCAAATAACACGGTGATTTCCTGGCGCTTGCCGCCCAGGCCCAAGTTTTCCATTCCATCCACCAGCCGGTCGACTACCGTGGGGCTGACATAACGTCCAAACAGGTTGCGAATGGCCCGTTTCTCCTGTTCCTGGGCCCGGGCTTTACCTTCAAAAAACCGGGTTCTGACAATGGCTACGCTAGCCTGATTGGCCAGAATGGACAGAAGATGACGGTGACTCTCGGCAAACGCATTCACCTCGGCGCTACATAAGCTGAGAGCACCAATAACCTGGCGGTTGTCAAGTAAGGGGACAACCATCAGCGCCCGCATATCATCAAACTGAAGACCGGAGTGGCGCGAGTCAAGCCGCACATCGGGAACATAGACCGTTTTTCGCGCATCAAGGGCATGTTTAACCAGCCTCTCGATGCCGATGGTGGGATAAACAATTTTAGAACCGTCCCCGGCAAAAACAACCGGCAGCAGTTGTTGGCCATCGTCCGACGATAAATGCATCACACACCGATTGGCTGGCGGGACAATTTCCAAAGCCACCTGGGAGGTCATGCTTATCACCGAATCCGTATCCAGATTGCTCATCAGGCGCAGTCCTACCCGGTGCAATCTCTCCAGTTCTTCCAGGTGCCGGGCGGTGACGCGGGCAAATTCTTCTTTCAGATGCAATGAGGCCTGTAACTCCTGCTTTTGTCCTTCCAATTCGTCGTACTGGGCCTTGATCCGCAGCATAGACCGGACACGCGCAATCAACTCGGTCCGGTCAAACGGTTTGGTCAAGAAGTCGTTGGCTCCGGCATTGAGACCAGTGGCCAAATCCTCCTTGCTATCAAGAGCGGTAATCAGAATGATGGGCAGGTGTTGCCACGCTTTACTGGTTTTTAGCCGGTGACACACTTCAAAGCCGTTCATGCCCGGCATCATCACGTCGCATAGAATCAGGTCGGGGTTAAGGTGGGCGATATTCTCAACGGCTTCGAGTCCGTTGGCGGCTGAGACAAACTGATACTCTTCGTCTCCCAGTAACCCCGCCAGGATTTTGTGCATGATTGGCTCGTCATCGACGATGAGGATGGTGCGTTTATGGTCCATATTAGTAAATATCTTCGCCCATACGCGGCCGCATTTGAGTTTCAATGGTTTCTACCAATTGCGGCAATTTGACCGGTTTGCTGAGATAGGCGTTGGCTCCGGCGGCCAGGCATCGCTCGCGGTCGCCGGACATAGCCAGCGCGGTAAAAGCGATAATGGGAATGGCGGAAAATTCGGCATCGGCGCGCAGGCGGTGAATGGCTTCCAGACCATCCATGCCCGGCATCTGGATGTCCATCAAAATCACGTCGGGCCGTTCTTTTCTGGCTTGCTCCAGCGCGTCAAGCCCATTTTCTGCCGTGATAATCCGATATCCTTTGGATTGCAAATAGTCGGTTATCAGAGTGGCGGTGGAAACTTCATCTTCCGCCAGCAGAACTAACGTGGGCCGGGGTGGGGTTGGAGCCGGAGTTGGGCGACCGGCCAGGTTGTCATTCTGATCGGGTGAAGCTGATTTCTCCTCTGTCTCAACTTGCTCGACGGCTTCGCCCTCTTTGGGCCAGGGGAAGGAACAGGTAAAACGACTACCTTCACCGACTTTACTCTGTACGGAAACCTGCCCGCCATGCATTTTGGTCATGCGGTCAACCAGCGCCAAACCCAACCCCGTGCCCGAATATTGACGGGCAAGTCTACTATCCAGTTGGGTAAATGGCTCAAACAGTCGCTCCAGTCCTTCTGGGGTAATACCAATGCCGGTATCCCAAACGGTAAAGTGAACCTGTTGCTGTTCAGGGTCGCCCACCACTTCCAGGCCCACCTGGCCTCCTTCGGGCGTAAACTTGACGGCGTTACTCAACAAGTTTACCAGAATCTGTTTAAAACGCCGTTCGTCAACCTGAAGGATAGGCACACTGTTATCCAGGGTAAACGAGATGCGGATATCTTTTTTTAGAGCCGCCTGTTTGATGAATTGCAGGCTACTCTGGCAAACATGTTCAACGGCAACGGAGGCAAACTTCAGATCCAGCTTATTGGCTTCAATTTTGGAGAGATCCAAAATATCGTTGATCAGGTCCAGGAGATGATGCCCGCTATCTTCAATGGCCTGGACAAACTTCTTTTGTTTTTCGGTCAGGGGGCCGTACGCTTCCAACTTTAATATCTCAGCCATACCCAAAACGGCGGTCAGGGGTGTGCGTAATTCGTGACTCATCCCGGCCAAAAATTCATCTTTGAGCCGGGCAGCCCTGGCCAGTTCCTCGTTGGCTATTTGTAAATCTCTGGTACGTTCCGCGACTCGTTGGGCCAATAAGGTTCGCTCTTTTTCCAGAGTGGTTTCTACCCGTTGGCGCTCGGCAATTTCCTGCCTGGCCTGTTGAAACAGGCGAGCGTTCTCAACGGCAGTAGCCAGTTGGTCGGCCATCGCTTGGGCAATGTCTAAATCGTCCGGGCCGTAAGCGCCAATTTGTCGACTGCCGATATTCCAGGTGCCAATTATCTGTCCTTTGACCCGCAACGGAATAATCATACTTGATTGAATTCCACCGGCAGCCAGCATTTTATCTTCAGCAAAGCCAGAATCCGCAACAATATGATGGTGCAACAAAGGTTGGGCCTCTGTTAGCACCCATCCCACGGCCGATCCCTCACGCGGCAACACGGTGCCCACCGGCAAACCAGACACACCATCTTTATCGGTCACATAAGTCACGCGGATGATATCCTCTTCCAGGAGGGCAATCGACATAGAGTCGTAAGGGAGAAGACGGACGGAATGGAGAGCAAAGGCATGGTAAACATCGGTCAAACGCAAGCTGGTGGTAATGGCCCGATCTAACTCGTGTAACACGGCCAATTGGGCGGCTCGTTGTTGAGTTTCAGCTTGCAAACGGGCGTTTTCAATGGCCGCAGCCAAGACGTTGGCCACGGCCTGAAGAAAATGAACGTCATCTTCGGTAAAGGTACGAAGTCTGGTGGTATGCGCGCTCAAAACACCAAAAGGACCATTTGACCCATAGATGACAACACTCATGCCACTGACCACTTGGTGCGCTTGCAACAGTGACGATGGCCTGAAACGATTCTCAGCCGCAAGGTCTTCCACAATGACCGGGCCGCTGGCTAACAGGGTATAACCTGCCTGCGAGTCGATCGTCGCCGGTACGGCAACCTGACCGATAAGTCCCTCCTGCCAGCCCTTGTCTGCTCGGAGCAATAGGGTATTGCTAACCGGGTCATGCTCTTGAATTTTGGCGTATTCTACATTCAGGGTCTGCGTTACCAGCGCCACCGCCTCATCCATCAACACGGTGAGGCCGGTTCCTACCAGAGCGCGTTGCCCCAGTTCGGCCACAGCCGCTTGCTGGCGCGCTCGATCTCTGAGTTCGGCTTCCATTTGGGCCTGCTCCTCAGGCTTGAGCCGAAGTTGTTGATCAGACTGTCTGTTTATCTGCGGCAAATCTACGTCTGTCTGCGAACTGGAGGACCGGTTTTGGGTCGTGTCCATGAATTTCTTTACCTCGGGGCAAGAGGAAACTCCCCCGGCCTTATATTTCTTTTTTGCCCAAAACATCAAACGGGGAGGATCAAGGGGTTTGCCAGGCAAAAAAACCGATAAGTGGTTTGGGATTTGTCAAAATATAATTTGATGATGACACCAGAAAAACTCTAAAACCATAATGTCCAGGTCAAGTATAATGTCTTTTAGAGGGGATTACAACAGAGCGAAGGTACTAAGTACAATCTTGCGCAAATTTGTTCCGAGTAGGGACAGAACAATGTTCTGTCCCTACAAAAATGGCATTTCTGCTCGGAACGTATTTATGAAATCCTGTACTAATTTTCACAAATATCTCATTGAGCTTCTAATCCCTGAACCAGAACCTCGTAATGGTCAACCACGCCGTGGGTCAGAATCAAATCAATGGTGAAGGGAGTAATAGCTCCGGCTCGGAGTAGTTCAACGGCCAATTCGGCCTGGCGTTGGGCCAGAACCCGGCCCGCTTCATCGTAAACTACGGCCACCAGACGGATGGCCTCGGCGTCAAGAGGCCCCCCATTGCGCAGTTGGCCGTCGAGGCGATAGGTGGCAATATCTACCTGAGACCCGTGTAAATCAAAGGCTTCCAGGTCAAAATAATAACGAGCTTGCTCCGAGACAGGGACGCCGGAAACAGCCATCACCTGATACTGGGCAAAACTACGGGGTGGGGTGTCAAATAAAATGGCAAACGGCACAGCCTGTTCTGGCCGAACCACATCAAGTTGGGTAAAGGCTGCTTCTCTGGCCAACAAAACTCCACCTTCATCGTACAGAGCGGCTTCAACAACCACCTCCGAGAGAGAGTCGCTGCCGGGGTTGCTGACCTGGCCCAAACACCACAGGGTTCCCTGCTGGGTCTGTTGAAAGTTGACCGCTTCAACCAACAGGGGGGGTGGGGTGGAGGTAGGAGTGGGCGGATTGTCTGGACTGTCCTGGGGCGGAGGAATAATCAACTCCTGGCCAATTTGCAAAAAGCGGGGGTCGATGATGCCATTGGCCTCCTGGATGGCTTCGGTTGTGCGCTCAAAGCGAATGGCAATATCAAGCAGGGTATCGCCGGATTGCACTACATAAATTACGGGGGTAGGGCTGACCGTGGGCGTTGGGGTGGACCTGGGCGTCGCGGGACGGGGAGTCGAAGTGGACTGGGGCGTATGGGCTGGGGTGACGGCGACGGGTGAAGGTACAATTTGCTGAACCTTGGGAATGGCTTGCGGCGATGGCGTCAGCACCTGGCCACAACCTGCCAGTAAGATCAAACCAATCAACCACCAAATTGATTGCCTCACAGAATACTCCTTACCGAAATGAATGCAGATTATACCACGATTTAGCCTGAGACGTGAAAACGAAAAAGGATACTTCGCTTTACTCTTTGAGCATTTAGAGGTAAGCTATAGTTAGGTGGCTCATCTGTCGAATGGGTGGGAATCTGGCCAGCACACTTGCCGGTTTTACAGACAAAGCCGCGTATTGTGATTAGACCTTGGAGGTGCAGCAATGGGTGATTTGGTTAAACTTTGGGAAAAACCGGTGGCTAAAGAGATATATATGCTGGTTGGCTGGCACCAGTGGGCGGATGCAGGCTCTATTTCGTCGGGGATGCCCCAATACATTGTTGAACAAACCGGGGCCAGAAAAATTGGCGAGATTGACCCCGACGGCTTTTACCTGTTTCAGATTCCCGGCACCCATCACTTTTTGCGACCAGAAATCAAACTGGAAGAGGGCTATCGGAAATCGCTGGGGATTCAGAAAAATGAATTCTTCTATGCCGGTGATGAGGAAAAAGGATTGGTAATTTTTCTGGGTCATGAGCCACATCTGTTTGCCGATCGATATGCCGAGGAATTCTTTGATGCTGTAGAAGAGTTGAACGTGAAACGCGCAGCCGCCGTGGGGGGAGTTTACGGCCCAATGCCCTACAATAAAGATCGCGAGGTTTCGTGTGTTTACAGTCTACGCCGGATGAAAATCGAATTGGCCAACTACGCCGTTAAATTTTCTAACTATGAAGGGGGCGCTACCATCGGCACATATTTGATCGATAAGGCCGAACAACGGGAACTGGAGTTTCTGGTTTTTTATGCCATGGTCCCGGCTTATGACTTTGGACAATTGTCGACTACCCTGCAACAAGGGGTGAGAGTGGAGAATGATTTCAAGGCGTGGTACGATTTAATGAGAAGATTTAATCACATGTTTCGGTTGGGGATTGATTTATCGGATTTGGAACGGCAAAGCGAGGAGCTTCTAACCTCGATGGAAGAGAAAATCACCGAACTACAACGCGAGATACCCCAGCTCAACGTGAAGGAATATATTGATAAATTAAATGAAGATTTTACCGAAATGCCCTTTATGCCGCTCGATGATGTGTGGGAACGGGAATTAGGCGACCTTTTTGAGGACATGGAGGATTAGCCGGTCTGGTCTAAATTATCAAAAACAACTTGATAGTTATGGAAAGTTTTGGTAAAATGGAGACAGTTGATTCCCCTTTTTATTCAGGTAACTTGTACCTTCTGCATCGTGAATTAGATCTTTGACCAAACTTCTGGCTAAGAACTCCAGTTTGTGAGTGTTCTCGTCAAGATTGCAAAGGTTTCTTCAGTCACAGTATTCAGAATTGATTAAAAAGAGAACCTGCTCGGCAAACTGGGAATAATTTGATCTCAGGGATAAAATCTTGTCTTGTCTTCAAAAATTCAGAGTTAATTGTAACTCATTATTAGGTCGGCGTTAAGGAGTAGGCCATGAAAGATAGAATCCAGAGTTTTTTAGACTTCTTGGAAATGGAGAAATCATACGCAGAAAACACAATTGCAGCCTATCAAAATGACCTCAGTCAGTTTTATCAGTACACTCAAACAGTCAGAGAAGGGCCAAAGCCGGAAAGCTGGCCAGATGTAGACAAGAAGATGGTTGGAACTTACATCGAGCGTCTCAAAACCAGTGGCGAGTATGCTTCATCAACCATAGCCCGAAAAGTGGCTGCCATAAAGTCGTTCTTTCACTTTCTGGTAGCGGAAGGTGATCTTAAAGAGGACCCTACCCTTTCTCTTGATTCCCCCAAAGTGAAGAAACGTCTGCCTAAAGCGATGACTCCCGGCGAGATCGAGCGGCTTTTACGGGCTCCGGCCAGGGAAAGCGGCTCTAAAGCCCAGCGCGATCTGGCCTTGCTGGAAATGCTGTATGCTTCTGGCATGCGGGTTACCGAGTTGGTTTCGCTGGATGTCGTTGATGTCGATCTTGAAAACGGTGATAGCACAGTCCGGGTCCGCAGTAAAAGAGGCGGGGCCAGAGACCGGGTCATTCCCCTCACCGAAGAGTCGGCTTTGAAGGTATTAAAAGATTATATCAACAATGGTCGTGAGCAATTACTGCACGACCCCGATGAGCCAGCCCTTTTTCTCAATAATCGTGGCCAGCGACTCACCCGGCAAGGGTTATGGTTGATTATTAAACATTATGTGGAAGAAGTAGGCATCTCCACCGAAGTTACCCCGCACACCCTGCGTCATTCTTTTGCCGCCCATAAATTAAGTCAGGGTAAATCACTGCAAGACATTCAGAAATTGTTGGGCCACGCCAACATCTCTACCACCCAGGTGTATACGCATATCAATCGAGAAAGCTAGAACAAGCCGCCTCTCTCACTTCTAAAAAACAAATGTGACGCCGCAAACTATGGGCGCCACATTTTTTGTTTTACCAGGCAAGCATAAATAATTTGCCTCTATTTCTTCCTGTTTGTATACTCTGTAGGTTGAATTCTGATGAAATAAACTCTTAGACCAGGGGACAAAAAAACCACACATGCTAGAATTTCTCAGGCCCATTGTTGCCTTTGACACCTGGATTTACATTGGTTTAGGGTTGGTTGCCCTTATTTTCTTGCGACTAATGTGGCTGGCCCGCAAAGACCGGGCGCGCTCAATTTTTACCCTGGAACGAGAGAACACCCGGGTACGAATGACTCGCGCCTTTACCGGCCTGATGGTAGTGCTGGGTCTGATGCTGGGAGTTTATTACCTGAGTCTGGTGACCCCTCCCATGCTCCCGCCCGCCCCCAACACACCAACTCCCACGCCCATGCTAGAATTGCCTCCCACCCCTACTCCGCCACCGCTATTACCCACCCCCACCCCAACCCAAACACCCCTCCCGCCGCCAACCATTATCATCCAAGAAACACCCACCGCCACGCCTCAAGCAGCCGTTTTGGGTATATCACCCAATTGCCCGTATCCCAATGCCCGCATCACCCAGCCCGGTGATGGCGCCAGAGTTACCGGTATTGTTCAAATTAGTGGAGCAGCCGCGATTGACAATTTTGACTATTATAAATTTGAATTCAGCGCCCCTGGCAGCAACGAATGGAACTTTATTCAGCGATATGACAAATCTGTCCTCGAGGGTGTGTTAGGTTCGTGGAATTCTGACACCGTTTCGCCAGGAGAATATCAATTTAGGTTGGTGGTAGTTGACGCAACCGGCAATTACCCTGAGCCTTGCACAATCCGGCTTATTGTCGAATAAACCCCAAAAGCAATTAGAAAATGGAGAAACAATGGCGCGTCTGGCCCTGGCCATCGTAATGATGGCCAGGGCCACGCTGTTGCTGTTGATTTCGCGCAAAAACCCGCATCAGGTCTTTCTGCATTTCAAATGTACTATCCCTTTGTTGCCATTCCAATTGCCAATGTTTACCTCCGGCTGGTCTATTTATAAAAAATTGGCAGTTAGTGTTATAATGCTCTTATGGTAGATTATCCGGAAGTTGTTTACTGGCTAACCCTCGTCAATGAGAGCGGCCTGAAATTGAATCTGGTTAAATCCATTGTCCAGCGTTGGAGCGTGGTGGAAAAACGAGCCGTGGCCAACTTGTTTGACCTGTCGCCGCTGGAGTGGTCAACCACTTTTGGCCTGACGGATGATGAGGCAGAGCAGGTTTCTGCCCTGAGTGACAAACTGGCCCGGCAGGCCAAAGCGCTGGATCGATGGCAAGCGCAGGGCCTGGAACCGCTGCTTCGCACCGATCCCCGTTATCCGCAAAGATTGGCCCATATCCTGCCCCCCGCCACCCAACCGTTACTGTTGTGGGGGCGGGGCAACTTGTCCCTGCTCAACGAGCCGGCCGTGGCCGTATTGGGCGAGCAACCCCCGGATGAGGCCACCGCCGAATTTGTAGACGAATTGATGCAGGTATTGGTTGACGAAGAAATTGGCCTGGTCAGCGGCTATGGACGCGGCCTTGATCGCAGCACGTTTGAAAAAATGCTGGCCACCCCGGATGGGCGGGCTATGGCCGTGATACCCATGGGCCTCGGCGCCTTTGTCAAAACCACAACCAAATTGGAAACCGCTGTTGACGCCGGGCAGATTGCCCTGGTCAGCCCTTTTGCGCCCGACATCGGCTTTGAAGAAAGATTCGCCGAAGCTCGCAACCTGCTGATTGACCACCTGGCCCTGGCCCTGCTCGTTCTTGATCCCAGCCAGGATGCTCAGGCCCGGGCTGGAGTTGCCCTTGAACGGGGGTTGCCGGTGCTGGTTCGCCTCTCCGATACGGCCACAAATCGCAGTTTGATTGATAAGGGCGCCCTGTTGCTCACCGACACCGGCGAAGTGGTCGAGATGGTCCAGCAGGCCATGATTGATGATACGATGCTGGAACAGGCCGAGCAAGAACCACTTTCCCCGATCCCTTCTCTTACTACCCCCCTCGTTCTCCCTGATTCTAATGACGATTATGCCCTGCGCGCAGAAGATATAGAACCCATTGCCAGTGATGAGGCGCTGGAAATACTGTCGATGGGCGGCGACGTGCCGGAAATCTTGCGGCGGCGACTGAAGAAATCAGAGAACGACGATTAGAGTAGTAACCTCCGGCAACTTTCTTTAACCTTTTACAATTCTCACCAATTTGACTCCCCAAATTACAAATCTTATGTTATAATTAACTTTACATATTAACTTTACATATTATAATATAAGATAAATCACTCAACCGGAGTACCATACTATGCCGGTCAACACCTTATCCAGACCATTGTGGATCATTTTGATCCTACTCGTATGCGCCGGGGCGATGGCGACAGCTTGCAACACTGCTGAAACCCAAAAAACACCGCCGCCCGGAATTCGGACCTGGCTTCTGGTGAAAGCGCCCGAGAATCCATTGCCGCTTAATAAATCGGTCAACGTTCGATCTCGGACCGAAGACGGTGAAGCCAGGGTTTCGCATGTTGAGTTGTATGCCCTCGAAGTCCCTTCGGGCGAAACCAACCTGCTGATTCGCTCCGATCCGGCTCCTTTTGACCAAACGTCTTTCACGGTTGACCAGATATTCACGCCCACGCAACCAGGACATTATGTGATCCAGGTTATAGGTTATAACCGGCGCGGCGAAAAGTCGGAGTCAAATATCATCAGTTTTGATGTGAAATAGAAACAACCATCATCTGAACCCAAATTAGCTTTTGTTAAAGTCGAGGCTTCTTATGACTGACAACTTTCCAACCCATATTGTCGCCAAAGGCGAAACCCTGCCTCTCGTGGCTCAAAAGTATGGAGTTCCCCGCGATCTAATTATTGAAGCCAATATCAATAAAATAAAAGACCCCAACGCCGTGCAACTCCAGGCAGGCCAAACTCTGGTTATTCCGGCCAGATACACCGTGAGAGCCGGCGATACGCCCTCGTTGGTAGCCGAGAAATACGGTGTTGCGCCAGAGGACGTGGTTGATGCCAATAATAGAAGTTTAACCAGCTTGCAGCCGGGACAGGTTATTTATGTGCTTCCTCCCACGGCAAGCGTCTCGTGGAGCCGGGTTGTTGGCGCCCTGGTAGCTTTGTTGCTGATAGTAGGTTGTCTGGCCGCAGCAATATGGTTCTTTATGGGTAGAGAAACGTCTCCTGCCGTTCAAAAATCCGACATTTTGGCTCCTAAAATTGTTGATTTTGACCAAGAAGGACTGAAAGTTTTGCTTGATTGTCCGGTGCAAATTCAAAGCGTTCATCCCAATGGCAATATCTCCAGGGTAGAATTATGGGTGAAAGCCCCCAATCAAGAAACCAGTATCCTGATGCGTTCTGACGTACCGGCCGCTGACGGACTTGTTCTGCAAGAATGGGTGCCTCAACAGCCTGGTGTACACGCCATTACCCTGAAAACGCATTACACCAATAACCAGGTGTCCGAATTGTCCCAACAGATCCGGGTGGTTGACACTCAAACGGTGGCAGTGGCCTGTGGGGCAATGATACCGGTGCAGCCGGAGGTAAGCGCATTCGAGCCTCCCACCCCAACCCCAGGGCCTGAGGCAACTGTGGCTACTTCGGCTGAGGCCGAAATTGCCGTGGTGAGTATGCAGGTAGAGCCAACGGCGGTAGGCACGCCGGTTCGCCATTACCCTCCACCTCCGGCTGCCCCGGGCGTGCCTTACGGCCCCACCCAGGCAGAGCTACCCAGTTTTGGCCCGCCGGTTTGCGATGCGGCCCAGTATCTTGGCGTATATGCCGCCACCACCGGCCAGCGCGTCATGATTACCGAGGAAGACGATGTTCCGGCCAGAACGGTAGGCGGCACCATTGTTAACCGGGCCTGGCGGATGCAAAATATCGGTACCTGCACCTGGGGCACTGGCTACGAATTGGCCTTTTACGGCGGGCGATCCATGGGCTCGGGTGGAGTTGCCTTTGAATCTGCCTGGCCTTCCGAACCCGGTCGTCGTAACACAATTATCGATAGCACCCGCCTGGTTGTGCCCGAAGGCAAACCTAATCAAACGGCAGTGTTGGAAGTTCTGCTTAACGTACCCGTTACGCCGGGCATTCACCAAAGCTATTGGCGCATGCGCAATCCTCACGGCGTATATTTTGGGCCAATTGTGGGGGTTACCTTTGAGGTAGTCAGAGAATGTACGCACGGCACCTATGGCGCGCCGGTAATCAACAAATTTGAAATCATAGGGGTAGGTAACGTTTACCGGCCAACCGACCCGGTCAGCGTACAGGCCAAACTCGGCGAACAGGTGACGCTGGACTACCAGGTAACCAATGCCACAAATTTTGATGCTGTCATTGAAGACCCCACTGGCAACATTCAATCTGTTTCCAGTTCCGATCCCAGCGGGCGAGTTACCTTTACGCCCAAAACACTGGGCCGCCATACCATTACCCTCTATGCCGATAACGGCTCTTGTACCGTAACGGCCCAGGTATACGTGGATGTAATTCCCCCTGATGGAGAACAATTTAATTTACACGTTATTCTCTCCGGTGGGGTTAGCGCCGCCAGTTTAGACGAGGATGTTTCCTATTCCTCCTCGGTGCCATCGGGTTCCGTTGGCGTACAATGGAATCACTACGACCCGGATGCAGACCAGTTTACCCTGCTGGTAGAAACCTACAGGCGCGTTTACGAAGAATACTGCCCGGTAGTAGACTCAATTTTCGGTTGGAAGGGACATTGTTATATGACCTGGAGCGACTGGGAGCCTGTCGACCAACCTCTGCCCCTTGAAGTCGGCGGCGAAGGGGATGCGCAAGGCGCGGCCATGATAACCAACCTGGAACAGAAAATGTGCCCTGCCCCCTCGTCAATTGACCCAACCAAAGAAGAATATCGCGTTCTTTTGGTGATGCGCGCCGAAAAAGGCGGGCGACCGGCCAATCCACAATTCAGTAACACGGTTGCGGTAAGTTGTCCATCAACGGCCTCTACTCTTCCTACCGAGCTTCAAGAACTCGAGTAAATAAACCGGAACCCTAATCCCAAAATTGTAACAAGAAAAGCCGCCAATTCGTCACCACTGGCGGCTTTTTTTACATGGGTTGGTTGGGTTCAATTCAAAAATTGGTACGTTCCCGACGATGGGCCGACATTCAGGTTACGCCGGATTTGCATGTTGTAACCCAATACCGTGACACAGGTATTAGATGAAAGGGAAATGGTATGACCATCAACCACCAATTCTGGATAGTGGGTGAGATTATCCAGGTGACCCAAATCATCGGTGCAAATGCGAGCCTGAGTCACCCCCTGGTTGGGCAACAGAAAATTCGTAACGTTTCCGGTTAAACTCCACTTCTGCACGCCCTCCCCTGTCGTCAGAACCGTATTGGTCCGCATCTCCAACCGCACCGACCGCAGACCGCTACCGGCCAGAGCGGTGAGTTCTAATTCCAAAAAATAATTATAAAAGTAATTATCGACCACCTCATTGGGAATGGCGGCTTTGAGCGTTTCAAATTGACCCGCCGCATAATCAGGGGTACTGGTGGTTTCGACCAGGCTCACACAACGAGCCTGACCATGATCGCATCGTTTAAGGCGTAGCTGCACCGCTCCCTGGGTGTCAAAATCCTCCCCAAACACGGTCAGGCCGGTCAAAATGGTTTCATTGGGCAAAAACAGGGGCGCAATAAAAATGTTGTCATCGGTGGCAACGCCAACCGAGTTGCGGGCAAAGGTCAGCATTTGTCGCCCGGTGTCTTTTTCAAATGAGGCGTCTGGATTGACCGGGACAAAAGCCATAGCCGACACGCTGAGATCGGTCACGATGGTGGTGACCACCTGCGGCGTGGGGGTTGTCGAAACCTGGGCCAGTGGCGCGGCTACAACCCCACCAAAAACCAACAGCGAACCGATCATAATAGTCAGGGTAAAAAAAGTGGCCAGGCCGGTAGTCAGCCATAGATGGTGTTTGTTCATTGTTACTCCCCGCCAGTCATCATACGAAATGTTTTAAGTGAATGTCACCTATTTCTGATAATGCCTACTTCTACAATGTCACATTTGAGGATGATCGTTACAGTTATTCAACTGTAACGGGTCGTTGGCCGAGTTAACTCGGCTGGGGAGTTAACTCGGCCAATTATCGGGTTACAGTTTCAAAACTGTAACCATCAGGCGAAGATTCCTCCCTGTGAGACCCTAATGTGACATTGTCGAACTACTTAAAAGGATGATAGACTCGCCGCCAGGCTTTGTCAAAGATGAGCAATTATTGCGCCCCTGTCTCGTTTCGGAGAGAATCGGCCAAGATTCGTTGGCGCAGCGGCGACGACATCACAATCGACGTGGTCGTCTGGCCATAACGACTCAATTTCCCCACCACCGTTTCCAGATGCGCCGTAGAGGTGACCACCACTTTCAAGACAAACGCCTCCGTTCCGGTCACATGATGGCATTCCAACACCTCCCCCAAATCGGCCGCCAGCGCGATGAACGGTGGATACTTTTCGGCGGGCACATTCACTCGAATGAAGGCCATTACCGCTAGCCCGATTTTCTGCGGGTTCAGCCGGGCGTGGTAGCCCTCGATAATTCCGGCCTCCTCCAATCGATGCACCCGCTCGGCAACCGCGGGCGGCGAGAGTCCTACCTGCCGCCCGGTTTCAGCATAAGTCAACCGGGCGTTTTCTTGCAGCAGCCGCAAAATTTGCCAATCGACAGAATCAAGTGGTTTACGTTCTAAGGTCATCATCAATTTTTACCTTGTTTTATGAAGTGAAGGCCCGCAAATGCCATAGATAGACCATTTACACAATGGCTACATTTTAGTAAAGTGTGGGCATCTGCCAAAACAGGGGAGTGGTTATGACTCACGGGTTATTTTTTAAAGGATTGATTCTCGGCCTGGCGATTGCCGCGCCGGTGGGACCGATTGGTATTTTGTGTGTCCAACGCACATTGCACCGGGGCCAGTTCCACGGCTTTATCTCTGGCCTTGGCGCGGCGACGGCGGACGCGGCGTACGGTTTCGTTGCGGCTTTTGGCCTTACCTTCATCGCCAATGTTCTCACCGACCAGATGAACTTATGGCAGATCGTGGGTGGCATATTTTTGGGTTATCTGGGGATAAAAACTTTCTCGAGCACCGCCTCGGCTCGATCCTGCCCTCTGTCCGCCAAGTCATTGGGAAAAGCTTACCTGTCAACCTTCCTGCTAACCCTGACCAATCCCATGACCATCTTCTCCTTTGCGGCTATATTTGCCGGGCTGGGCTTGACCGAGACTCAAAGGGGTTATGGCGGGGCCGGTTTGCTGGTGTTAGGCGTATTTTCCGGTTCTGGATTATGGTGGCTGTTGCTGAGCAGCGGGATTGGCCTTTTAAAAGACAGATTCAACGGGCGGGCGTTGCGCTGGGTCAACCGAAGCGCGGGGATCATCATTGCAGGTTTGGGGGCGATAATTCTGTTCCGATTGCTGGTAAATTTCATTTAACCGAATTTGAGCTTGCCCTGCCAACCGAGCGACGGCTCCGCTCCACCCGCCACGCGATGCGCCCGGCGAAGGGGTTCCGGCAAACGATACCCCCGGCAACACTTTAACACGTAATCCATACTGGTCGGCAAATCAATACGATGGCCGATGGACACAAACACCGGCCTGACTCCCGCCCGGGTACGGACCACCGCGCCGATGATTTCCTGCCGGTCAAACAGCAAGGTAAAGTCACCCCGCTCCAGCCCCGGCTCATCGTATTCACCCCACAACCGGCTTTTGGCGCAGCCGATAGCGGGCATATCCACCACCAGGCCGATATGGCTGGCAAGGCCCAACCGCCGCGGGTGGGCCACCCCCTGCCCGTCGAAGAGGAGCAGCTTGGGCGTTTCGGCCAACTTCTCCAGCGCCTCGATCACTGCCGGCCCTTCCCGGAAGGTGAGCAGCCCAGGCATGTAGGGAAAATCTACCGGACGAGTGGCCGTGGCATATTCTACCACCTCCAGTTGGGGAAAACTGAGCGTCACCACGGCTGCCCGGGCCAGACCGCCGTGGTAGCTGGCATCAATGCCGGTGACGGTTGTTGCGGGTCCGAGCCTGGTCTCTCGAACCACCTGAGCGGCCAGTTGTTCCTGCAAGGCAACCGCCTCTGCTGGTGGCAAATTCCACTCATGAGAAATGATTAACAATTTAGTTCCCCACTTCCACCGCGCCGAACATTCGCTGTAATATTCGGCGGGTGTTCTCGGATAACCGGCACTCCGGCGAAACCACGCAACGCATTCTTTCGTAGCGCGGCTGGCGATGGGGGTCGGTATCGTTGCCCACCTGCACGGCAAAACGCTCCACCTCCTCGTCCGTGGCCTGGACAATCTCCACGGCGTCAAAGTCAAACAGGTGGCGGTGTTGCAACCAGTTGACCCGCAACGCTCCATTCTGATGGAACTTCTCCGCGTCCATCCTTTTATCCAGCACAACCACCACATCGCCGGGCCAATTTAAAAATTTCCGGCTCTGGCCACATCCGCGACAGCCATAATAAGTGACCGTTTGCCACCACGACAGGCGGACTTCATGCCGACTACAGCAGGTCAGACAAGTTGGACAAAAGAGGCGCCCGGCGCGACCGCCCAACCGCAACGTTGTTTCGCGGCCAATGTCGTGCAACAGTTGGACCACAACGGGTTTCAGGACGCGGTCGATTTTGGTAATTTCCTGCAAAGCAGGCATGGCTTCGCCGCCCAGGGCCAAAACCTGGGGATAACTTCCGATCAAAGTCACCATTAAATCAAATACCGATTGCAGGTATTTCTCACTACTGACAACCCCCGCCTCTTCATGGCGAATGATCCGGCCATTGACCTCGGCCTTGAGTTCTCCGTACAGAGAGAGTGGTAAACGTCTCAACACCAACAGCCGGGTTACCTCACCAACGGACATCGGCGAACCGCGCAACTCGAAATTCTGAGGGGGAAGAGAGGGGTGGTTTGCCGGTACCGACAGCATAATCCGGGTGTAAGTCTGTTTATTCCGGCCAAAGGTTTCCAGCCGGAGCTGGCAGCCACGATAATTGCCATAAACACGGGCGCCGCCACTCAACCAACCGCCCGGCACAAACGTCAGATTATGCTTTTGGGCCAGAGTCTCCCAGGAAGCCTGCCTGGTTCTGGTTTCTTGAGATTTGGCCAAGCTAAATTTGGCCAAGCTAATTCCGGCGGCAATGAATAGCCAGAATAACCAAAGAAAGGAAAATAGACAAGGGAAAAAGTCGGCCAGGTCATTCATTTCCATCCTCCAACCATCTCAAATCCTCGTTACCCGAGTTCGGCAAAACAAATTGCCCGGGCAATGGATGGCGCGGTATTGATCTTTGCCTATATTCTAGGAGATAGTTGGAACAAATCTTCGTAGTTGGACTACAAAAAATCGTACTTCGGCGCGGCTTTCAACGGTCCAGGATGTTGGCCAGAGCCAGCGGGTCATCCACAATCAACCCATCTGCGCCCAGAGCGAGGAGGAAACGCATCACCAGGGGATGTTCAATGATCCCAAACCAGACAAATACCTGCCGCCCCCCGGCGTGGGCCTGCCGGATCAACCAGGAGTTGAGCACCACCATTTCGGCCATCGGGCAGATTCGACTCGCCTGGCCGGGTTGGGGACCGCCTATCCTCAGTTGGCCCTGGCCGTACAAAGCGCAGAGTTGGATATCGGGGTTGAGGCTGTGGACGGTTTCCAGCGAGGCGTGGTCAAACGATTGGATGATGGTTTGCTCCCCGTAGTTGGCCTCAACAACTGCTTGCACCACTTTGGTCTCGATGCCGGGATAAAGATGGGGCGACTTTATCTCCGGCAATATCCCAACCCCGGCGTCTTGGGCTGCAACCAACACTTCCTCAAACGTGGGCACCTGCTCGCCGTTGCCGGCATCGAGCAAGCGAAGCTCGGCCAGGGTCAGGTCGGCCACCCGGCCGGTGCCGTTGGTAGTGCGATCAACGGTTTCATCGTGAATCACCACCAGCGCTTCGTCCCTGGTCATTTGCACATCCATTTCCAGCCAATCCACGCCCAAGTCAATGGCCTGGCGAAAAGCAGCCAGCGTGTTCTCCGGGGCAAGATCAGACCCGCCACGATGGGCAATCAACTGCGGCCTGACCGGTAATGGCCCTCGCCGGGCCAGATAGAGGCCGTAATACAGCACCGGGATCAGGAGGAGCAGAGACAGGCAACCACCTCGCCGGAGCCAGCGCTTGGATTGCCAAGAGGCATTTGGACAAGATTGAGCGTTCATAGATTTTCTGAGGGAAAATAGAGAATTTGTTTCTTTTACCATCACCATTCTACCAGAATCTAACCATTTTTGCACTTTGAACCCATCAGGGCGTAATCTGGTAGTAGTTCAGTTATCAGTGATGAGATGTTTTTATTTTGCCCCCACCCCTGGCCCCTCCCCCAATTTGGGGGAGGGGAAAAAGGAATTGGGTGTCAATTTCGG
>JAFGNV010000033.1 GCA_016926805.1 Anaerolineae bacterium
GGGGGTAGTTCCCCCCCATTATCCCCCCTTCCCTGTGCCGCTATTGCACAGGTACTTTTTTCGTAAAAGGAGTGATCATTTTTCTGTTAAAATCCGGGCCCAATTGGGCCAGATAGGGTCTATTTGTATCACCCTATTAGATATGGAAAAAGATTCTCCAGGGTTCAATAAATCACATAATTGGGCGGCATTTATGTTTGGAATGGTTAGTTCAAGCGAAACAGGTCGCTCAGAAGCATTGACGACGACCACAACAAAATTGTCAGAGCTTTTTCTGGCAAACGCAAATAGTTGATGGGCGATGTAGAGTTGCTGATAATCACCGAATTTTAGGGCCGCTGAATTTAAACGAATTCTTGATAATTTTGAGATAAGCTGCCTTAAACCAGGGTGGGGGGCAGAGTGTGACATTGTCAACAAATCCAATGCTGGTCGTAAAGGGGTATCATTGCCATTGAGCTTTTGTCCTTCAATCCCCCATTCGCTGCCATAGTAAATAGCAGGTATGCCCGGCATTGTAAATAGCAGGCAGTATAAGGGGTATAAATGGGCAGGGTTGGTTAATTGGCTGGCCACACGGTTGACATCATGATTGTCAACAAACGAGTAAAGGAATAAATTCTTATAGATACCCCTTGGACCAAATTGCCGATTAAGAGAATAGGCAATTTCGAAGTAGTTTTTATCCACATGGCTGGAATATAAACCTTTGTAACATTCATAGTTGGTAACAGAGTCCAACATTTCGGGATTTGCCCAGTGAGTGTAATCACCATGTACCACTTCTCCCATCAACCAGAAATCGTGGTACCTGCTTTTACAATAATGGGCAAGCTCTTTCAAAAAGTTTTTATCAATGGCATCAGCCGCATCTAAGCGCAAGCCATCAATCTTCAACTCCTGGACCCACATATCAATCGCCTGAAAAAGATGCTCTTTAACCATAGAATGATGCAAGTTAAGTTTTACCAGGTCAAGATGACCATTCCAGCCTTCATAGGCAAAAGGGTCGTTGTATGGACTTTTTTGGTTGAAATCGAGGCCAGAAAACCAATCACAATACGCTGAAGTTTGCTGGTTTTTCAGAACATCTCGGAAAGCCCAAAAATCACGACCCACGTGATGAAATACCCCATCCAGAATAACACGAATATTATTTTGATGAAGCATGGCAATGAGTTGGGTTAGCACGCTGTTCGTCCCTAACCGGCGGTCAACGGTAAAAAAATCGGCCGTATCGTACCCGTGAGTGGATGACTCAAATACCGGTCCCAGATAGATAGCATTTACTCCCAATTGTTTGAGGTGAGGAATCCAATCATATATTTTTTTCAAGCGGTCTGCTGGCAATGCCCCAAAATCATTGCGCTTTGGCGCATCACAAAATCCTAATGGGTAAATATGGTAGAAAATCGAACGGCTCGCCCAATCTGCCATTATCTGAATACCTCCAAAAAGTAAGTAATTGAGTGCCGTATACCGAACGGTATAGGGAGCGGGCAAAAAAAATTACGAAAAGATACCATGCATAAACTGATGGACAGCCTTGTAGACCAATTGCTCATTCAATTCCGTGTAACCATTCAACGACAACCCGATGTAGGTATTAACCATCCCCAAAAAAGTAGCCGCGTAAGCCTGATGTCGCCCCTTCATATTGCCATGCTGCCTGGCGGCTTCAATGAATAAATTCTCTAGTAAATTTTGCTGTTTTTCGTTAAAACCGGATACTGCTTTGAATGCCTCACTATGCGAGGGTGCAAACCACATTGAGAGTTGCATGTGATAAAAAACCGGATTTTGCCTGGAAAAATTAAAATAAGCAGTGGTCACTTTGTTCAGAGTCAGGGGTAAATCACGATTATAAACAACCGCGTTTTCAACAACCTGAAATAGTTCACTAAAATAGGTTTCCAGTAAAGCGTTCAGGAGGCCTTTTTTACTACCAAAATAGTAATACAAGGTGGGTTTGGTTACGTGAGCAGCTTCAACAACGCGCTGTACCCCGACGGCATCATATCCGTATGAGGCAAATAATTCTAACGCACGCGACAATATTCTGGAACGATTATCCATAGCTGCTTACTCTTTTAAGGATAGCATTATACCGTTCGGTATACAAAATGTCAAATTCTATATAAGCGACGGCTGATAAGCCTACAAACACACCCTGCCAACAAAAAAGCCCCGGCCTGGCCGTGGCTTTATACATTCCGTACCAAAACTCTATCACTCACTTTCACCACTTTGTAAACACTTGTCTCTGAGTTGAGAAAATTCTGTTTTGAATTGTTGTTCCATTTCTTCACGTTCGGCCGGGGATAACAGGCTGGCCCGTACGCCGTTTAACACCAATTGCTCAATCGTGTCAACATCAAAACCAAACGTGTCCGTAATTTGCAGATACTCATTGGTGAGGGTGGTATTGAACATCGGCGGATCATCGGAGTTGATAGTTACATAAAGCCCTTCCTCCAACAAGCGCGGCAACGGATGCTCGGCCAGGCTTGAGACTACGCCCAAACACACATTACTGCTGGGGCTGACATCCAGAGGAATCTGAGTGTCTCGTAAATAAGTTACCAATTGGGGGTCTTCAAGGCAGCGGACACCGTGTCCAATACGATTTGCATGTAACGTTTTCAGCGCGCCCCAAATACTTTCCGGCCCCACGGTTTCTCCAGCATGAGGAACACTGGCCAATCCGGCGGCGCGAACACGGATAAATGCATCTGTAAAAAGTTCGGGAGGGTTATCAATTTCCGGCCCACCGATGCCCAGGGCAATGATACCCTGGTCTTTTCCACTGATGGCCCAATCGGCCACGGTCAGGCTATGGTCAAGGGGACGAATACTACGCGAAATATCGGGAACCCAATTTACGCGCGCGCCTAACTCGACAGTAGCCCAGTCTCTGGCCCGACTCAAGGCCGCCAATTGATCGACAAATTGGATGGCGTGTTCCGAGGCGTAATGGGTGTAGGGGGTAAAGATAACTTCGCTATAGCGAATATTTTGCTCAGCTTGCCCCTGCAAAAATTGGCGCGCAATCAATTCTATGTCATCAGGGGTGCAAATACAGGAACAGACGGCAATATAAATCTCAATAAAATGAGCAAAGTCGGTAAAGGTGTACCACTCGTGCAGGCCGTCTACGCTATCAACAGGAAGGGATACTCCATTGCGCCGGGCCAGTATCAGCAAAGTCTCAGGTCGAATGGAACCTTCCAGGTGAACGTGTAGTTCTACTTTGGGTATGGCCCGGATAAAATTTTCAAGTGACATATCATCCTCATTAGGTATACGCCAATCTCACACACGCTCACCTGGGAGGCTTTGTATGCAGGGATAAAAGTGATAGTAATCTCGACAAGCCCTACCAGTACTGCTATCAAGACGACCGTTCCACCGATTCTGTAGTGACTTTGCCAATTGGAATCTTATGACCATAATTATACTCAACAGCATTAAAAAGTAACAAGATTCTCTGCGGATTTGTGTTATTTTATGACGCTGTTGAGTATACGGTCAGTTTCTCAGGATGCTTGTTGGGCGGTTTTTACGGACTGAAACCAATACCGATTGCACAACCTCTACCACTATACGTTTTTACACAGCCTGACGACTTGTTAGACGGCTGATTCCTCTCCCAGAAGGTAGTCCCTGATATCCTCTATCGTCTCTTTCTTATAGAAGATCGTCAGGTGATTGCAATGCCCAATCTTCTTGATAGTTGCTCCTGGGATCAACCCGCCCATCTCCTTTATGTGCTCCTCTTTTATCATGTCTTTTTCGGCATACAGTATTCGTAGGCTGGTTTGAATGCTGCCCAATTCCTCCGCTGTTATCCCGATGTCGTTCAGCATCAAATCGAACCGCATGATGGCTTTCTTGGTTGGCAGGCCCAACCTTTCAAGTATTCGCAATATCTTGGCCGTAGCTCTAACAAACCTGAGTGTTCCGTCTGTTGTGCCGCTGACAAGATAGTTTGGGGAAATAGCCACTATCTTCTTGAAGATTGTTGGTTCCTTCTTCGCCAGAAATAACGCGATATTACCTCCATCACTATAGCCAATGACGGCTGCCTGCGCTATGCCCTTTGCCCTGCACAGCCCTATTACGTCCTCACTGTATTGGTCGATGCTATATTGGGTATCGTTTGAGATGGTTTCTCCATGGCCCCTACTGTCTATGGCTATGGTGCGAAACATCTTGAAATGGACCCTCTGGTATTTGGAGAAGACCCCTTTGCTCTCCGAATTCCCGTGGAGAAGGATGAGGGTGGGGCCAGTTCCATGTTCTCGATAGGCAATCTTTGCATCTCCAAGGTCTAGATATTCTGTTGATAGTTTTCCCATCCCAGTGTCTCACCTCTCTCCAAGCAGCAAGATAGATTTTACGGCTTACTTTCATACTGAAGACTCAATCTCTAGCAGACAAATCGCAGAGCGCAACGTTAACCTTTTGCCACCCGCAAGACGCCCCACACGTCAAACCGGCTGGCCGATGCAAGAAACAATCGTAATAATCGGCCGCTCTCCGAGTCGGCCTACTATGCCTGGCGAATATTTGTGCTGGTGTTGTACCCTCGTTCGCCAAAGGGTTGAAATTCCTCAAGCCAAATCTGTTCAAGCAACGTCAATTCATCGCTCAGGTTGAAGTCTGGTTCATCCTTGACCTTCACAGTATCCAGAATTTCGAAGACGAATTTGTCTGGACCATATTCATTCCATTCCTGCTGAAGCATTTTGTTGCGATGCCTTCCAATGGACAGCATGAACTTGTGGCTATTCAGCGGTCCTTCCAGGTTCAGACTACTTCCAAGCAGCACTTTGCCATTCACCGTATTCTTCACCTGAAAGATACCAGCAACTTTCTCCCTTTCTTTGTATTCTCTCTTGAGTTCCTTTTTTGATTTCATCTCCGTTGTCCTTGTTCTTTCTCCACCCTAATAGACGTTGCCACCCAACGCCTCGGCCCCAATCGCCCGCCTACAACCTACTATCAAGACCAACTCACCCCCGCAAGACGACACTCAATAAAAACTCCCGCTGTTGGGGTCGGCTGGAAAACTGGAGTGTGCAAAAAATCGAAATTCTCAACGATCGTGGGGAATATTGCTTCAAACAACCGCCATTGTACCACAGTTATTTATCTGCTGACAATCTATTCTCAACAAACGGGTCTATCCGAGATTTTTGGGACAGACCGGGGGCGCGAATCTGGGCTATGCGCAGACGGTATCCCCCCGAATTCTCCCTGGTCTGTCCAGATTTCGGGCAACTGAAGATTGCACAAAATTCTGGACGCACCCGGTTATCCTAGACGTTCGGGTTTCGTCAAACCTTGTAATTTCAAAATCACTATTGTCACCTGAAGACAGGTTTGGTATAATGAGGTGACTTTTCTACAAGCCATATTTTTATAAATAATTCACTTCAAGGAGGGATTTCTTTATGGACATGCAAGCTGTTCTCAAAGCGGGGGGGATTGGTGCCGTCGTATTAATCGTGTTGACGTTGCTTGGTTACATCCCCTGCGTTGGTTGTATAACCTTTATCTTATCCCTGGTGGTTTATGTTGGTATCGGGGTGCTGGCGGCCTATTGGATGGCGCCTCCTCGAACAGCCGGTAAGGGAGCCGGCGCCGGAGCAGTGGCCACCGCCCTGGCCGCCCTGATTGCCGGTTTTGTCGGGTTGGTGATTAATGGTATTTATTTTATGGTGACGGGAAGTTCACAATTTGCCCAGACATTGGCCGATTTACCCCCCGAGCAGTTAGCCGCATTGTCTGACTTGGGCGTCGATCCAACAATGTTAGCCGGTGGCATGGGCATTGCCGGGGTGCTGGGTATTGGCGCAATTTGTTGCGGCCTTTGGCTGTTTATTGCGGCCGGATTGGGCGCCGTTGGTGGCGCGATTTGGGGAAGCGGCCATCCGAATTAATGGACTTTGAACTACAAGAATTTCTTACCGGAATGGCTTTATTATATTAAACCTGATTTTATAACCAAGGAGGTCAAATAAAAATGGATATTGGTTCCGCATTTACTTTCATGTTCGACGACGAAGAGTGGGTGAAAAAACTGGCCATTGGCGGGGCTATTGCCCTGGTGGGCACAATTTTATCGCCTATTGTGGTGGGACTGGTTTTATTCTTGCCCTTGGGCGGCTACATGCTCGAGACGCTCAAAAACGTACGAGATGGACAGAGCAAATTGCCGGAATGGACTGATTTTGGCAATTTGTTCAAAAAGGGTTTAATGGTCTTTCTGATAGGACTAATTTACAACATCCCGGTCCTACTCATCGCATGCTTGTCGGGAGGAGCAAATGCAGCAATAGCTCAACCCGACCTGGATGAGAACGTTATTCAAGCCCTGACCGTTCTGGCCGGGTGTCTGAGTTGTGTCCAGGTTATACTTAGCCTCCTCATAAGCATCATTATCCCCGCTGCTTTGATTCGCTATGCTCAGTACGATACGTTTGGTTCAGCCTTTCAGTTTGGCCAAGTTTTTGCTTTAATTACCGGGAACTTCGGTGGTTACATTGTGGCAATTCTCCTGAGCTGGGTTGCCGGATTACTGGCGGGACTGGGAGTTATTTTGTGTGTGGTGGGGGTTTTCTTCACCTTCTTCTGGTCGATGTTGGTGAGCGCGAATCTTTATGGACAGGTGGCCAAGCAGGCTACCATTTAAAGCCTGGAAAAAACTGGTAGTCCTACGAATGCCTGAAACGTTGTTATAAGATTAAACACCTGACAGGTTCCGGAACCTGTCAGGTGTGATTTTCTCAGAAGGCTGCCAGATATAAACAAGTTACAGCAAGTTAAAGAGTAATTGAGGGGAGGAAACGACATAGGAGGTTAGACTATGATCGAAGCATTTTCTAACATTGCCACCGCCTTTGGGCTGTCGGCCTCGGCGGGGTTGAATGCCTATCTACCGCTGCTGGTAGTGGCCGTGGTGGCCAAATACACCAACCTGATCAAATTGAACGAACCGTGGGACGTGATGACCAGTTGGTGGGTTATTGGTACGCTGGTGGTGCTGCTCATCATCGAGATGACTGTGGACAAGTTTCCGGCCGTGGATACGGTGAACGATGTGATCCAGACCGTTGGCCGTCCCATAGCCGGAGCCATTCTTTTTGCCGCCAGTTCTGGTGTGGTTGGTGATTTACATCCGGTGTTGGCCATGATCGCTGGCCTCATCCTGGCCGGGGGTATTCATACGGTCAAAACCGTAGCCCGGCCCGCCGTGACCGCTACTACCGCCGGAACCGGCAACTGGCTGGTCAGCATTATCGAGGATATTATCGCCTTGATCGGTGCCGTTCTGTCTATTCTTGTTCCCATTCTTATCGTCTTGCTGGTTGCCCTTGCCTTGCTCCTGTTTCTGTGGTGGCAAGGCCGCCGCCGGCGTAAGGCGGCTGTTTAGGGCTAAGGATTAAGCCTAAACTTAGTTTAGGACAACCTCCGCATTTTAGAAATAAATTCTTCGGAAAATCGGTTTGATTTGTGGAAGTTATTTAATGCTCAATCCTTAGCTTAAAATTTCAACCATAGGAGACAACCATGAACCAACAACCGCCCTACGCCCCCAGCCCTCCCACCAATACCCTAGCCATTGTCAGTTTGGTAACGGCAATTCTGAGTTGGCTTTTCTTCCCCATCCTGGGTGCCATTGTGGCCATCATCACCGGCCACATGGCTCGCCGGGAGATACAGGCAAGTTACGGAGCGCAAAGCGGCGATGGTCTGGCAATGGCCGGTTTAATTATCGGGTATCTCAATCTGGTCTTGTACTGCGTTTTCATTCTGATCTTTGTTCTCATTTTTGGGGGGATGATTGGCCTGAGTGGGTGCGCCATTCTGAGCGAATCGACCAACTTCAACCCGGCCGGCCTAATCATTCCTCCGATACCGGCGGGCTAATGGCCTCATCGCGTCTGGCCGACATCAGGCAAAAGTTGCAGCAAAGCCGTAATGACACCCTGCAACTGCTGCACACCATTAACGAACAAGCGATCAATCGCCGGATTCGCCCCGATGCCTGGAGTATTAAAGACCACGTGGTTCATCTGGTAGCGGTGGAAGAGTCGGTGCTGCATTTTGCCCACCGCATCTCGCACGAAGATTGTCCCATTTCGCCACTGTGTTACGACCTTGCTTTTAACCAGGACGCGTGGAACAATCGCGAGGTAGCCAAACGAGCCGACTATACCTGGGCGCAGACGATTGCTGCGCTGCACCAAACCCGGGCAGAATTACTGGTTTTGCTTGACCGTATTCCCGAAGAAGCGTTGAACCGGGTTGGTTCGCATCCAGCCTGGGGTACGCCCGTAACGCTGGCCAGTGTGTTGCGCATCCCCTACCGCCACGAGCGCGGTCACCGGGACGAGATTGCCGCATTATCTGAGTTGGCGGCTGAAGGCGCCAAGAACCGTTAGAGCTTCTTGGGCAGGTCTTCAATTTGAACTTTTCCTCAAACCTTGTCCCGGAGCCTGTCTCGATACCCCAAAATATAGACTTTTGTTCCTATGGCCATACTATATCTAGTGGTATGGCTGGTATGGTAATTTTGAGATTCTCCCATCTTCGACTACAATTTATTAACAGAAATATTAGAAATCCTGATGAGGAGACGATTCCCAATCTGCAAGAAGGTGGGGAAGGATGAAGGCCTATGATGACATCGGTTGGCTTTACGCCCATTCCTAATCGGATCATCCGCTTGACCGAAATTGCCTATAATTTATGGTGGACCTGGCACCCGGAAGCCCAAGAACTCTTCAAAAGAATCGATGCCCGGCTCTGGGAAGACGCCTATCACAATCCAATCCTGTTTTTGCGTGAAGTGCGCCAGTCGACCTTGAATGGCGCCGCCAATGACCCGGAATTCATTCGGGCCTACCACGATATTTTGACCGCCTTTGATGAATACCAGGTTTTTGAAAACACCTGGTTCAAACACACCTATAACGACAAACTCAAAAAACCAATTGCCTATTTCTCGGCTGAATTTGGTTTGCACGAATGTTTACCCATTTATTCCGGCGGCCTGGGTATTCTGGCTGGCGACCATACCAAAGAAGCAAGCGATTTGGGATTGCCCTTTATCGGCGTCGGGTTTTTGTACCCGCAGGGCTACTTCAAACAGTTGATCACGGCTAATGGCGACCAGGAAGCCATTTATACCAAAGTGCGCTTTGCCGAGGCACCGGCCCAGGCGGCGTTTGACATCGACGGCAAAGAGATTGTGGTTTCGGTAGCTTTACCGGCCCGCAACGGCCTGCCCGACCGGCGGGTTTACGCCAAGGTGTATCACATCCAGGTCGGCTGTGTTCCGCTTTACCTGATGGACACCGACATTCACCCCAATGCTCCCGAAGATCGTGAACTTTCGGCGCGACTATACGGCGGAGACCAGGAAATGCGGCTCGCCCAGGAAATGGTGTTGGGGATTGGCGGGGTACAGGCCTTAAAGGCATTGGGGGTCAAACCGGCGGTGTATCACATGAACGAAGGCCATTCTGCCTTTTTAGTATTAGAACGGGCCAGAGAATTGGTTGACAGCGGGCTGAGCTTTGCCGAAGCCAAAGAAATCATTCGCAAAACCTCTATCTTTACCACCCATACGCCGGTGCCGGCCGGTCATGATACCTTTCCCTTTCCCATGATCGACCGCTATTTTCCAAACTGGCACGACTGGCTGAAAATCAGTCGTGACGAATTTATGAATCTGGCCCGGCAGGATCAGGGTTGGGGGCCAACCTTTAGTATGACCGTCCTCGCCTTGAATATGGCCGGTCACTATAACGGCGTCAGCCGGTCGCACGGTGAAGTGTCACGCCACATGTGGCACTGGCTGTGGCCCAACCTCAGCGTTGAAGAAGTGCCAATTACCCACGTTACCAACGGCGTTCATACCGAAACCTGGCTGGCGCCAGAACTCAAACGCTTGTTTGACCAATATTTGGGGGAAGATTGGACCCTGCATATTGATGACCAGGCCATGTGGGACGGAGTCATCCATATTCCGGACGAACAATTGTGGGAGGTAATGAACCAACTTCGGGCCAAGCTCGTCGACTTTGTGCGGCTGCGCACCCGCCAGCGAATGTTTCGCCTGGGTATGAGCCTGAATGATATTGAGGCCACCGCCAATTTGTTAGACTCCCGGGCCTTGACCATCGGCTTTGCCCGTCGTTTTGCCACCTACAAACGAGCAACCCTCCTGTTTCACGATGTCGAACGACTGAAACGCATTGTAAATGGCGACGGCGTGCGTCCGGTGCAATTTGTCTTTGCCGGTAAAGCCCATCCACGAGACGAACTGGGCAAAGATTTTATCCGCGAAGTTTACCATCGCTCGCACGAAGCGGGGCTGGCCGGGCATCTGGTCTTTGTGGAAGATTACGATATGAATGCGGCTCGTTACCTGGTTGCCGGGGCCGATGTGTGGCTGAATACACCCCGCCCTCCCATGGAGGCCAGCGGCACCAGCGGTCAAAAAGCAGGGTTAAACGGCTGTCCCAATCTATCGGTGTTAGACGGCTGGTGGGCCGAAGGCTACAACGGACAGAACGGTTGGGCCATTGGCCACCCCGAAGTCAGATACGAGGACGAACATGAACAAAACCATGCCGACGCTACCGCCCTCTACGAGCTTTTGGAAGACCCGGTGGTACCTCTCTTTTATGAGCGGAATGCTAACGGTGTTCCCGTAAAGTGGATCAAGATGGTTAAAGAAACCATCCGCACCGTTGCACCTCAATTCAGTATGAGCCGGATGGTCAAAGAATACACCGAGAAACTATACATTCCGGGTATGGAAGAATAAGTTATTACAACTCGTCCGTATCCAGCGTAATTGTCACGGGGCCGTCATTTTCAATAGAAACGAGCATGTGAGCGCCAAAAATACCTGTTTCCACCTTATTGACCCCTACCTCACGCAGGCAACTAACATATTTAGCCAATAGCGGTTCGGCAACTTCAGGCCAGGCGGCCCGGGTGAAACTAGGCCGTCTGCCTTTTTTGACATCGGCAAACAATGTAAACTGCGATACCACCAGCATCTCGGCCCCCGTATCCAACGCCGACAGATTCATTTTACCCTGCTCATCCTCAAAAACCCGCAAGTGCGCGGTCTTCTCGGCCAACTTTTTCACCTCCGCCGGGCCATCGCCATGGGTAGCCCCCAGCAGAATTACATATCCCGGTCCAATCTCACCGGCCACTTCTCCGTCAACCGTAACGCGTCCGGCCCGAACCCGCTGTAAAATGGCGCGCATAATAAAAAAACCTCTCTCCAAAAAACTATGTTTACCGTCTCTACAAATTGCCCTGTGTCTTTGGGATTATAGTCAGGTTGACCATTTACCCCAATCACGTTATCATTATCCCAGCATTTTAACCCACATCAAATCGAGGTGAAATTATGGGCCACGTAAGTTACTCCCAAGAAATCAACGCCAGCCCGGAACAAGTTTGGACTATACTCTCTGACGTTACCCGCCTGCCGGATTGGAGCTATACCGAAGGCCGTTTCCCTTATCCGGTCGAAGGCAAATACGGCAGTGAGCAAAAAGAAGGCGTCGGCACCATCTGGATTGGCATATCCAATGACGGACAAACAGCCACCCAAGAGATTACCGTTTGGGAACCCAACCAGAAATTGGCTTACCAGTTACAAGCAACCGAGAATGCCGCCCTGGAAATGACCCAGGCCAGCACCTTTGAGTTAGAAGCCGTCAACGACCACACCCAGGTAACTTGGTCGCTTGATTGGGAGCTGACCGGCGGTTTTTCGCTCAGCAAACTGATCATTCGATTTACCGGCAACGGCGCTTTTGAAGAGATGATTGCCGGCTGCCTGGAAAATTTAAAGCAGTTAGTTGAACAAGAAATAACTCAAAGCGATACTGGGCAAGCAGAAGATTTTAAATCTTCTTGATCCTGACCTGCGCCAATAATTTCTCAGTCACATGCCACTCAAGATAACCAGGCCGATTGTTTAGCGCGTTGGCCGCCCCACAAGCAACTCCCAGGGCCAGGGCCGCGTCGATACTTTCTCCCTTCAGCCGGGCCACCGCCAACCCGGCCAACATTGAGTCGCCGCTGCCCACCGTGCTGACCGTTTCAACCGGTGGGGCCGTCGCCTGCCAGCACCCTTCCGGTGAAATTGCTACGGCACCGGCCCTGCCCTGCGTAACCACCACCAAGACTGCGCCTCGCGTTAGCAGCGTTTGTCCTGCCTGCACCATTTGGCCAAGCGTGTCCAGCGGCAGCCGCAAACCAGCAGCCAACTCGGCCCGGTTGACTTTGATTCCCAGGCCATCGGGTAGTTCCAGGGCAAGGCGTAGCGCTTCTCCACTGGTATCTACATAAACGGCTCGTTCTGGAGAAACCAGCGAGCGCGCCAGGACGCCGAGTGTTTCCGGCGCAACCCCCAGGGGCAGACTCCCGGCAATCGCCACGGCCCGGGCCTGTTGCGCCAACCCCTGAATATGAACCAAACACCGCTGCCAGTCCTGTCTGGATAAAACCGGACCCGGTTCATTGATCACCGTCGCCTCGCCGGTAGCGTGGGTAAGCAACAGGCACGTGCGAGTTTCCCCCGCCGACAACTAGTACCAATCCGCTGCCAATCCTTCGGCCTTAAAAAGGTCGGCCACTATCTTGCCCGTGTATCCACCCAAAGGGCCGGTTGCCTGAGCTTTCGCCCCCAGCAGGTGTGCCGCTCGCACCAAGTTCAACCCCTTACCACCGGCTACGCGATTGACCTGGCGGGCACGATGCACCCCACCGACGCTCATCTCCGGCACGTGCAGGGTGTGATCGATGGTGGGGTTGGGAGCAACGCCAAGTAACACCTGTCCCTCCCTTAACCCAATTCTTCGGCCAAACGTCCCCACTCAGCCAGACTCAATGTTTCGGCCCGGCGGGTTGGATCGATCTGGGCTTGTTCCATGGCGTTCACAATTTGGGATGCAGGCCGGTGCAGCCCGGCGGCCAACGAATTCTTCAACTGTTTGCGCTTCTGGCCAAAGCCCGCTTTAACTACACGAAAGAACTGCCCTACATCGGCTACTGCCAGGGAGGGGCGGGCAAAGGTATCAATCCGCACCACCGCCGAGTCGATCCTGGGGGGTGGATAAAACGCGCCCGCCGGAATGTGATGCACCAACGTCGGCTCACCATAAAACTGCACGCTGACGGCCAGCAGACTCATCTGGCCGGGTTTGGCCACAATACGCTGGGCCACTTCCTTTTGCACGGTAATCACCAACCGTTCCGGTCGCAGGGATGTTTCTAACAAATGACGCACGACGGCCGAGGTGATGTAGTAAGGCAAATTGGCGACAACTTTAAAGGGTAGAGACGGAATTTCCGGAGTCAGAGATTGGGAAAACTGGCCAGAACCTGACAGGAGGGCCTCGAGGTCGGTCTGGAGAATGTCAGCCTCAACAATCGTCAAGTTGGGGAGATGCCCCAATTCGTTGCGGAGAAGAGCCACCATGCCGGGATCGAGTTCAACCGTAATCACCCGACCGGCAGCGTCGGCCAGCCAGCGGGTGAGCGTACCCAGACCAGGACCGATTTCCAAAACGGTATCGGTGGGGGCGAGATCGGCGGTAGCCACAATTTTGGCCAGATGGGCGGGGTCTACCAAAAAATTCTGGCCCAACCCTTTACGAGGGCGCAGGTTGTATTTTTTGAGCAGGGTGGTGATGGACTGTGAGTGATTAGATTGCAAAGACCCCTCCTAAAAACAGTAGCCGGGAGTTGAGGAACCAGGGAGACAGAAAAAAATCATCATCCTGGTCCCTTACCTTCGGTTCCCATGCTCATTATCTTTGCTGCGGCCACTGGGGAAGCACGTAACGAATCTTATCGGGCGGCGGAACGGGGGCCAGGACATAGACATCGCGCCATTCGTACAGGTCAGGCAGTGATTGGCCGTCATCATATCCCAGGTCGATATGTTTGCCCAAAACTTTGCCGCCGGTATCGCCGGCCAGAGCCTGACCATAACCGGGGATATACAGATCGGTCATCAGGGGAATCACCTTGGGGTCAACCGCCACAATTCCATACCCGGCCGGCAGGCCGCTGCGCGTAATCCCGTAACGGGGGTGGTCGGGGTCCTTGCCAGAAGTGGCGGCGCTATACGCCGTAGCCAGCATTGGAATTTTGCGCCAGTATTCAAGGGGGCCGTTCTCAGTTTCCAGAGTGCGGACGACGATATTGGTGCCGTAAGCAATCACCCGCTCCAGCGGTTCGTGATCAACCCATTCATCCTCGAGTTCTCGCCACATCTCCTGGCCGTTTTCATACCGAACCCGGGTGCGCTTTTTAATGGCCCCGTTGGAACCGGCCTGCCGCACCTCCTGGGTATCGATCTCCATGTGCGGGTCGGGAATCCATTTGGCCTCAAACGAAATGAGTTCTTCCTGGATTTCAACTCCCTCACGCACGCGCACCACCTCGATGTACTCGTTGGCCGCCAGCAAATAATCAACCGGGGGGCGACTGAAATCTTGCCCCATCAGGGTAATCCTTTCCTGAGCCAACACCTCGCCAACAGTTTGGTGCCGGGTCCGGGTTTTTACGGTACGGCCATCAACCGTTATCACCACCGGGATTGAACGCTGAAGGTAAATTGCCATCCCTGGCGAAAGACGGGTCCCCAGACTGGGCGTCACTTTGTCACCCAAAAAGAGAGTGATTCCCTGCTCCAACAGGGCTTCGCCCACGTTGGGCCGGGTGGTGTAAAACGTGTTCCGTACCCGGCTGTCATTCAACATAACCGGAATAGCGCGGCGCACCACCACTTGGACGCGTTCCGGGCGCGCGGCAGCGATAGCCCCGGCCGGAGTATACGTGGCAAATAAGAACGAGGCCATATTCTGAGGGGATACCTGCGCTGGAACCGGGGTGGGCAAAGACATTTGGTGAGACTCAATGACCGCGCCATTAAGCAAAACCTCATCACGAGGGTTGAGGGTGATTCCGGCCTGGGCCAACACCTCGATGATAGTTTGCTGGTGGGTAAAGAGTTGAATGGTGTGGCCGTCCGCCTCTACGGTAACGGGACGGGCCAGTTGGATGGTGACAGTATCACCGGGCGACAGTTTGGCCTCGAGGCCAGGCTGGACTGTATCTTTCGCGGCCAGGGTCAGGCCCGTTTCCTGCAACACCCCGGCTACCGTCAGGCGATGCGCCCGTACCGGATGCGTCTGGCCGTTAATGAGTAAAGTAACCGGCTGCCCGGTGAAAACGTAACCGGCCCACAACAACAGCATAAGGCCAATCATGCCCAAACTACGCCACCAGCCATGTCCGGCCCGCCACTGCGGCCATCGGCGGGCCAGAGATTGGCGCAGACTCAATTTCTGTTGAACTGACACTATCCTTCCTTCAGACCTGCTCAGCAATAAACTCCCGATAACTGACCCATTTTCACAGGGTACTCTCAAGATCAAAAAGAATGGCCTTAATCATAACCTGAATTTCCAGCCAAGATAACACAAGAGCGGGCCATATAGACCCGCCCCGGATAATGACAACTGATGCAACAACTGAGTTAGTGGGATTTCGGGAAGCAGGGAGGCTAGTTTTCTAAGTTTCTTGAAACTTTTGGCGGGCTAACCTCCCTTTTCCCCTTCGCTCCTCCATCCTTCTTTGAAGGCCCTCTATTGAAGGCTTGGTTCATGTCAAGTACAAGTGCCAATGTCCAAATGCAAATAGAAAATTATCAGCACCGTCACCCTCACCCCTGCCCCTCTCCCAGAAGGCGAGGGTTGGGGTGAGGGTTCGATTACGCCTGCACTTGTTCTAAACATGAGCCAAAGGCTTTTGGTTTTGACTCTGCTCACTCAGGACGACGGCAACCGGGTAACTCATGCCAGGCGCTCCTGCGACACCCAAGAGGGACCTCTTAAGGCTGCTTCCTTCCGGACCTGACCTGGTTCGTGGACTCCTGCCGCGCAGGACCCAACAATCAACGCCACCCGGTTGCCCTCATCCCGAGGGTAAAGAAAGGCTGAAGGTGGAGGGATAAAGGATGAAGAAGACTTTCTGTTTCTCATCCTTCCACCTTCATATTTCATCCTCTGCAAAGAGCGGAGAGGGCGGGATTCGAACCCGCGAGGCTTTTACACCTACACGATTTCCAATCGTGCGCACTAGACCGGACTATGCGACCTCTCCAGACTTAATGACACAATGAACAAAGACTTTTTTATTGCCTCATTATTCATTGTTTCACTGTAGATTGTTCATTGTCCAGCGGGGAGGGTGGGATTCGAACCCACGGTGGACCGAAGCCCACAACGGTTTTCGAGACCGCCCCATTCGACCGCTCTGGCACCTCCCCAGGTTAATGACTAATTAATTGTGAATTGTGAATTTTTAATTGTTAGTGAGTCACTTCCAACGACAAAAATTATAGCATGCCGATGTTGAAGCGGCAAAAAGTTTATCGTCGCGCTAACGGGGCATAGCTGGTTGCCAGTTTTTTGATGCCCTGATTGGGAAACGCAACCTGCACATACTCTTCGTTGCCTTCTCTTTCTACGCTAATTACCGTTCCCTCGCCAAATTTTTGATGATAAACAGCATCGCCAATGGTGTAACCGGTTGCTGCGGTGGTGGGTGAAGAGGTAGCGGCCTGTTTCCAGCCGCTACCCGATTGAACCGGCCGGTCGACTCCATATTCTACCGCGCTTCTGACCCGCTGCCGCCGCGAGACTTCATCAATCAAGTTGGCCGGGATGTCGGCGAGAAAGGTGGAAGGCAGGGTTAATTCCTCAAAACCATAGTTGGAGCGGCGAAACGCCCGGGTCAGGTAAAGTCGGTCTTTAGCCCGGGTCATACCCACGTAAGCCAGCCGGCGTTCCTCTTCCATTTGCTCGGCATCGTGGAAGCTGCGGCTGTGAGGGAAAATGCCTTCCTCCATGCCCACCATAAACACCACCGGAAATTCCAATCCTTTGGCCGTGTGCAGGGTGAGCATAGCCGTGGCTGCGCCTTCTTCTACCAGCGCGTCCACATCCGAAACCAGGGCGACCCGTTCCAGAAACAGGGCCAGGGCTTCGTCTCCTTCAAGACTACCAAATTCCTCGGCCACCCGGCGCAACTCCAGCAAGTTCTCCCAACGCTCATCGCCCTCCGGGGTGTGGTCGTTGACAAAATTTTTGTAGCCGCTACGGGCCAGGGTCAGGTCAAACAAATCGGGCAACGACATCTTACTTTTGGCGTTGATGAGCAGATTCATCATCCGGCCAAACTCGACCAGCGCCAGCCGCGCTCTGGTTTTGAATGGTGCAGCGGCCACCGCCGCCAACTTGCCCGACGGGGCGTCGCCGTCATCGGCTCCGGGCTGGCCAACCTCATCATCGGTGACCAACTGCTGAATGGCCTGCCAGGGCGTAATACTCAACTCAAAGGCCCAACGTTCCAGGTCGTTGATAGTTTTTTGACCAATGGCCCGGGCCGGCACGTTGATGATACGCCCCAGGCTGATGCTGTCTTCCGGGTTGTGAATAAGGCGCAGGTAAGCCAGAGCGTCTTTGATTTCCTTGCGCTCGTAAAAGCGGGTACCGCGCACCAGCAGGTAAGGCATGCTCCGGCTCACAAAAGTTTCTTCCAGAATCCGGCTCTGGGCGTTGATGCGATACATCACGGCCACTTCGCCAGGTGAAATTGCCTGCTCCAGTTGCAGCCGCTCGATTTCATCGGCCACAAATTTGGCCTCTTCCCACTCGTTGTAGGCTTCGACGATGCAAATCTTGGGACCCTGCCCGCGCTCGGTAAACAGCTCGTTTTCAAGGCGATGCCGGTTTTGCCGGATGACGTGCTGGGCGGCGGTCAGAATGGTTTCGGTGGAGCGATAATTTTGCGAGAGCCGGATCAGTTTGTGATCGGGGTAATCCTCGCGGAAGCGCAACACGTTGCGGTAATCGGCCCCACGCCAGGAGTAGATGCTCTGGTCCAGGTCGCCCACCACAAAAATGTTGCCATACCCGGCGGCCAGCATTTTAGTGAGTTCGTACTGGACCATGTTGGTATCTTGAAATTCGTCCACCAGAACATGGCGGTATTGCTGCTGGTATTTTTCCAGCACGGTCTCGTAACGGTTGAACAGGCGATGGGTGATGAGCAGCAGGTCGTCAAAATCCATGGCGTTATTTTCTACCAGGATTTGCTGGTAGCGCTCGTAAACCCGGCCCGCAATTTCCTCCTCATAGGTTCGCATGGGAAATTTATCGGGCAGGACAAGGTCGTTTTTGGCTTTGGAGATTAGATAGTGGATGGGGCCTGGCTTCCAGCGCTTTTCATCCAGTTCCAGATCACGCAGGGCGCGTTTGATCACCGCCTGCTGGTCGCTGGTGTCAAAAATGACAAAATTGCGATCGTACTGGCCCATGACCGCCACATCATGGCGCAGCCAGCGAGCGCAGAGAGCGTGGAACGTACCCACGGCCAACCGGTTGACCTGCGGTTCCGAAAGCATAACTTCCAACCGCGAGCGCATCTCACGGGCGGCCTTGTTGGTAAAGGTTACGGCCACTATCTGCCAGGGGGCCACGCGACCGGCCCGAATCAGGTAAGCGATGCGATGCGTGAGCGCCCGCGTTTTGCCGGAACCAGGTCCAGCCAAAGCCAGAATAGGGCCTTCAACCGTGGTCACGGCCTCGCGCTGGGCCGGATTGAGTCCTGCTAACAAGTCATCCATGGGGGGATTTGCTCCAGATGGGTCAATCAAAATGATATTGTACCATAAGAACAGGAGGAGGGGCAAAGCCACCGGGGGGAAAGGGATTGGGAAGGCCAAATGGTTGGGGTTGGTTACGCCAATTGTTCCGATTCTGGTATAATCAGGCGTCGGGTCTTGCCCTTTGAGCAGGGTCTGGATAGCTGAGGATAAAAAATTTCGAAAAACTCCACGTTCTCTGTGTCGCAATGGTTGCCACTTTGTAAGCAAAGCGGCCTTGTAAGCGAAGCGACCTGGTTCAGGTCAGGAGATTACTATGGCTAATGATCTGAAAGCTAAAGTGCAAACCCAATTCGGCGCCGCCAGCGAGGCTTATGCCACCAGCACGATCCACGCCAAAGGGAAAAGCCTGAAAATATTGACCGACTTAATCCACGCCGAACCCGATTGGCTTATGATTGATGTGGCGACAGGGGCCGGGCATACGGCGCTGGCCTTTGCCCCCAAAGTAGGCAAAGTGATCGCCACGGATTTAACCGAAGCCATGGTCAACAAAGCCGCCGATATGGCCGCTCAACGCGGACTGACCAACGTGGAAACTCGCCCCGCCGATGCGGAGGAGCTGCCCTTTGCCGACAACACGTTTGATCTGGTCACGTGCCGCATTGCCTTTCACCACTTTCCCCACCCCCGGCAGGCCCTGCGTGAATTTGCCCGCGTGCTCAAACCCGGCGGGGTGTTGGGCTTTGCCGACAATATTTCCGTTGCCGACAAAGTGGCGGCTCAATATTATAATGACTATGAGAAATTACGCGACCCCTCGCATGTTTGGGTGCCGTCGTTGGAGGAATTGCAGGCCATGCTGGTGGAGGCCGGGTTTGTGATTGAAGTCACCCGCCAGTTCAGCAAAGAAATGGAATTCCACGATTGGGCCGACCGGATGCGCGTATCGGCGGAGGATAAAGAAAGATTACTGGAAATGATGCGGAATATTCCCGCGCCCTTGGAGTCGCTGTTGATGCCGCATTGGGAAAATGATACGGTGTATTTTTCGCTGCGAGAGGTGGTAATTATTGCACATTTATGGCAAGATTGACGATTACAGATTTACGTGTTCTCTCACAAGCAACGAGACCTGGCCGATCAAGAAGCCAAGTCTCGTTTTTTTCTGTCGTCTTTTTAACGTATCTTCTCAATAAATAGGGGTGAATCCACCTATTTAATCGGTAGGGACAGAATAATATTCTGTCCCTACCCCAAATTATTGAGAGGATACTTTTTAACCTCTGCTCAAGAAGTACATCCCGTTAACAATTTACGATGACCTAATAATGATAGGGAGGTAGACATTTGGATTTCCAGCTGGGGAGGGTAATGGGCCTACTAATTCTTCGCAGACACCTTCGGACAGTAGGCTGCCATCGGGACAAACCTCGGGGGAGGGCGACGGAATCAGCACATTTGTCGCAGTTACCGAAGCGCTGTTCACAACCGACTGTCCCTCACCTGCCGGAAGAATCACCACGGTAATCATCAAAATTGCTGTGATATCCGGCCCCAAGTCGCCGACGTTCCACGTTAATGGATCGACACAAGCCAGTCCCTCCGACACACTCTGGCAACTCACTTCAGCAGGTAAGTCATCGGTGTGCGATCACAAATCTGGTTATGTGGCAGCCAGTCCCACCCATTTTCACCGTGCTGGGGGCATTGACTATCGCCGCCTCGATCATTGGCGGTTTGATTCTCGATTACCGGATTACGAATCATAACCCACTGAACTGGTCAATATGACGATCCAGCCGTATAAATGTTCCTAAGGTAACCTGTTTCGGTTTGAGATTCGCCCTGCCAAGAATGAAAAACCGGCGGGACTGCACTCCTATCTCGTTTGCAGTTGTGCTCTGTATGCCCAATTGAACAGAAAAAGAACGCCTATCAACGTTAAGGGACCAGAAATTGACACAATAGCACTCCAATGCTCCTGGCCCCAGGCCTGGGACAGATAAAACAAGGCCAAGCCAATAAACACGACCGCCCCAACCCATTCCCATCTCCATGCCACGATCAAGAAGATGACAACAATGTATACTGGCACCAGGTGGATTAATAGACCGAGTATTTGTTCCCAAAAACTACTATCTGCACTGAATACATCTAGCGCAAACAGACTCAAAAACAGCGCAAAAAGAATACATAAAACTCTCGGGGACCAAAAGAGAACTCGCTTCGTTACCTTATTCATAGGTTCCTCCTCAGTCAGGTAAAATAGAATTTTGGGGTATTTCTCAAAGTATACCACCAAGAGTAACATATTTCACCTGACTAAAGTTAGGTATTCACAAAACGCATTGTCGAGAACCCACAATATATTTTTATCAGGTAACCCATAGCTAACGCATCCCCAATACGTCAGCGGACGGCATCTCTATGCCGTCCTATTAATTTCGTCAAATTTGACCGGATGAACTTTGAAGGGCCCTGGCGCTGAGATCGCCGAAGCCCGAGGGCTGCTTTTCGTAATTGAAACTGAGAGAGGAATCACTAGCTGTTACGAGGCTCTCACCACTCATACGCCCCGATGTCAGGGATGGTATCGCGGGGACGGCCCTCGATGTCATCGGCAGGGGCGCCCACGGCGCCACCCGCGTTCACAGCAGGGCTGTCGGCCTGCAGACGCAGATCCACCTCCGGCCAATCGGCCCCAAAGAGCGGTTCGGACGTTATGTTCCCCTGGCCCTGGCCGGTGTAACTGGCCCAGGTACCGTCGGCAATCTCAGCACGGGTAAAATCGGAATCTTCACGCCCGCTCACGAACTCGGCTGTGATTTCGCCATCCACCCGGCTCCAGTAGAGATTGTGGTTTTCGCGCACCAGGTTGACCCCTGGCCCAAGATAAATGCCTGTAGGCTCACCGGTAGGGTCGGCGTTGAAGGCAAAGATATTGTTCACCAGCGTCAACGCCACCGGCGGCGATTCCATCTCTTCTGGGTAGCCGGCTACAAAGGCCCAGTTGTGCTCGCTGTAAGCCGGATCCCACATGTTGTAAGCGATGGTATTGTTGACCACCTCCATCGTACTGGGAAAGACGCCTACCCACACGGCGCTGTTCCCCTGGCCCCAGACGATGTTATTCTCCATCCGCCCGCCGGCCCACAGCTTGATGCCGTTCTGATGGTTGCGGATCACACGGTTGCGATGGACAATGATGCCGGGCACATTGCCGGCCCGGTCGCGGGAGTTGAGATCAATCCCGTCGCCGCCGTTGTCGTGGATGTAGCAGTCCTCGACCAGGATATCCATCCCTTTCTCCACTGCCAACCCATCGGCTGCAAAGCTTGCCTCCCCCAGTCCTGCGCCATATATTTCCAGGCTGCGGAAGGCCATCTCGTTGCAAGGGCCTGGCGTGCAATCCACGGCAGTGTACTGACAATCGTGGATGCGGCTGTCGGCCAGGGTCATGTTTTCCACCGGGCCATATTGGGCGGGCTGGCCAGAATCGCCTACCGTAAAGTGGACGCCGGCTTCGCCACCACCGATGTCCAGGTGATCCAGTTGAATGTGGCGGTTTTCCCCCGTCAAATCTATGCCCCAACACCCAAAGTTGCGCAGGATGAAACCACTAATACGCAGATAGGACGTGCCCTGGTCCAGGATCAGCAGCCCTCCTGCGCTGCCTCCGCCATCCAGAATGGGTGACTCGCCGGGGTAGGCGATGAAGGTGATGGCAGCGTCGGCGGTACCAGAACGGGTCAGGTGAGCCTCCTCGGTGGGGTAGTCGCCGTCCCGGAAGCAGACGCTATCGCCGGGCTGCGCGGTATCGGCGGCATGTTGGAAGGTGGCCCAGGGCTGCGCTTCGGTACCAGGAGCGTCATCGCTGCCACCGGGAGCTACGTAATAGATGCAGGCAACGGATCCAACAGCTCCTGTGATAGGCGGAGGCGGCGTAGGCGTATCGCCCACCGGTTCAGAAACAGGCGTGTGGGTTGGGGGTTCTGGCATAGGAGTATTAATGGGGGGCACTGGGGTATTGGTTGGCTCTGGTGCAGCCATTTCGGTTGGCTGTGCGGCTTGCGTGGCCGCTATCGCGGCCTGCACCGTTGCCTCGAGGTCAGGTGCGGCCTGGGTAGCCTCAACAGCGGCCTGGACTGTCGCCTCGAGATCAGGTGCGGTTTGGGTGGCTGCAACAGCAGCCCGCACCGTTGCCTCGAGGTCAGGCGTTGGGGTGCTTCCGCAAGCGGCTAACAACAAACTCGTCAGTGTTAAAAAAATAAAAAGGTGTTTCATTTTTTAGACCTCCTTCGAAAGATGTAAAATTTTCTTGTTGGACGGCTGTAGTGCGACGCATACGCCGTTCTTACGCATTCGTAAACAATACTTTTATCCACCCGAATGCCCCACAATTTGTTGCGCAAGATAAGCGGCAGGTACACCGCTTCCGGTCACCACATGCGTCCGTAGACATGTTGTTTGACCGTAGAATCGCCCGTCGAATCCCCCTCGTAGACAATGAGAGAGCCGGGAATGTCGGCGGCCACGGCCGGGGTCATGCAGCCCCACCCCATCCAGGCCGCTGCGACTGTGGTCTTGTTTCACGGGATGATATTAATTTGTGTGGTTTCGGAGTATAACCGGAAGATAGATCCCGGCACACCACGGGCACCGGACAAGCAGTTGATTGTAGCGACTGGGGCTAAAGCCTCCCTCGGAGCCGCCGACCATATAGAAGCTGTCCACCCAACCATCCCCCTCCCCCCGATACAGCGCAACGGGCACATCCGGCCCAGGCTGAAAGCCAACTGAGGTTGCACTTGCATAGATAGAGATCGGAAGCCGCGAGCCATCTTGGGCCACGCCGTTGGCCATCCAGATTTGATACTGCCCCTGATACATCTGCCAACCGTCAGCCATACCCCACCAGGGCTCGGGGAGTGTTCCCAGGTCGGCGTTGGGCGTTCTGAAGCTGCCGGCACCCAGATCGTAACACTGGGTAGTATCGTTGATTTGGTAATTGTGATCGACACCGCCAGCCACACAGATGGCACCCGCATCGCCCACCCAGGGCACATACCACGAGGCATGAAAGTTAAACCAGACGTTCCCGGCAAAGCTACCGACGTATTGGCCACTATTCGTTTCGGGATCGTACCGCCACAGATTCCGCGTCGTACCTCCACCTGGCCCCGTGTTATTGCCACCGGAAAGATAGCACATGTTCGAATCCGCTATCGCAGGCTTGAC
>JAFGNV010000034.1 GCA_016926805.1 Anaerolineae bacterium
CAGTCATAATTGCTGACCACATTAACCCTGATTACTGTCTATGGCAAATCGTTTTTGTCTCTATTGGTTTCATACTGAGAATTGCTACACCAAACAAGAATATCTTGACAAATTGCCAAAGCCATGATAAAGTCTTGCCTAACTTAATCTAATTGTGAAAGGCTGCGACCGGGAAAAGTAGTCATTCAAACGACGTTCAGAGAGCCGCCGGTTGGTGTGAGGGCGGTACGTACGAGAGTGGTGAATGGCCCCGCGAGTTGTGCCCCGAAAATTGGGCCAGTTTCTTTGGCCTGGCAAGTAGGCGGCGACGGAGACTCCACCGTTATCTGGGAGCCGGATATTCACGTTATTGCCCGTTGATGGATAATAACCGCGTATCTGTTGAGTGAGACTGGCCCGCCAAGATTGCCTTGTGTGTTTCACACAAGGTTTTTTATTTCTATCGGCCGGGTAGTCTAAACAAGGTGGCACCGCGAGAGATAAGCCTCTCGTCCTTGGAGAATCTATAAGGATTCTCGGGACGAGAGGTTTTTTTGTTTTCAACAAACGGAGGTGATGCGATGTATAAACCAACGCTAGAACAAGTGGAAAAGATGGCCCAACAGGGAAATCTGATTCCTATTTACCGGGATTTACCGGCAGATATGGAAACGCCGGTGAGTATCTATCTTAAACTACAGGATGAAGGGTCTTGTTTTTTGCTGGAATCGGTTTCGGGGGGAGAACAGGTTGCTCGCTACTCTTTTATCGGAGTGCGGCCACGGGGAGTGATGACCGCCTTTGGCAACGAGGTCTATCTGGCCAGCGAGGGGCACGGACGTTTGGTGCAGGCGCAGGCCGGGCAAGACCCCCTGCACCTGTTGAAGGCAGAAATGAGCAAATATAAACCCGTGCGTCTGCCCGATTTGCCGCGTTTTATTGGCGGGGCGGTGGGTTTTATTGGTTACGATGCCGTACGCCACTTTGAGCGTTTGCCGGATGAGAATCCCGATAAGCTGCACCTGCCCGACATGGCCTTTCTGTTGGCCAACACCGTGGTGGTGTTTGACCACGCTCGCCAGCGGTTGCAGGTGGTTTCCAATGCCGACTTGACACGGGGAGATGTGCGCGCGGCTTACCGGCGGGCCGTGGCGCGGATCGATGAGGTGGCGGCTCGACTCAATGCGCCGCTGCCGGAAGTTCCCGCCCCGCGTGACGTGCCCCACAACGGTCTGGAAGCCAATTTTACGCTGGACGAGTATAAGGCCATTGTGGAGAGAGCTAAAGCATATATCGCTGCCGGGGATATTTTCCAGGTGGTGCTCTCTCAGCGGTTATCGCGCCGCACCTCGGCTCATCCATTTGGCATCTATCGCGCCCTGCGCATGCACAATCCCTCGCCGTATATGGTGTTTATGCGATTTCCCGGCGGCATTGGCAGCCCGCCGTTGCACGTTATCTCGGCCAGCCCGGAGATGCACGTGCGATTGGAGGAAGGTGTAGCCGAGTTGCGCCCCATCGCCGGGACGCGCTGGCGGGGGCAGACGGTTGATGAAGACAATGCCCTGGCCGAAGAACTCCTGCAAGATGAAAAAGAACGCGCCGAACACGTGATGCTGGTAGATTTGGGACGCAACGATCTGGGCCGGGCCTGCGATTATGGTTCGGTGCACATGGAGGAGATGATGGTGATTGAGCGTTACTCGCACGTGATGCACATTGTCTCCGATGTGCGGGGTAAGCTGAAACCGGGCTTTGATGCGTTTGACTTGCTGCGGGCTACGTTCCCCGCCGGGACGGTCAGCGGCGCGCCCAAAGTACGAGCCATGGAAATTATTGACGAACTGGAAAATACCCGGCGGGGGCTATACGCCGGGGTGATCGGCTACATCGGCTACGACGGGACGATGGACTCCTGCATTGCCATCCGGACGGTGGTGATGCAGGGCGACACGGTGTATATTCAAGCGGGGGGCGGCATTGTGACCGATAGCGACCCACAGCGGGAGTATGAGGAAAGTTGGAACAAGGCCAAAGCCTTGGCCGAAGCCGTTGACTATGCCGAGCAAAACAGATGACAGAAGGGAGATCAGAGAGGAGAGGTCAAAGATTTTCTCCCTCCTCTCCCTTCCCCAATCGGTTTATTAAACGGAGGAAACTATGATTTTAGTGATAGATAATTACGACTCTTTTACCTATAACCTGGTGCAATACCTGGGTGAGCTGGGCTGTAAGATTAAAGTGTACCGCAATGATGCCATCACCCTGGATGAAATTGCGGCCATGCAACCCGACCAGATTGTAATTTCGCCGGGACCGGGCACGCCGGATGATGCCGGAATTTCGCTGGATTTAGTCAGGCGTTTTTACCGGGAAATTTCCATTTTGGGAGTCTGTTTGGGACATCAGGTCATTGGCCAGGCTTTTGGTGGCCGGGTAGTGCGAGCCGGGCAAATTATGCACGGCAAAGTATCGCCGATTGCGCACAATAAAACCGGCATCTTTCACAATCTACCCAGTCCGTTTACCGCCACCCGTTATCATTCACTGATTCTGCCAGAACCGCTACCCGATTGTCTGGAAGTGACGGCCCGTAATCAAGAAGGCGGCGAGGTGATGGCCCTGCGCCATAAAGAATATCCCACCATTGGGGTGCAGTTCCATCCCGAGTCGATTCTAACCGAATACGGCCACGAAGTATTGCGTAATTTTTTGGAGATTGAAGCGCCCAAGTTGAGGCGAGTGAATACCATACCCATAGGGAGTCAAGAAGGAGGTGTGATTATGCCCATTAAAACAGCAATCAATAAAGTTATGAATGGCGAGTCGCTCAACGCCGAAGAGTCCGAAGCCGTAATGATGCAAATTATGACGGGTGAGGCCACTCCGGCTCAGATCGGCGGTTACCTGATGGCCCTGCGGCTCAAGGGTGAAACTGTGGCCGAAATTACCGGCAGCGCCCGCGCCATGCGGCGTTCGGCGATTATGGTAAAACCGGCCACGCCGCCAGAAGAACTGGTCGACACGTGCGGCACGGGTGGCGATGGCTCCGGCACGTTCAACATTAGCACCACCGCCGCCTTTGTGGTGGCCGGGGCGGGGCAAAAGGTGGCCAAACACGGGAATCGGGCGGCCAGCAGCAAAAGTGGCAGCGCCGACGTGCTGGCCGCGTTGGGGGTCAACCTGGACCTCACGCCGGAGCAGGTGGCCGCAGCAATTGACCAGGTTGGGATAGGGTTTCTGTTTGCTGTCAAACACCACCCGGCCATGAAACACGCTATTGGCCCGCGCCGCGAGTTGGGCGTGCGCACTATTTTTAATGCGCTCGGCCCGCTGACCAATCCGGCGGGGGCGTTATCGCAGATCATTGGCGTGTACGACGAATCTTTGACCGAACTCGTGGCCAAAGTATTAGGTGAGTTAGGGAGTCGAGGCGCGTTTGTGATGCACGGGCACGGCGGGCTGGATGAGTTGACCACGACCGGCCCCAACCGGATAAGCCGGTTACAGAATGGGCAGGTCACCACCACGATCCTTGACCCTATCGAACTCGGTTTTAATCGGGCCAATCCGGCTGACCTGCTGGGCGGCACCGCTGAAGAAAACGCCGAGATCACCCGTGGGATTCTCTCCGGCAAGATGAACAGCACCCGGCGGGATGTGGTGGTGCTCAATGCGGCGGCGGCGCTGGTGGCGGCAGGTCGAGCAGATGATTTCCCCGAAGGGATTAAGTTAGCCAACGAGAGTATCGACAGTGGCGCTGCCCTGGAGGTGCTGAACAGATTTGTTGGATTTACGCAGCAAGCAGGAAGTTAGAGCTTACAGTCTATGGCCAGACCAAGAATGTTAACCGGCGACAGGCCCACCGGGCAGTTGCACCTAGGGCATTATGTCGGTACGTTAAAGAACCGCATTAAACACCAGCACAACTACGAGAGCTTTTTTCTGGTGGCCGACCTGCATATGCTGACCACTCGAAATCGCCCCGAGGACATTCAGGGTACGTTTGAAAATGCGCGGCATCTGGTGCTGGATGCGCTGGCCGCCGGGATTGAGCCGGAGGCGGTCACATTTTATTTGCAGTCGGCGGTGCATGAGATTCATGAGATGTACACGTTACTGCAAAATATGGTCACAGTATCGCGGTTAGAACGCGTCCCCAGTTTAAAGGATATGGCCCGCGAGGCCAATGTGAAAATGTCGTACGGCTTGTTGGGCTATCCGGTGTTACAGGCCGCCGATATTTTGTGCGTGCGGTCCAACTTGGTGCCGGTGGGCAAAGATAACCTGGCCCACGTGGAAATTGCCCGCGAGATTGCCCGGCGGTTCAACGGCACCTACGGCAACGTCTTCCCCATCCCCGAGAGTGTGGTGGGTGACGTGCCCATGCTGGTTGGCCTGGATGGCCAGGAAAAGATGAGCAAAAGTTTGAACAATGCTATCTTTCTTGCCGACTCGCCAGAGGTGGTGGCGCGCAAAGTGATGGACATGGTCACCGACCCCAACCGGACCCGGGCCGATGTCCCCGGCACGGTAGAAGGTAATCCGGTATTTATTTATCACGATGCCTTTAACCCCAATCTGGCTGAAGTGGAGGATTTGAAAACACGCTACCGGGCCGGAAAAGTGGGCGATGTAGAGGTCAAACAGAAGCTGGCTGTAGCCATCAACAACATGCTGAATCCCATCCGGGAGCGGCGATCGCTGTACGAAACGCCAGGCCTGGTGGAGCAAATTCTCTACGAAGGCACAAAAAAAGTACGGGCCGAAGTTAAGCAAACGCTGTTTGACATGCAGCAAGCTATGGGTCTCACCGGCGTGTGGAATCATATAGAGCGGAAAGCAACGCTGCACAGCGCTTTCTTTGGGGGATGAGTCAAAAAACAATGACCATTCTGCACGACATCATCAAGTATAAACGCACCAAAGAGCTGCCGCGCCGCATGGAAACTCGCGAACCGGCAATGGTGCAGGCTGAGGCTGCGCTGGCGCCCAACCCCCATGATTTTGTAGCGGCTTTGCGGGCAAGCAACCAGGTAGCATTAATTGCTGAAGCCAAAAAAGCGTCGCCCAGTAGGGGACTTTTGCGGCATAATTTCGACCCGCTGGAACTGGCGACGATATATGCGGAAAACGGGGCGTCAGCCATATCGGTGTTGACGGATGAAAAATATTTTCAGGGACAATTGGCCTACCTTACTCAAATCAAGGAGCACTTGAGTCAGAGGAACGGTCAAACTTTACCCCTGTTGCGCAAAGATTTCATCTTCCATGCCTATCAAGTCTACGAGGCTCGAGCGGCGGGAGCAGATGCCTTGTTGCTCATTGCCGCCGTGCTGAACGATAAGGAGATGGCCGACCTGCTGGCCCTGACCCATAAATTGGGGATGACGGCGTTGGTTGAAATCCACCACCGGGCAGAATTGGCGCGGGTGTTGCCTTTGCAGCTTCGCCTCATCGGGGTCAATAATCGTGACCTGCGTGATTTTTCGGTTGACTTGAACACCTGTATTGAGTTACGTCAGCAAGTTCCGGCCGATGTCTGTTTTGTGGCTGAGAGCGGGATTCACACGGCGGTAGATGTGGCGTGTCTGGCCAGAGAAGGCATCGATGCCGTTTTGGTGGGCGAGGCCCTGGTTAGAGCCAAGGATGTAGGCCAAAAGGTCAGGGAGTTGGTTAATTATGAGCTTTAATCTGGGGTGATAGGGGTAAGGAAGATACGCTGAAATCAGGCGGAATGGCGGAGGAAGACCAATGCCGAAAGTGAAAATTTGTGGGATCACCAATCTTGAAGATGCTCTGGTTGCGGCTCAGGCGGGAGCGGACTTTCTGGGGTTTATTTTCTACGAACCCAGCCCACGCTATGTTGCCCCGGAAATCGTCAGGGAGATTGTGTCGGGGGTCAGGGGTCAGGCGCCAGGTAATCTTGACCATGCTTTGCCCAGATTTGTGGGTGTTTTTGTCAATGCTTCGCTGGAGGTGGTTGGTGATACGCTTGATTACTGCCAGCTTGATGCGGCCCAACTGCACGGTGAGGAGTCGCCCGAATTTGTGAATTACTTTCAGGGGCGCGCTTTCAAAGCTCTGCGCCCACAATCCCTGGCTGAAGCCGAGCATTTAATCAACAAATATCTACCTTCATCTCTCATCCTTACTCCCCGCTTCCTTACGCCCTATTTCTTGCTCGACGCTTACCATCCCACTCTTTACGGCGGCACCGGCCAGGTTACCGATTGGACAATCGCGGCGGCCATTGCTCAAAAGTATCCCATTATGCTGGCCGGGAGTCTCACCCCGACCAACGTTGTCGAGGCGATTCAGGCGGTCAGGCCCTGGGGCATTGACGTGAGTAGCGGGGTGGAGGCGGATAAGGGAAAGAAGGACCACGAGAAGGTGAGAGCTTTGGTGAAGGCAGCCAAAGACCTAAAATAACTAAACGAGGAGAGCTAAATGAATAAAGGAAAATTCGGCCCTTATGGCGGGCAATTTGTGCCAGAAACATTGATGCCGGCCCTGGCCGAACTGGAAGCAGCCTACGAGGCGGTCAAAACCGATCCTGATTTTCAGGCTGAATTCAACCATCTGCTCAAAACCTACGTGGGCCGACCGACGCCCCTCACCTATGCCGGACGCTTGACCAGGTTCCTCGGCGGCGCCAAAATTTACCTGAAGCGAGAGGATTTGGCCCACACCGGCGCGCACAAAATCAACAATGCCCTGGGACAGACTCTGCTGGCCAAACGGATGGGCAAACAACGCATTATTGCCGAAACGGGAGCCGGGCAGCACGGTGTAGGCACGGCCACTGCCTGCGCCCTGTTGGGTCTGGAGTGTGTTGTTTACATGGGCGAAGTGGACATGGCCCGGCAGCAGCCCAATGTTTTTCGCATGCGTCTGCTGGGTACCGAGGTGCGCCCGGTGAGCAGCGGCAGCCGCACCCTTAAAGACGCCATCAACGAGGCTATCCGCGATTGGGTGACAAACGTGAGGAACACGCATTATTTGTTAGGTTCGGTGCTGGGACCACACCCCTACCCGACTATGGTGCGCGATTTTCAGAGCGTCATCGGTTACGAAGCCCGCGCTCAGATTCTGGAAGTCGAGGGTCGTCTGCCCGATTTTTTAATTGCCTGTGTTGGTGGCGGCTCTAACGCGATGGGCCTCTTTCATGCTTTTCTTGATGACAAAAAGGTAGACATGCTTGGGGTGGAAGCGGGCGGCAGCGGGATTGAAACCGGCAAACATGCGGCTCGTTTTGCGCCTCCGCCTGCCGATGGAGGGACAGGCGTAGCCGCGCGCCTGGGCGTGCTGCACGGCACCAAATCTTTTGTGTTGCAAACCCCCGACGGTCAGATTGCCGAAACTCACTCTATCAGCGCCGGGCTGGATTATCCCTCGGTTGGGCCGGAGCACGCCTGGTTGCGCGATTTGGAACGGGCGGGGTATACTTATGCCCTCGACGACGAAGCTTTGGCTGCCGTCAAAGTTCTCAGCGAGCAGGAGGGAATTATCCCCGCGCTGGAATCGGCCCACGCCGTGGCCGAAGTGATCAAACGCGCACCGCGTATGCCCAAAGATGCCATCATCGTCGTCAATCTTTCCGGTCGCGGCGACAAGGATTTAGATACCATTATGCGTGAGTTAGCGCCTTAGTACAGAATTACACAAGGTTGTTCCGTGTTTTGTAGGGACAGGACATTGTCCTGTCCCTACAAAAATGACATTTCTACTTGGAACATATTTATGCAACCCTGTACTTATACTCAACAGCATTAAAAAGTAACAAGATTCTTTCGGAATTTGTGTTCTTTTATGACGCTGTTGAGTATAATATTGCACATATCACATTCTCAAGGAGTTGACAAGATGACCCACCCCCCCAAAAAACGAGTTTTTTCCGGCATCCAGCCTACCGGTAATTTGCACATTGGCAATTACCTGGGAGCCATCAAAAACTGGGCGCAGGAGCAACACAAATATCATAATGTTTTCTGTATTGTTGACTTGCATGCCTTGACGTTGCCGCAAGACCCGGCAGAACTGTACCGTTCCATTCGGCAGGTGGCGATGCTCTACCTGGCCTGCGGGCTTGATCTGGAACATTGCGCTATTTTTGTGCAAAGCCACATTCCCGCCCATGCCGAGCTAACCTGGTTGCTCAACTGCGTCACGCCGCTGGGCTGGCTGGAGCGAATGACCCAGTACAAAGACAAAAGCGCCAAACAGGAAAGTGTCAGCACCGGCCTGTTGGATTACCCGGTGCTCATGGCCGCCGACATCATTTTGTACGATACCCACTACGTGCCGGTGGGCGAGGATCAAAAGCAGCACGTCGAACTCACCCGCGATATTGCCATCCGCTTCAACAATCTCTACGGCGAAACTTTTGTGGTGCCCGATGTGCTCATCCCCAAAGCCGGGGCGCGGGTAATGGGCCTGGACGACCCCACGGCCAAAATGAGCAAAAGTATTGACAAACAAGGTCACGCTCTGCGCCTGCTCGATCCGCCGAACGTATTGAAAAAATCCATTATGCGGGCCACTACTGACTCCCTGAACCGCATTGCCTTTGATCCGGTCGAACAGCCGGGCGTCTTCAATTTGCTCAACATCTACCAGGCCATCACCGGCCAGAGTGAGGCCCAGATTTTGGCTGAATTTTCTGGGGGTGGTTATGGCAATCTCAAAAAACGGGTCGCCGAGGCGGTTGTGGCGACTCTGGAACCCATCCAGCAGCGCTATCACGAGATGGCCCAAGACCCCGGTTACATCGAGCAGGTCCTCCAAGCAGGCGCCGACCGGGTGCGCCCCATCGCCGAACGTCGACTCCTGGTGGCCCAGAAGAATTTGGGGTTAAGAAAATGAACGGTATCCATCGTATTCAAAACGTTTTTACCAGGGGTCGCCCGGCCTTTATGCCCTATGCTGTGCTGGGTTATCCAACCCGAACGGTCAGCCTGGACATTGTCAAAACTCTGTCCGCTGTGGGCGCCGATTTATTGGAATTGGGCGTTCCTTTTTCTGACCCCCTGGCCGATGGACCCACCATCCAGGCGGCAACCCAAAAATCGCTGGAAAATGGCACAACCCTGAAGGATTGCCTGGCCATGACCCACGAGTTGCGCCAGCAGGGGATGGATACCCCCGCGCTGTTGATGGGTTACATCAATCCTATTTTGGCCTACGGTCTGGAAAAATTTGTGGCCGATGCAGCCCAGGTAGGCGTGGACGGCTTGATTGTGCCCGACCTGCCGCCGGAGGAAGCAGCAGAACTCGAAGCGGCCTGTGCCACCCACGGTTTGGCCCTGGTTTATTTGCTGGCTCCCACCAGCACGCTAGAACGAATCAAATTGATTACCGAAAAATCGCAAGGTTTTGTGTACCTGGTTTCGCTCACTGGCGTGACCGGCGCACGCACCGACTTACCGCCGGATTTGGCCGATTTTGTGGCTCGCGTGCGGCAACAAACGGACAAATCCCTGGCCGTGGGTTTTGGCATTGGCAACGGCCGGCAGGCGCGTGCAGTGGGCCAGGTCGCTGACGGTGTGATTGTCGGCAGCGCCCTGGTCAAACGGGCGGGCGAATCGGTGGAACGGGTGCGAGACCTGGCGGTGGAGTTGCGGACGGCGTTGGGGTAACGCCGTACATTCATATCCCATAATCGGCAGAAAGCTTGTAATTTGCCTCATTCAATCTAAACTTTCCTCCAAAAAAATGACCCAATCAGAAAATACATTTTCGCTGTTGGCCCTTTGCGCCAGAGCGCAAGGCCACCCAACCCAATACCAACAATTACGGCAACAAGCGGCCACACTCATCCTTTGGAATTCCCTCCCCGCCCAGGCCGAAAGCCACGGCCTGGCCCCGTTGGTTTACGCGCATTTGCAAGCCGCCGGTGTTGCCATGCCCGCCGACGTTCAACAACAATTGCAGGCCCGCGCCATGCAGCACAGCCATGCTAACCGGGTTCGGGCCAAAGCCCTGGCCGAAGTGCTGGCCGCTTTTCAATCTGCCAAAATTGACGCGCTGGCCCTCAAAGGCGCGGCCCTGGCCCAGCTGGTTTACCCGCAGCCGGGACTTCGCCCCATGCGCGATGTGGATTTATTGGTCAGCAAGTTGCAGACGCGGCAGGCGCAAAGCCTGCTGGTTGAATTGGGCTTCAACGCCCCCCTGCCAGGCGATGATTTGCCCGCCAAACATCTACCCAACGCCCAACGCGAGACGGAAGGCTTGCCGGTCAGCATTGAACTGCACCACAACCTTTACACCGGCGGCGCGCCCGCCGCCGAATTTGAGGCGCTATGCCAAAGAGCAATTCCCTTCACCGTCGAAGGCGTGACCGCCTACACTTTGGGCCACGAGGATATGCTGGAACACATCTACCAACATCTGCGAGTTAATCTCCTGCTTGACTCCCTCCGCCTGATTTGGGTGGCCGACCTGGTCAGCCTGGCCGAAGGCTACGCCGGCGAGATTGACTGGCAACGAGTCAGCCCCCGCCTCCGCCACGCGCTGGCCTTGTGCCATTGGCTCACCCCGCTTTCCGAGGCACTACGCCAAACGGCGCCCCTCAAACTTGGCCGTCCGCCGCAGGGAATTGGAGCCAATGTTGGCCTGGAATTTCAAGGCTGGCCTCGCTACTCGCTGGCCGCCCGGCGACACAAAGGTTATGCCGCTATTTTGCGCGATACCTTTTTTCCCGCCGAGTGGTGGCTGCGTTTTTACTACGGCCTGCCCTCCGCCCCTTCGCCAAAGTTCAGGATAGACCCGGCCTGGTGGTGGGGACGGTGGGCGCGCCACCCGCTGCATATTTTGGGCTGGGTGAGGCATTACTTCCGGCATCGAGCCAAAATTTGACCCCTGCTGAATTTGACATTAGGCCCATTTTATTGTAACGTAGATACGTTCTTATTTATCTCACCAGGGGGTAGAGATGCCGCATGTCTTACCTTACCTTACCTTACCTTACCTTACCGTCTTTGCGCCTGCCTGAATGAGACGTTCCGCCGCCTAAATTGGGCAGTCCAACAAAATAGCGTGAATTCAGACCTCAAAGGTTTTTAAAACCTTTGAGGTCTTTTATTTATAAACCAAAAGGAGAAAAACAATGCAAAAACATTTGCCCCAATACCCAAAAAGAATTGAAACCGTGCACGCAGAAACCCTGGAAGGCGAACTGTGCCTTTACGATTGGCAGCGCATGCAGGTTCACAACCTCAACCCCACCGCCGCCAAAGTGTGGGAGTTGTGCGACGGCCAAACCACACCGCAGCAGATGGCGGCGCAGTTGCACGGCGACCTGACCCCGGCCCAGGCCGAAGAACTGGTGTGGCTGGCCCTGAAACGGCTGGAACAGGCCCACCTGCTGGAAAACAAGGTGGTGCAACCCGCCGGGCGTAAGGGTTACACCCGCCGCGAGATGCTAACCCGGTTGGGGGTGGCGGCGATCATGCTGCCGGTCATCAGCACCATTGTGGCGCCCAGCCCGGTGGCGGCGCAATCCGGCGCTGCGCCTGTTCAGCCTCACACGCAAACCTTTTCCACCCCAACTGCCACCGGAGTTGCCTTTGTGGTGCCTGCCGGTGTAACCAGTCTTCAAGGTGGCGCCGTTGATAGTACACCTAACGGTCCAGGTGGTCGGGCTACCTTAACCATCGCGGTGACGCCAGGCGAAACACTCACAGTTCTTGTAGGCGGCCAAGGTGGTAATGCCACGAGTCCTGGTAATGGCGGCGCAGGTGGTACAAACGGCGGCGGCGCTGGTGGGGACGGTGGCAACGTATCGTCGGGTGGTGGTGGCGGTGGTGGCGGTTGGTCCGGCGTGCGCCGCGGCGCGACTCTGCTGCTAGTGGTGGCTGGCGGCGGCGGCGGTGAGGGTGGTGGCAACGTGGCTGGCGGGGGTGGCGGTGGTACAACTGGCATTGCTGGTGCCACTGCCGATGGTGGTGGTGGTGGCACTCAAGCGGCTGGCGGCGCAGGTGGCACGGCTGGGGACAGCGCGGCTGGTACAGCTGGCTCCTCTCTTCAAGGTGGTGTAGGTGGTAGTAACAGTAACACCACAGCGTGTGGCGGCGGCGGCGGTGGTGGAGGTTACTACGGTGGCGGCGGCGGTGACGGTACCGGTACCCTTGTCCCCGGTGGCGGCGCTGGCGGCGGTGGCGGCGGATCATCGTACCCGCCGGCAGCCACACATCAACAGGGCGTCCGCGCCGGCAATGGGCAGGTTATATTGACCTGGTAAGCGCGTAGGTTGGGTCGAACCTGCGGCGAGACCCAACACCCTCCGAGATGGCGCAATATGGTGTTGGGTTTCACTGCGTTCAACCCAACCTACGCATTATGCAGCGCGTAGCGCGTAGGTTGGGTCGAGGCGCCTCGACCCAACAATTCCCGTGAGGCGTATGGTGTTGGGTTTCACGGTGTTCAACCCAACCTACGGTTGAATATTTCCCTATCGGGAGATAATCGGCTAAAATACCGCCAGCAAAAACCTCTTCTCCGGGCTGGTTATGGAATACCGCCGCGCTAAAACCCCTGGCGCAACCTACTTCTTTACGCTGGTCACCCACAACCGGCGCAAATTTTTGTGCGCCCCGGAAAATATCGTTTTGCTGCGCCAAGCTTTCCGCAATGTGATGGCCGACCACCCCTTCAAAATCGAGGCGATTGTCATCTTGCCCGACCATCTTCACGCTTTGTGGAGGCTGCCTGCCAGGGCAATCGGATGAATTATGTTAACAAGTTAATATTTTGAGCAGGTAATCATTGTCCCATCCGGCTTTCAGTCGTTTGTTA
>JAFGNV010000035.1 GCA_016926805.1 Anaerolineae bacterium
AAATCATCCAAAAAATAGACAGGATTAACAAGATTTACAGGGTAAAAAGGTGAAAAATCTTGTTAATTCTGTAAATCCTGTCTAAATGTTTCCCTACCACGATTGTGTGCAGTCCTACCCAAGAGGAGAATCATTCAATTTAATGAGGACTTACCCAGTTGGTGAAAAAGTTCTCCCTAAATCCCTGTGTTAGACAAATTAGAGATCAGGCACCTCTAAAATCACCGCCGTGCCATAATCTTTGGCAGATTGAATATCTAAATTGGCTCCAATCATTTTGGCCCGCTCGTGCATACCGGCCAGCCCAAAATGACCCTGGTCAACGTAACGCCCCAAATCATGGCTATGCTCGATGCCCTGGCCATCGTCGGTGATGGTCAGCCGCAGGCGGTCGGGGTATTGGGTCAGGCGCACCACGATTTCTGAGGCGTCGGCGTGGCGAATGGCATTGTTGAGGGCCTCTTGCACAATGCGGTAGATAGCTAAGGTGGTTTCCTCGGGCAGGGACAGGGCGTCGGCTTTGATTTCGATGGATACCGGCGCTGAGGCATAGGCATCCATCCGTTCGACCAGGGTTTCCAGGGTCAGCGGCAGATTATTGGTGAGAAAAGGCGGGCGCAAATCGTGGCAAATCCTGCGCAAAACGTTGACGGCCTCGTCGGAGCGAGTGACCAATGTTTCAAGGTGGGGCTGGCCCAGGGCTTTGAGATCGCGGGAAACAGCGCATAAATCTTGTAAAACCCCGTCGTGCAATTCACGCGAGAGTTGGCCGCGCTCCATTTCCCGCGCCGACACGGTCTGGTAGTAGAGGGCTTGCAGCTTTTGGGCCACGTGCTGTTCCCGTTCGGCATAGCGGACGGTTTCTAAAACAACCGCCGCCTGCCTGGCCAGGGTCGTTAGCCATTGTAGATGCAGGGCAGAGTAGGCCCGTCTTTGCCCTCGTTGGCCCAACAGCCACAGCCCGTAAAGCTCGGTGCCGCGCATCACCGGCGCCCACACCGCGGTCCAACTTAAATCTGTGCGGCCTTGTTCAATTAACTCTGCCAACGGCCCGGTGACCCTGGCCGCTGCGCCGCCGGCCGCCACGCGCCGCACCGCGGCATTATGAATAGGCAGCCGCAGCCCCCTCTCTTTGGTTGATACTAATGCTCTGGCCTCGGCAAATAAGATGTCGGCCTGGGCGACCTCAAGGGCAGCCGGAACGTCTACCGTCAAAAGTTGACTCAGCCCCGGCCGATCCTGGATTAAGCTGACCATGCGCTGGCTATAGCCAATCAACATCTCCGCTTGGGACATCTCGTCGCCGTAGCGGCGGCGATGAGACCACCGTTTTACCCGTCCCCACAGCCATATCACTCCCAGGGTTAACAAGATACCGGCCAGCAGCCATAGAAAATTATTGGATAACATTTTTCTACTCTATTTTCCCACATATTGAAGAACTGTCGTTTTTATGAAATTATCCAATATTTCATCCGAAAAATGTTCTCCACTTTCTCTTATCTCCAAGCGACAATTCGGTAATAGTTTTGATGTAATTTCTGCGGCGGCAAATGGCACTTGATTATCGGTTCTACTATGTTGCATATAGACTTTTTCTTTTACATCAGATAAAAGAAAGCCCCAATTATAGCATCGTAACTTAAAATCAAGGGCCAGGCCAAAACAATTATTCCTCATTGAATCTCGGATGTCATTTTGTAGTAAGGCTTCTGGAGATAGATTTGCAAAGAACAAATCATTGGCCAGCTTTTCAAGTTCAGCCATACCTGCATCCTTGTTAACTGGATAGGGCCAAACAGTCTGCACCTTATCATCATACAAGGCAGGGATGCCACTGAAAATAAAAATGTTTCTGACTTTATTAGGCAATTGGTAGCCTATGGCGTAGCTGTAGGGTGCGCCTGATGACATGCCCAATAGGTCAAACTGTGAAAGGTTAAGTTCATTAGCCAGGGTAGAAACTATCTCCCCCCATTCAGCAATCTGGGACATGCTATAGGGGGATGACTCGCCATATCCTGGACGGGCCAGACAAATTAAACGTATACCAGCTTTAATCAGGCTATCAAATAGATGATAATCGCTAATACTGGCGATTAATCCATGTTGTGCCAGAATAGGGTAACCATTTTTATCACCATATTCTGCATACGCCAGAGTCTGCCCATTTTTATATCGAATAATCCGTTTCATTCGTTACCTCTTTAAATTCTGCGCGATACTGTCCACCTAACGGGAAATTATCCCTCACTATGTCCCTACTCCCGACTTCCTACTTCCTACTTCCCCTAAATCAACCCCTGTTCTTTAGCCAGCGCCAGCGCTTCGTGCTTATGCCGCGCCCCTAACTTGCCATAGATGGCGCTCAAATGATTGCGCACGGTTCCCGCCGAAAGGTGCAAGGCCTGGGCAATTTGCGGATTGGGCAGGCCGCGCTCCACCAGCCGTAGAATTTCGCGCTCGCGTTCGGTCAAAAGCTGCTGTTCCCCCTCTTGCCGCGTGGCCTGGGCCAACGCCTCGTAAGCTTGGGGACTGAGATAAAGCTGGCCGGCGGCCAGGTCACGGATGATTGTTTCAATCCGCGACACGTAGTCGTCGTCTTTCAAAATATAACCGCTCACCCCGGCTTTCAACAGATCGCGCACGTAAGCCGGCTCAATGTGCGCGCTGAGGACACACACTTTGACCTGAGGGAAATTGGCGCGCAAGTTTCTAACCGTAGCCAGGGCGTCGAAGTCAGCTTCAAGCATGAGGTCTAGCAAAAGCACGTGGGGCTGCTCCTTTTGCGCCAGTGATAGCACGTCTTTGCCCTGCCGCGCTTCAGCCACCAGCCGGATGTCCGGCGTTTCAGCCAGCAGCGCGCGCACGGCAATAGCGACGTGCGGATGGTCATCTACAACAGCCACACGAATCATCAACAATCTGTTCCTTTTAGGAGTATTTAACGCCATCTGTATTGTAGTACAAATGCAATGGGTGTCAATGTGGTCAGAAATTCGATGCGCCATGACAATCTGTCATCCACCCAATGACAACTGTCATAAGCTGATATGACAGTTGTCTATGGTTTGGAAGCAGATAAGTGTGGTAAAGTAAAGGTGGAGTTAAAACATCATCGAATCCCGCTAATTCAGACCTCACAGGTTTCAAAAACCTGCGAGGTTTTTATACCACACCAATCTTTATCATATCAGGAGGAACCATGTTACGTACCGAAAACTTAACCTTAACTTACCAGGACGGCGATAGACAGCTATACGCGGTCAACGATATTTCCCTGATTATTGAGGATTATCAATTTATCGGCATTTTAGGGCCGTCCGGCTCTGGCAAAAGTTCGTTGCTTTACCTGTTGAGCGGCCTGCGCCAGCCGACCCGGGGCGAAATCTATCTTGACGACCGGGCTTACAGCAAAATGCCGGAGCGCGAGCGGGTCAACCTGCGCCGGAGTGAATACGGCTTTGTTTTCCAGCAGCACTTTCTCATTAACTATCTCACCGCCCTGGAGAACGTGATGGTTTCTGCGTCGCTGCAAGATAAGGCCCACGCCGAGCAAGCCAAGGCGCTGCTGGCCGACTTGGGCCTGGGCGAGAAGCTGCATCGCTTTCCCTACGAGCTTTCCGGCGGCGAGCGGCAGCGAGTAGCCATTGCCCGCGCCATGGTTCACCGCCCGCGCGTCATTTTTGCCGACGAACCGACGGGGCTGCTGGACCGACACACCGGCTTGCAGGTGATGGCCCTCCTGCGCAGCTACCGCGACCAGGGCAGCCTCATCGCCGTAACCCACAACCCCGAAATCCTCGCTGAGGCCGATTTTGTGGTCAGGATGCGCGATGGCCAGATTATCAAAATCGAGGACCGCGTGACGCGACAAATACAAGAGGTGGTAACACCGGAGGAGGTAATGTGAACCTTCTCTCACCTTTTACCTATTACCGCCGCCACGCCCGCCGGGCCTTGCTGCTAACCATTCTGCTGGCCCTGGCGGTGATGGGGCTGTACTTGCTGGTTGGCCTCTTGCAAGAAACATACATCGCGCCTCTCTACACCATCAATCGCTATCTGACCAAGTTCAACCTGGTGCAGCCGGACGGGGCCAACGCGCTCGCCCCGACTGTCATCGCCCAGATTCGCGCGCACCCGGATGTGGCCCAAACACTGCCGCAGAATAATGTGGAAATCCTGGTGCCGAACGTGGGCGGTCTCAGCTTTGACTTTCGCCTGCTTGGCCTGCGGGCAACAGATGTGGACACGGTGCTGGCCCAGAGCGGTGTTGCTCTTGTCGAAGGCCAACTACCGCCGCCGCGCACCAACGGCGTGGCCCTTTCGCAAGAAATTGCCACGGCGCTGGGCCTGGAAATCGGCGACACGTTCGACTGGACCAGGGACGACTTTGCCTATGCCGGCATCGTCAGCCCGCTGCAAGTGGTGGGCCTTCTCTCCGGCGACGTCCGGCTGGGAATCGTGTCTTACGAGTATCTGGACAGCCACGAACGTTACCGCGACATTGCCAGTTATGGCCTATTGGTCATCGCCCGGCTTGGCCGTGAGGCGGCGGTGGATGATTTTCTCCGGCAGACCATTCGCAGTTCTCGCACCAAAATCTACACGCGCCAGACCCTGGCGGAAGAAGTGGCGAGAAGTGAGTCGTCGCTTTACATGGTTGCTATTCCGGTTATGTTGGTGGTGGCAGCCGCCGTTACGCTGGTCATCGGGGCCATCAACCGGCTGGCGTTCATGCAGCGGTTGCCCGAGTTTGGCACACTGCACGCCGTTGGCCTCAGCAAAGGCTGGTTAGCGCGCCGTCTGACCCTGGAAATGGCCGGGCCGGCGGCAATCGGCTGGGCGGTGGGCATCTTGATGGCGTTGGGGGGCATGGCTATCCTGAATGCCGTCGTCTATACGCCCCAAGGGTTTGCTTATAACCCGCTTCAGGGAGCGGCGTTCCTGCTTGTAATCCCCTTGCCGCTGGTGGTGATTGGCTCGACGCTGTTCACCGCCGCCCGCGTTTTGAGGCGGATGGACGCCGTGGCGATTGTCGAGCGGGGCGAGTTGAGCCTGGAAGAGAAGAGAACTGCGCCCGGCAGATCAGGGAAATTGCTTCGCCCGTTGGCTTCGACTACCTTCTACCGGCGACATAAAGGCCAGGCCGTAGGGTTGATTGGCGCCACAGCGTTGATGATTGTGGGGACAGCGTTACTCGTTTTCATCCTTGGCGCCGCCACCGATGCCATGCAGCCCCCGTTAAACGGCCTAACCCGGATGAGTTTAGTCTCGCCCAAAGGGTTGCCCCTGGATATGACCGTGACGGCCCAAATTCGCGCGCACCCGGCGGTGGAGCGCGCTATTCCCGCCATCATCTTTTCGCCTCTGGAAATGGCAATTCCGCCGCTATTGTCCGATTATCCCCTCGAGGCCTATGCCGTTGGCGCGGAGGACATGACTTACCTGGTGGAATTATATGGCCTGAAACTGGCCGCAGGCCATCTGCCGCGACCTAACACCAACGACATCGTCCTGCCCTGGGCTGCCGCGCAAAACCGGGACGTTCATGTGGGCGACGTGATTGGCAGTCGCGCTCAACCCATCTACCCAGGCGCGCCCACATTGCCCTCCGAACTGGTGGTTTCGGGTATCTTTGCGCCGGCCGAAAACCCGGCCGAGAACACCTGGTTCAGTTTTATCTCCCAGGAGTTTGTCAATGATTATCGAAGCGACTGGAAGGGGGAGCTCTCACTCATCGTTGTGCCTAAGGCTAAACAGAGAGCGGCGCTTGACGAGTGGCTGGAAAGTGAGATGGGCGGGGCGCGCCGCACCGTGTTCACCTATAGTAATCAGCAGGCGTGGTTCCAAGAAACAACAAATATAGTGTTGTTTACCTTTTCGCTGATGGAAAGTGTCATCGCCCTGGTGGCTGCCCTGGCCCTGGCCGGTCTCAACCATATCTTTGTCACGCAGCGGCGCACCGAGATGGGGGTATTGAATGCGTTGGGTTTTAGTCGCCGGCAATTGGTGGGGCGTATCGCGCGCGAGACCCTCTTTACCACTGGCGCGGCCTGGCTGGTGGGCGTGGTGGGGTGCGCTGTCATCCTGCTCTACCTGCAACATGCGCTATACGCCCCGGCCGGTCTGAATCTCAACTTTTTCAACCCCATCCCCTGGTTGTACACGCTGCCGGTACCCGTAGCCGTGCTCGCCGTCACCAGCAGCGCCATCGCCCGGACGCTATCCAAACTTGACCCGGTGACCATCATTGAGAGGAGATGACATTTTAATGAACCCGCTTTCACCTTTCACTTACTACCGCTGCCACAAGCGCCGGGCATTGATACTGACCGCTTTGTTGGCTCTGGCGGTTATGGGCCTGTATCTGCTCATCGGCTTGATGCAGGAATCTTATATCACTCCCGAATACGCCATTAATCGGTACCTGAGCAATTTTAGTCTGGTGCAGCCGGATCTGGGAAAAACGCTGGAGCCGGCAAATGTGGGGGGACTCGGCTTTTACTTCCGCCTGCTCGGCTTGCAGGAAAGGGATGTGGATACGGTGTTGGCCCAGAGCGGCGTCACCCTTGTAAAAGGCCAACTGCCGCCGCCGCGCACCAACGGCGTCGCGCTTTCTCAGGAAATTGCCACGGCGCTGGACCTGGAAATCGGCGACACGTTCGACTGGACCAAGGACGAGGACAACGCCGCCTTTGCCCACTATGCCAACATCGTCAGTCCACTGGAGGTGGTCGGCATTCTCTCCGGCAATGTCTGGCTGGGCATCATGTCTTACGAATATCTAGACAGTCACGAACGCTATCGCGACCTGGCCCGTTACGGCATGCTGGTCATCGCTCATCCGGGTCGTGAGGCGGCGGTAGACGATTTTCTCCGGCAGATCATTCGTAGCTCTCGCACCGATGTCTATACACACAAGCTTCTGGAAGAGGCGGCGGCGAGGGCTCAGGCGGCGCTCTACGCGCTTTTTACTCCCATCGTGCTGCTGGTGACAGCCGCCATCACGCTGGTCGTCGGCGCTATCAATCAACTTGCGTTCATGCGGCGGCTGCCCGAGTTCGGCACGCTACACGCCGTCGGCCGGAGCAAAGGGTGGTTAGCGCGCCGCCTGACGTTGGAAACGGCCGGGGTGGCGCTGGCTGGCTGGGCGTTGGGCATTCTGCTGGCCTGGGGCGCCATGGCGCTTTTGAACGCTGCGGTCTACGCGCCCAGAGGCTTTGCTTTTAACCCCTGGCAGGTGACGGCGCTGCCCTTTGTGCTGCCGCTCCCCCTGGTGGTGATTGGCGGCACACTCTTTACGGCCACGCGCACCCTGGGGCGCATGGATGCCGTGGCCATTGTCGAGCGGGGCGAGTTGAGCCTGGAAGGAGGCCATGTAGGACGCACCGGGCGCGATTTGGCTCGAAACCTGCCCCGCCCGCTGGCCTCGACCACCTTTTACCGGCGGCACATGCGCCAGGCGGTGGTGTTGATTGGGGCCACGGCCCTGATGATTGTGAGCGCCTCTATCTTTGTTTTTGGTCTGGAGGCTTTTGATGACGCGCGGCAGCCGTTGCTGGCTCACCTGAGACGGGTAAGCGTGGTCTCGCCTAGCGCCCTGCCTTTAGAGCCGACGGTGAGCGCGCAAATTCGCGCGCATCCGGCGGTGGAGCGCGTGGCGCCTGTTATGGTCTTTTCGCCTCTGGGTATTTTTATTCCACCGACGGCGCCCTATTATCCCGTTGAGGCGTATGGCGTTACGGTGGAGGATATGGCCTATCTGGTGGACCTTTACCACCTAAAACTGGCCGAAGGCCGCCTGCCGCGCCCCAACACCAACGACATCGTCATCCCTTGGACCATCGCCCAAAATCGCGGTATCCGGGTTGGCGACATGATGGGCGATAGCCGTCACCCCCTTCACCCCAGCGCGCCCACATTGCCCTCCCCGCTGGTGGTGTCGGGTATTTTTGCCCCGGCCGAGACCCCGACCGACGACATTTGGTTATCCTTCATGTCGCTGGAATTTGCGGAGAATTACCCGGACGCCTGGAAGGTTGACCTGTCGCTTATCGTCGCGCCCAAGGCCGGGCAAAAGCCCGCGCTCGACGCTTGGCTGGAAAGCCAAATTGCCGGGGAGAGACGACTCGTATTCACCTACGGCAATCAACAGGCTTTGTTTCAAAAACAGGCAAGCACTATATTGTTTTCCCTGTCGCTGGTAGAAAGTATCATCGCCCTGGTGGCCGCCCTGGCCCTGACCGGTCTTAATTATGTTTTTGTCACCCAGCGGCAGGCCGAGTTTGGCGTGTTATACTCAACAGCGTCATAAAATAACACAAATCCGCAGAGAATCTTGTTACTTTTTAATGCTGTTGAGTATAAATGCGCTGGGCTTTAGTCGCCGGCAACTGGTGGGCCGCGTCGCGCGTGAGACCCTCTTTACCGTTGGCGCGGCCTGGCTGGCGGCTGTGCTGGGCTGCGCTGTTGTTCTGCTTGGTATGCAATACGGCCTTTACATTCCGTCCGGTTTAAAACTTAACTTATTCAACCTCACGCCCTGGTTTTATACCCTGCCGGTGCCGGCGGCAGTGCTGGCAGTCAGCGCCGGGGCGGTGGGCTGGATGCTGTCCCGGTTGGACCCGGTGGCAGTGATTGAAAAGCGGTAAACCGATGGGGTATAGATTTTTGACCACGAAAAACACGAAATTGACAAAAGGCGCGAAAATTGTTTGTCAACCCGACCGGTCGAAATTTAACCTTTCGTGTCTTTCGCTTTTTTCGCGCCTATCGTGGTCCAAATTTTGCCCGCTAACCAGCCCCTCTGAACAGTGACATATATTTAGAGAAAAGGAATACCACTCAAATGATGCAATTAACCCCATCCAGCAAGCGCGTGTCTTTATTGATATTGTTCCTGGCAATCTTCTTACTGGTCGCCTGCCAGGAGAATGAACCACTCCCGCCCACTCCAACCCCCACCAATTCAACGGCCCTGGACACGTCGTCGGAGTTTTCTGGCGGGCGTATCAGAGCATTGGGCACGATTCGCCCGGCTCATCAGTTAAAGTTGAGCTTTACCGTAAGCGGCCCGCTAGAGGCTATTCCCATCGAGTTAGGTTCAACCGTGCAGGCGAATGATATTTTGGCCCAACTCGATACCTCCGAACTGGACTTGTCCCTTCAGGAAGCCCAAGCCAATGTGGTCACCCAACAAGCCTTGCTCAAACAAGCGATCACAGAAAATGAACAGCAAATTCCCCAGGCCGAAATCAATTTGCAAGCCAAGGCCCTGCAACTGGAAAAAGCGCGCCTCGATGGCCCAGACGCGGCGGTGGCTATTGCCCAGACCAATCTTGATCAGGTTGACCTGGAAATCAGCCAAAGTAAGGCCCAAAGCGCCCTGCCTGATATAGCCGCCGCCGAGGCTGAATTGCGCCGGGCCGAGGTGCTTTACGGTCAAGCCAAAGAAGACTATGACCGAGTCTTGAACCAGCATTGGCGCACCCAGGAGGAACTTGACCCTTATGGCCTGGCCCTCGTGCAGGCCGAAGCCGACCTTAAAAGAGCACAGGCGTCTCTGACGGCGGCTCAGAATAGTCAGCAGGCGCATGGGCTGGGGGTTGACGTGCTCGACACCGAAAAAGAAAAGGTTGAAGTCGAACTCAACCAGCAATTGAATAACCAACAATCGTACCGGGTATCTTTGGCCATACTGGCCGCCGAGGTCGAAGCCGCGCAATTAGAGCTAAACAACCTGCAAGCCCAACGCGCCGACTACCAGGATCAAACCGATGAGACGATAACCCAGGCCGAAGCCAGACTCCGCCAGGCGCAATTGGCGGTTAAGCGGCTCGAACAACAATTGCAAGATGCCACCTTACACGCACCATTTAACGGTCTCATCTCGGCCGTTTACCTGCACCACGGCGAGTGGGCGCAGGCGGGCGCGCCGGTGGTGGAAGTTATTGATACCGGCCGCTGGCGCGTGGAGACCAAAAATGTCAGCGAATTGGATATTGCCCGCATCAAAATCGGTCAGGAAGCGCAGGTTCGGGTGATGGCCTTCCCAAATGAAGTGGTTAAGGGCAAAGTTTTAACCATCTCGCCGGTGGCCGTGGTGCAGCAAGGCGACACAACCTACACCCTGGTGATTGAATTGGAGGATACCCCACTCAATTTGCTGCCCGGTATGAACGTGCAAGTGGAGATTTTGGCGGACGAACTCTAAAAAATGATTTTACATGGATTAGACCCTATATCAACGGATTAAACTATGAAAACAATACGCTATCTTATTCTTTTCATCATTAGCCTGACGCTGGGCTGCTGGTGGCTGATGAGCGTGACCCATAACCAGCGCATCGCCTTAGCCCAGAATAATAACTCAGACACTGTGCTGGCCGAGGCGACTCTGGATAGTTTTCTAACCAGCTTGACCCTCAATACCAACAACAAGGCCAAGCTGGCCAAATTTTATTTAACTGACGAAATGACCCGAGCGGAAATCGTTCAAACGTTGATTAGCGAAAGTTTTGTGGATTACAAAATAATCGAGGGACAATGGTTACATCCAGGCACCTATCAATCGACCGTTAAACTCAGCCCCGGCGAACGTTTTATTATCGTCACCGTGCAAAAACTTAATAGCCGTTATCGAATTGTCAATTTGGTGTACAGCGAGGCACCCCAACAGCCCCAGGCCACGGCGGTTGTCAGCCCAACTCTAGCGAGCGTGAGCGCGCCAACACCTGTTCCTCTCATTACCGGCACGCTCATCCTCCAGCCACAAACGGGAGGCGACTTTTACCTGGTCGAAGCCGGTGGTTCGGGGTTGCGTCGTTTGACCAGCGGTATTGATCCGGCGCTCTCGCCCGACAGCGCCAAAGTCGCCTTTACACGCTGGGATGGGGCCGGCCTGGGTACCCTACTGGCCTACGACCTGACCAGTGGTGAAGAAAAAATCATCCTGGACAGTATTGCTTATCAACCCAAAGCCCCCGCCTGGTCGCCAGATGGCGCCGAAATCGTTATCAACTATCAGGTGGGACAGCCGTATACCATTGAACAATGCGGCGACCCCCTCCCTCACCTCAACGACCCTGGGAGAGAACGTGAAGAGGTGTGTCACCGTCTACCCATGCAGAGCTATTGGCGCTTACGCCGAGTTAAGGTTGAAACCGGCTCGTTTGAAGACCTGCCTTCGGCGACACATTCCTTCAGCCCTAACTGGGACCCGGCCAATCCCTGGCGGATTGTTTTCTTCGATTTACACACTGGCCTCGGTCAATTGGACCTCAATAGGGGTGAATTAATCACGCCGCTCTTTACCAATCCGCGTGTTCACGCTCCTGTCTTTTCGCCGGATGGCCGCAAAATTGCCGTAACTTACCATCACGATAAGTTTTGGGCAATCTACATAATCAATGCGGCCGACAACACTCTCGACGACTTGGGTCGAATCGCCGTGCCGGGCGAGCGTTACAGCGACGCCTCCCCGGCCTGGTCGCCCAACGGCGAGCAAATTACCTTTGTCACCAATCGAACCGGCCGGTGGGAGTTTTGGCTGATGAACGCCGACGGCAGCGATTCTCACCCCCTCTTGCTGGCCAACGTCGCGGCGCAATTAGAGGTTAGGTATCAGGGGATGGATGAGAGGTTGATTAGTTGGGGGAACTGAAAACTTGGAGAAAAATGGTTTTTTATCTCTCCATTTTAGCCCGGCAGGCGTAATCGTAGCAGGCCAGCAACCAACTGGTCAGCCTCTGGCTGATGGACTGGCAGGGTGAACAACTCCAGGGGTATATCGCTCATGATAGAACGAAAAGCGTCGAGCAGGTTAGGACGTACTACCACTATTGCCGCCTCATACCGTCCCTCACCCAGGATATTCAGGGCGTTGACCCAGCCCTGGCCGCGTTCCAATTCTAATGGCCCAATTTCATCTATGACCAGCAGATCGCACGGGCACGCTGTATCCAGAACAGCTACGCCCCAGGCTATCGTTTCAACATCAAAGCGATAACCTTTGGTGCGCAGCGCCGCTGGTCGTTGGTCAGCCTCCGCCAGGGGGCGACATTCGCTCGTGCGTAGATCGATCGCGTCAATGCCCACCTTACGGGATCCGTGGAAACGAGCAGGGCACACCAATCCGGCGCAGTTTATCCCCTGTTGCCGGGCCAGGTTGGCCAACTGGCGGCAAAGGGTTGTTTTGCCACTGCCCGGCGGGCCGGTCAAAATGATGTTGCGTTTGGGCATGAATCCTCCGTTACTGTCCAGTATACCAATGCAGACCGTACCCCGCGCGGCCATACATACTGTCCATCCTGATAGGTCAGCCGACGGCGCAACAAATCTATCAAAAAGTCATCGTGTTCAGTCAGCCCATCCAAGCCAAAGTGCTGTTTTGTTTTGTGCAAAGCTTCTGTCAAACTTCCACTTGTCCTGGAATCCCATAATCCGGTGTTTTCCATCAATACATTGGGGTAAATTCCCATCTGTAACAAGACATTGTAAGCTATTGTAAAGTTGGGGCTATCATGAGGTTGGCCCCAAATGTGCCGCGCCGCTTCGGCCAGGAGTCCATCAACGGCAGGCGCGCGCAGCACCAGAAAGCACATGCGTTTGGTAGAGGCCACCATGTGCCTGATAAAAGCTGGCAAATCAGGATAGCCATACATCGCGTGCGAACACAGAGAAAAATCGTGCGGTTCCACGGACACGTCCGGCCATACGCCCTGAATGGTCTCAACATTCGAGCAGCCTTCTACGGCCAACTTTTCCCGCATGACCTCGATCATCGCTGACGAAGGCTCAACGGCAGTGACCCAGCGAACATGACGGTTCAACAAAGCCGCCCAAGCGCCAGTTCCTGCGCCGATGTCCAGCACCGTGGCGTTCGCGTCGAGTTGTGAGATAACAAAATCCCGACTCGAGTCGGGCCTGGCCCAGCGGCGTTTGACACTCTCATCAAACTCCCGCGCCCTGGCACACCAGACATCCACCTTTGTTTCAGCGTTAGCTTCTCTTTTCCGACTACGCGCTTTAATCTCAACTAATTCTCGCCATAGGGCGATCCAGTCTTTCATCTTTTCCATAGGCATCCTTGCTTCTTAGGGCTACATAGACAACACAACTTGGCGTCCGTTGACCTCGGTTACTTGCACCGGCACGCCGTAAGTGGCACTCAACCATTGACTATTACAAGTCTCGGCCAGGGGACCGGCGTGCAGCACCTGCCCTTGACGCATCAACACCAGGTGAGTGGCCAACGCAGAAGCGACGTCCGGTTCGTGGGTCGTAAACAGGATGGTAACGCCTTTCCCCGATAGTGTCCGCAGCAAGTGTACTAACCGTCCCTTATTGCTCAAATCGAGATGGGAGGTGGGCTCATCCAACAATAGTAGGCGTGGTTGCTGAGCCAATGCCCGCGCCACCAACACCAACTGACGTTCGCCGCCGCTCAAACTGAGGATGGAGCGGTTTTGCAACTTGAAGAGACCCACCTGGTGCAATGCATCGGCGGCGATTTCGCAATCTTGTTTTCCTGGCATTGCCAACTGTGGCAGGTAGGGCGCGCGGCCCAGTAGAACAAATTCTAAAAGGGAGTATTCAAAGGGTGTGTGTTCACTTTGCGGGACCAGTCCCATCCATTGGCCCAAAGCACGCCGGCTGTAGTCGCCTAAAAAACGCTGATCGAGCAGGATTTTACCGTGCTGAGGCTTGAGCCATCCCAGAGCTAGATGCAAAAGCGTGGTTTTTCCTGCGCCGTTGGGTCCTAAAATCGCGGTAATCGTTCCAGATCCAATCTCCAGATTGAATTCTTTCATCACCGGCTGAGCGGCAGATGGATAACCAAACGTGACGCCTTCGAACTTCAATAGACAGTTGGATTTCATTTGGGCACCGAGATAGTCTGGCGCATCATCAAAACCATAAAAATTGCTGCGCCAATCAATGAGGTCAGAATTCCCAAGGGAATCTCGCCGGGAAAGGGAACCCGGGCCAAATCGTCACAGACGACCGTAAAACTTGCCCCAATCAACATCGAGGCTGGCAGGACATAGCGGGCATCGGCTCCAAACAAACGCCGGGCGATATGAGGAATGATTAATCCAACCCAACTGACCATGCCAGCCACAGAAATTACAGCAGACGTGGCAATGACAGCCGCGACCAGCAACAGCGTGCGCTCGCGTCCGGGGGCCGCCCCGAGAGAAAACGCGGTTTCATCGTTCAACGAGAGCAAGTTGATCCGCCAGCGCATGCGGTAAGCAACCAGTAATCCAACAACCACGGCTGGCAGAATGGTAAGACACTGCGGCCAGGTTAGGCTCCACAAGCCGCCCAGTAACCAGAATGTAATCTCGGGTAGCTGGCTCAGCGGGTCAGCGACATACTTCAGCACTCCCAACCCGGCAGAAAACAAGGCTGATACGGCAATTCCGGCCAGTACCAACCGCAGAACCCAGCCGCCAAAACGCACCCGGCGTGCCATAAAATATGAAAGCCCCAGCCCCAAAAAGGCAAACAAGGCCGCTGAGACCTGTACCGCCCAGGCAGAATTGGTCAGAAAGATGATGCTGAAAGCCGCGCCAAAGGATGCGCCCTGGGAGACGCCCAGGAAGCCCGGCTCCACCAGGGGATTGCCAAAAATCATTTGAAAGATCGCGCCGGCGGCCGCGAGTGACATGCCCAACAGAACAGCGGTCAACAGGCGCGGCAGGCGCAGGTTAAGCACCAGGGATCGAGCCAGCTCGTCGCTGGCTAACCGGTCCAGGGGCATCAATCCTGGGTTGGGATACCGGCCGAGGAAGACTGAAACCACAAATACTCCGACCAGGAGCACAGTTAGCCACACCAACGCCTGGCTGCGGCTGACCGTGTGGGTCGAAGCCTTCACAGAGGGAAGGGCTTCTTCGCGATTCAGTTGATATCTCCTGTCAAAAGAGGTTGGATATTCTTCTGGAAAGAAGCATCATCCATTCCATACATATCTTTATAGAAAGCCTGTGCTTCTTTGGTGATATCTAATCCAGGGAAAAGATCCGAGTGCAGTTTACCGGCTACCCAGGTCAACCCTAATGTCCAACGAGTATCGGGCTGATCCCAGCTATAAACGTCCTTGGCGAAACCATAAACTTTATTATTTTTCATGGCGGTTAAGGCCTGCCATTGGGGATCGGCTTTCAGATTTTTGACCACATCGTTGACCGGGTTGAAATAGGCCACGATAAAGATGACGTCTGGGTCCCATGCCGCAACTTGCTCCAGGCTGACTTTGGTCCAGCCATTGGCAGGGTTGGCATCCTGCCATACCGGAAGACCACCGGCTGTTTCAACAAGGATTGTCTGCATCCAACTCATCGGCGGCACATTGAACGCCACTGCGCCATCCTTGTCAGAGTAATACAGGATCAAGGCGCGCGGCTTCTGGTCATCTTTCAGGGTTGAGACGGCTTCTGCAATCGAAGCGGCTTTATCCTGATAATATGCGGCCACTTTGGCGGCCTGATTCGGGTTCTGGAAAAGCTGGCCGAGGGTCTTCAAATCTCGTTGATATTGCTCCGGGGTTTCAAAGTCCAGGTAAACCACCGGGATTTTGAGTGCTTCGAGAGGGGTTCCTAATTTTTCGGCATTGCTGCTTTTCATGATCACACAATCCGGTTGGGCAGCCGCGATCTGCTCGGGGCCAGCGTCGCTATCGAGAGAGATTTTTGCGCTGAAGGTAGGGTCGATCATTGGGATAAAATTCCCACTCCCCTGAGCGGTCGAACCCAGGGCGACGATATTTTGGCCAGCTTCCGGGAACAAATAAATGGCATCAGCAATCATGAACAGGGCTTTCCCGGCTAGAACGATTTTTTGTGGAACTTCATTGAAGGTGATATTCCGTCCGAGGGCATCTGTGACCGTGAAACTACCGTTTTGCGGGACGGCAGCCGGTGCGGGCGTCGAGGCAGCGGGTGTCGTCGCCTGAGGTCCACAAGCAGCACTGGCCAACAGAACAATCAACAGCAGTAACGTTCTAACTCTGATACACATGACATATTTCTCCTTTTGATGGTGGATAGAACTGTATAAAGTTTGCCTGTTCAAAAAGAAGTGGCTATGCTTGAAATTTTTGTCGTCATAAGACAGATTAACTTTCCTCCAAGCAGCGATCTAGCCAACGGATAACGGCTTCCATTTCACCCCGGCGAAATTCCAGCACCAGCCGCCAAAAGTTATCATCGGTTTTAGCAGCCGCGCGGCTTAACGACTCGACGCGCGTTTGCAGCAGAGATTTTTGTTCGGCCACGAGTTGCTCCAGACCCGGCAGTGATAGCCGTCGGAAAAAATAGAGGCGGGTCAAAAACTCAAGCCGAATGTGGCGCACATGTTGGGTTGGTTGGTGCAACCACTTGAGAAAGGTCTCTCGCCCGGCAGGAGTAAGGTGATAAATGTGGCGAGGGGGGCGATTGGCTTGTACTTCGGTTTTGACTGTCGCCAGGCCGGACTCGGCAAGTGATTTCAGATAGGCATAGAGGTGGCTCTGTCCAACGTGCCATACCCGCCCCAGTTCGCGGCTGAACTCCTGGTGCAACTCATAAGGATGCCTGGGACCAAGCATCAAGAAGCCTAATAAGACAGGTTGAGGTGAAACACTAGCGTCTCTGGCCATTTGAAGATAGTTTATACTCAAATAAAGAATATTCACAATGTGAGTATAATCAACCTCCCACTTTAATTCCTTTTAGTGTTTTTGTCAAATCAGGTTTGGAAAAAAAATCCGATTATGGTAAAATGAGGCGCAAACCTATGAGATAGGTCAGGGTTATCCCCAC
>JAFGNV010000036.1 GCA_016926805.1 Anaerolineae bacterium
GACTATCGGTGGTAAACACCGGCCGCACATCAGTGGTAAACATCGGCCGACTACAGGTGGTAAACATGCGGGCGGCATTTGACACTTGTGGCTTCCATTGAGTGGCAGATGGTCGAGTGATCAAGATTGACAGTTATCTGATAAAGTTTGGATGTAAATGAAGCTTGCAGTAATTGTTTCTGCCTATAACGTTCCGTCCCTTAAGGATTCCCCATTTTCTCTAAGGGCTGTTGTTGCGGCTGTCACCCTGCTTGCCTTTGGGTTATCACTGCGCCAGGCAACTGTCATTACTGTAGGTGTTGATGAACTTTTTGAAATAAGCCAGTTTGTGGCTCAACCCCTGGTCAATTTTTTTACAAATTATTGGGCCAATGGACAATTACCTCACGTCCTTTTGACCAAAGTGTTTGGTCTCATCTACTGGGATATTTATACACTACGCTTTGGCTCAGTGGTAGCCGGTACTCTCAGTATACCCCTGATGTATTGTCTGGCTAAAGATCTATATGATAACCGGATAGCTGCCTTGATCGCCTTTTTTTTGAGTGTTACCATTACGCACATCCAATATTCGGCTTTTGCCAGGGGTTATTCCCTCATGTTGGCGCTCTCTTTAGTTACAATTTTGTGTTTTAGTCGAGCCCTGAAAACGAGGCGGCGCTGTTGGTGGGTCGGCTTTGCCTTTGCCTTGGCCCTCAATATTCATAACCATATCTTTACCGTTTTTTTGGCGGCTGCCTTACTGGTTTTTGTGGTTGGTTGGACTTGGCAAGAACGTCGGGGAATTTTGAGCCGACATAAAAATCAGCTAAAGGATTTTGCCCTTGCCAGTGGCCTGATACTCTTTTTGTTGTCGCCTATGCCCATATTAATGTTAGTCAGCCGGAATACCGTTGATAGTTTATCGGTGTTGTTGGCCGACCAGCAGTGGCCCACAAGTTTTCCACCATTGAGTGTTGACCACCCCGGCAATCTTTTCCTCCCCCTTGTCTCAATGGCTTATACTTTTAGCCCCACTTGTTATCCCGGTTGGCAGACCTTTGTGTTTGTAGGTTTTTTCTTGATCGGCATATTGGTCGGTTTGAAGCGCTCTGATTTTCGGAGGAGTACGGTTCTATTGGTTCTGATTTTATTTCTGCCTCCCCTATTGATGACGCTAACGACAACCCTTCTTGGCCCGTGGTTTTATGCGCTCCGTCGTTATTTTTTGTTTGTGATGTTGCCTTACCTTATTTTGGCTGGCGTGGGTTTCATGTTTTTGGTGGACAAACTTACAGAAATTCTATCCTCACGAGTTTCAACTCGTGCCGGATTCATCGGGTCAGGGTTAATGGTGTTTTTGGTTGCCCCCGTAATTTTTCCTATTGTATCCTATATCACCAATCAAGACAGGCACCCTTTTGCGCCTTACGCTATTGCCCGTTATATCCAGACCCACGCCCAACCCGACGACATCATTCTTTGTGTCCCGGATGAGGATTGGCGGGTTTCCGCCAGGGGAGCAACCTGTAGTTTTATGCTCAACCTTTATCCCGAGTTGGCTCCTCAAGTTTATTTTTGGGATGAATTGGCCACATATCAAACCTTGCTACGTTTTTTAAGTCCTGAGACTGATTGCACCAATCATTACGTTCACATGCCTCATCCCCACTTTGAAATGGAGTGCTTGCCTGCTTTAGGCCAAGACAAATCTCGCAACCTGTGGCTGGTTTTATGGCGCAGCAGACAAAACACCGTCGAATCTGCCCGGGTTGATTCTCCTCATCCCTTAATGCAAGCTATGTTTGACTCAACCGCCATTATCTATCTGGAAGACAAAGAGTGCTTGGCACGCACTCTGACCCAGGCCGGGGAAATTGTCCTGGCCGAGTCGAAAACGCCATTGCGTAAGCTGGAAAATTACATCTCGCTAGCCAATATCTATGCGGCTACGGGCAATATCCGTCAGACTGTCGCCATCCTAGACGAAGCGGCCTTTGTTAGCCGCTGGCCCGCAGCCATAGAGCGGCTGGCCGAATTACAGGCGCAATTGTCGTATCTACAGGTTCCGCTTGAACCAAAAATACGTTCCGAAATTGTTTGGAATAATGATATTGTCTTGGTGGGATTAGATCAAGATTTGACCACCATTCAACCAGTTCCCGGTGAACTGATCCAAATCAGCTTCTATTGGCAAACGCTCCGGCCGGTTACAGCCAATTACCAGGTTCTTCTGCATCTGGTAGATGATCAGGGGATTACAAAAGGTATTTTTGATTACCAACCTTTTGATGGTCAACGGCCTTTTCCTGATTGGGTTCCCGGCCAGACCATCCGTGAAACCCGTACTTTTGTTTTGCCTGCCGATCTTCCATCTGGAACTTACACTTTGGCTGTTGGCCTTTACCAGCCGGACATATTCACCCGTTTACCGCTTAAGGATGGACAAGATGAATTTGTACTTACTCACATTGAGGTGATTGAAAGTTTTGAGCCTCCGCCGTGATTATATCCAAATTAATCACATCGAATGAAAAGGAACGAAGGAGCTTCCAATGGAAGATAGGTGTATCATCTGTGGTTCCAGTAGTCTGAAATTGTGTTTCAGATTACCTTACTTTAACGTGTTACAGTGCAGCGAGTGCGGCATTATGTTCAAATCTTCCGTCCTGGAAAAGGACAAACAAGAAGAACTTGAAGAAGTCTATAACTCAGAAAAATATTGGGGTAATCCGCAGCGTCGAGCCGAAACTGTGAATTATGATTTACACCATAAGCGGGTTAGAATTTATCGTCGTATTTTACAAAAGCTTGCTGACTTAATACCACAAAGAGGATGTTTGCTTGATGTAGGTTGTGCCAAGGGTGTCTTTCTTGATGTAGCGCGCCGTGAAGGATGGCAACCTATTGGCCTTGAGATATCTTCTTTTGCTTCTCAATATGCACGAGATAATTTCGGCTTGGAAGTTTTTATTGGCACATTGGGGGAAGCTCCATGGCCAGATGCAAGCTTTGACGTTATTACTATGTTGGACGTGATAGAGCATTTGATTGATCCATCAAGTGTACTTCTACAAGCAAGAAGACTTCTTAAGGCTGGAGGTATACTTGTTATTGAAACACCAAATGCTCGTAGTATCCTTCATTATGCTGCGAAACTCATCTACACATTGAGTATGACTTCTGTGAAGTGGCCCGTGTTTCAGATTTATGGAGTTGGACCAGAGGGTCATGTTATCTTCTTTGATCAGAATACTCTGATATATCTTTTAAATAAAAATGGCTTTGAGTTTCTGTATTCTGATTTTGATGCAATGGGTCAAGCTCTATGGCGTTCAGCAACTTTGGTCGAGAGATTAGCTGGCACAATTGATAATGTAGGTAGTATTCTATTCGGTGGAAAGTATCATATGTTGGTGTTTGCCCAATCCGGTGAGCGCAGTAGTAATCTACAACTAGGGGACTGAACTCAAGGCGAAGGGGCGTGCCATCCGATTTGATACAGAAGACTATGACCAATCAGGTTGAAGTCACAATTTTAATGCCTTGCCTTAATGAAGCAGAAACATTATCTGCTTGCATCCGTAAAGCCCATGCCGGTTGTCAAAGTGCCAATATTGCCTATGAAATCCTGGTAGCCGACAATGGCAGTACCGATGGCTCTCTGGAAATAACCCAGGTTGAAGGAGCACGAGTTGTTGAGGTGCCCGTTCGAGGCTACGGCGCTGCACTTCAGGCCGGTATACAAGCGGCGCATGGGCGTTTTGTTATTATGGGTGATGCGGACGATAGTTATGATTTTTCAGAGATTTCACTCTTTATTGAAAAATGGCGCGAGGGATATGACTTAGTTATGGGGAGTCGTTTTCGGGGTGAGATTAAGCCAGGAGCAATGCCTTTTTTGCATCGGTGGTTAGGAAATCCGCTGCTTACCGGTATAGGGAACCTGTTTTTTCATAATAGATTAAGCGATTATCACTGTGGCCTGCGAGGCTTTAAAAAGCAAGCTATCCTTGATCTCAATCTAAGAACCAATGGCATGGAGTTTGCCAGTGAAATGGTGATCAAAGCGGTGTTGGCTAACCTAAAAATCGCCGAGGTACCCATTGTGTTATGGCCGGATGGGCGTTTGCGCCAGCCACATTTGCGTACCTGGCGCGACGGCTGGCGTCACCTGCGTTTTATGTTGCTCTATAGCCCTAATTGGCTGTTCATAATTCCTGGCATAACTTTGTTTGGATTGGGCTTTGTTATTTTGCTTGCCCTGGTTAGTGGTCCCTTAGATATTGGCAGGCTTCACTTCGATTTGCATTACATGGTTTTGGGTAGTCTACTGGCCTTGATCGGATTCCAGGTTGTTACCTTGGGCTTGTATGCCAAAGTGTATGCAATTTCGGAACACTTTGAAGAAAAAAGCCGTACCCTTAACTTGATCTTTAAATATTTCAACCTGGAACGTGGCATACTGCTGGGAAGCGTGATTTTTGTAGGGGGGCTGGGTCTGAATCTATATATTCTATTTCTCTGGCTGACAGGTGATTTTGCTTTTGGAGGACAACCCCGTTTGCGAGAGGCCATTTTGGCGATGACCCTGATGGTTATTGGCTTACAAACCGTATTTTCATCCTTCTTTTTGAGTTTATTGGGTATTCCCACAAAGGCCACTAAGGAGTGATTTCTCCTCAATGAAGCCGCGATTGAACCCGCCAATGGTTTTTAGTTCATACCTTTCAATGCAAAGGGTAACCAATGATTGGCCGTAGGGAAAAGGTAAAAAAAACATTTTCAAAGAATAAGGTAGTATGCCCCAATTTTCTCTATATTGGGGCCGAAAAAGCGGGTTCGAGTTGGATTTATGAGATTTTACGAGAACATCCGCAAGTTTTTGTGCCTGTGGCTAAAGATATTCAATTCTTCGATAAAAACTATGACAAAGGGATTGAGTGGTATCTTTCTCTCTTTAAGTCAGGGGCAGGCCAGCGGGCCGTCGGCGAAGTCTCACATGATTATTTTTTGGCTGAAGAAACGGCTGTTCTCATTCAAAAACATCTGCCAGGGGTACGGTTGATTTGTTGTCTGCGAGAGCCGATTGAGAGAACTATGTCATCATTTCTTTTTTATAGAACCACTGTATTGGATAAAAGGACAACATTTGCCGAGTTTGCCTTTGATGACAGAATTTTGAAGTTAAGTGATTATTACTATAATCTATATCCTTTCTACCAACGCTTTCCCCGGCAGAACATTCTGGTTCTTTATTTTGACGATCTAAAAAAGAATCCCCGTCTCTTTGCGCAAAGAATTTATAAATTCCTGAAAGTAGACCCAGATTTCCAACCAAAAATACTATATCAAAAAGTACTACCAGCCAGTGAACCGAGGTTCGGTTGGATTGCGCATTTGGTATATCAGGTAGGTTTATTTCTAAGAAAAGTTGGTCTGGTCAATGTCGTTGGCACGGTCAAAAGGACAGGGACATTTCGGGGTTTGTTTTACAGGGAACTGGAGAGGAAACCAGAGATACCGGCAGCAATAAGGCAAAAACTTAAGGCTTATTATACAGAACGTTACCGGGAGCTACCCATACTGATTGGGCAACCATTACCAGAAGCGTGGGGCTTTGAGCAAGTTATCAATCCACAGACAATAGAATGAAAAAACGCAGAGTCTACATAGGTTGGGCTATAGGCCTTCTCCTTATTACGGGGTTATTCATCAATATTGGCCCGTCAGTTTTCCGGCAAGTGCTCCAGGCCAATCTCTGGTATCTATTTCTGGCTTTGCTGGCAACCGTAGTTATCGTCTTAACAACAACTTATAGATGGCGGTTAATTCTCAACCGCCTGATTGGCCACGAGTCGCCTTCTTTTCTGCAATTACTATATTACGTGCTCATCGGAGCAACCGTTGGTTTGTTGGTGCCCCGAGACATTGGCGAGATGAGTACTCGCATTGCTTCAATGAAACTCTATCATGAAATCACCCTGAGTAAGATAACGTTTTCTGTTTTAGTTGATCGTTTTTTTGATATTCTCATTTTGATCCCTTTTATACTGACCGCATTACCATTTTTAAGCGGCTATACAATCAGCCTACAAGCGCTGGTGGGACTCAACCTGGTTGCCTTAATGTTATGCCTGGGCTTGCTGGGCTACAAACCAGGTTATGCCACTGCCGTAACACTGGTTCGCAAATTCTATATTTATGTTTATCCGCGTTGGTCTCAGAAAATTGACTCGCAACACCTCCGGTTCCCTCCACCTCAAGCAATCGAGTTTCTGCCGGAGGTGTTATCCCCCAGATTGATGCTGGGGGCATTTGGTTGGACCCTCCCTAAGTTTCTGTCCTTGGTACTCAGGGCCTTTTTGATCGCCCAAGCCTTAGGCCTGGATATTTCTTTTGATGTATTCTTCTTATCCACCCCATTGGCTCAAGCCAGTCTTCTTCTGGCCTTCACCCCCGGCGGACTTGGTTTGAATGAGTTGGGGTGGTTCGGAGCATTGGCCCTGCTGGACATCGAAACGAACAAAATTCTCACTTTTCTAGTGGGACATCGACTATTTAATTACGGTTTCGTACTTATCTTGGCCTTACTCGGCCAGATTGCTTATATGTTGAGGGGTATACGATATTCTTCGGGAGCGCCCGGCTTATAAATCCGAAGCGAATTCTGGCGAGTACGAATTTGAAGTTGTGCGGTGGCATAAAGTCGTATCTTTATCTCTTTGGTTTCTCAATCTCACGTTATTAAGGAATACTTTATGCGGTGGATGGATTATTTACTCCAAGAGTGGCGTAGTAGAGTGGCCGAAAGCTATATTGATCAGGGCGACGTTCTGCTGGATGTTGGGTGCTATGATGGTTCGTTCTTGGCCAGAGTTCAGAAAAAGGTCTCGTATGCTGTAGGCATAGATATTGTTCTTCCTCAAGTCCTAATCCCAGCAGCGAATGGCCAACTGTTTGTATCGGACATTACGGCAGGTTTACCATTCTCGGACAGTTGCTTCGATGTTGTTTCTCTGTTAGCAGTTTTTGAGCATTTGCGGAAGAGTGGGGAAGTGGTCAGAGAATTATCTCGGGTATTGCGTCCAGCAGGCAAAGTAGTATTAACCGTTCCGGACAGCCGGGTGGATCGAGTTTTAGACCTGCTTATTTCAATTGGCGTGGCGGATGGGATGTCGTTAGATGAACATCATGGATATCAAGCAAAGGATACCCCAGCGCTCTTTGAAAACTATGGGTTTGTTCTGCAAAACTGGCGACGTTTCCAACTGGGGTTGAATAATCTATTTGTCTTTAGAAAGCTTTAAATTCGGATTGTAATGAAACTTCAAACCAGAACCCTCATCATCGCCTGTCTATGGCTGGCCTTTTTCCTGCGAATATGGGGCCTCGATTTTGGGCTGCCCTACGAGTTTCATCCCGATGAGCACCAATATGTTGATGCGGCTCTCCGATGGTATACCACGGGCGAAATGGAGACCAGATTTGTTAACCCCCCACTTTTTACTTATGTTTTGGTCATTGCTTTTTGGTTTTGGTTCGCTTTGACCCCCTTTGAACCTTCTCCTGAATTTTTAACAACTATCTACTTTTTTGCCCGGTTGTGGAGCGCTATTTTTGGTATGTTAACGATTGCCTTGATGTCTCCTTTAGGCAAAAAGCTTCGCGGTCAAAAAATTGGACTGTTGAGCGTCATTTTAGTAACCGGCCTTTTTTTACCGGCCCGTGAGGCTCACTTTGCGGTGAATGATACGACAGTTACCTTTTTTGTCTTGTTAGCTATCTATTTTTGTTTGAAGGTTTACCGGCCGGGAGGGCTTATTTATTATCTGGGGGCTGGTGCTGCAATTGGTTTGACAACTGCTACCAAGTTTACCGGAGCATTGACACTTGTCACCTTAATTGTTACCCATGGTTTCGCCCTGATTAATAGGCCTGATTTCTCTGGTAAAATGGTCTTTAGCCCAAAAGCACATCGCAGTCTGTGGCTTGGCTTGCTGGTAGCATTTGTCACCTTTGTGGTGGTTTCGGCGCAAGTTATCTGGCAGTTGCCCGAATTCATCAAACAGATGGATACGGTGGCTCAACTGGGTGTACAAGGTGTGAGAGGTGTACAACTAGGTCCGACAACTGGTTGGCAATTCTATGTGGATGTGTTTGGTTGGGGCATCGGATGGGCAATGTTCGGGGTTGTGTTAGTGGTCCTGAGCTATGTATTTTTTACCCGTCAGTCCGAAGGTATTATTTTGTCGATATTTTCCGTCGTGTTGTTTGTTTTTATGGGAGCGCAGAAGCTTTTTACGGCTCGATATTTATTGCCTGCGATTCCTCCCCTCGTAGTATTGACGGCACTTGGTTTGGCTGAACTGCAAACGCACTGGCTACTTTGGCGCCGTTATCAGGTTGTGTGTTGGTCACTATTGGTAATTATGTTTTTGGCGCAGCCCTTAATAAATTTGATCTGGTTTGATTATTTACTGACCTTGCCCAACACCCAACAGATAGCAACCGATTGGTTTATTGGCAACTTCCCGGAGGATACGGTGGTGGTTAAAGAAACCTATTCTATCTTTCCCGACCTTGTTTTTCTCAATAACCACTGGCCCTACAAAATTACAACCTTGGACCCCTTTGGTCCAACCCGTGATGGTGAAGACTATTATGTTTCACACAAAACGCAGATCATTGCCCTGAGCAATTTTCGATTTGCCAGAATACGTGAGGATCCCGTTGTTGAGGAGATGCGCCTCAAACAACTGACTTTCTTGGACGAGAAAGCCAGTCTGATCAAGGAATTCAATCCCTATCGTCGTGCTGATTATGCGGACTGGTTCTATCAGGATGAACTCTATGGCCCGGCCAGTGAAACGTTGCAGCGAATTTACCCCGGTCCGCTGATCAAACTCTATCGCCTGCCTTACGAGAGTCAGCCTTTTAGCTTCGATGTTCCCCCTATTTCGATACCTATCGATGCTAATTTTGATGGAAAAATCACCTTACTGGGTTATGATTTACCGGCACGACGGGCTGAAGCCGGTAGCACGTTTCCCCTAACCCTCTATTGGCAAGCATTAGTCCGGATGGATAAAACCTACGTAGTGTTTAACCACCTGTTGGACAATCAACAGCGAAATTGGGGTGGTTATGATCGTTGGCCTCAGGAAACCGCAAAAACAACCCTTTGGCACCCTGGCGAAATTATCGTCGATACCTTTAACCTGCCGGTTAATTCAGATGCCCCTGATGGTATCTATACCATTGATATTGGCCTGTATGACCAATCGGACCCTCTGGCCGTGCCTTTGCCCATTGTGCGTAGAGAGCAACCCGTTGGGCAAAACAGCGTTCCAATTGGCCCGGTGAAAGTTGGTCTTGCACCGCCAGGCACAGTCTTGGAGCTGGATCAGGCGAAGCCTGATGTGACTCTGGTTGTTCCCCTAGGGCAGCCATATGTAATTTTATTGCGTGGTTACAACTTGAGCCAAGACGGTGATTCTTTACAACTCACCTTATATTGGGAAAGTATCAACCAGACCCCAACCGACTGGTCGATTTTTGTCCATCTGCGCAATAGGGCCGGGGAAACCGTGGCCCAAAAAGATGGTCCGGCTGGCAGCGGGCGATACCCCACCTCGCTCTGGGACGTTGGTGAGATCGTTGCCGACGAGTTGATCATACCTATAGAGGGTTTACCTGATGGTCACTATAACCTTTTTATTGGCCTCTATGATTTGACTACAGGTGCTCGTTTAGCCGCGCCAGATAATGTATCTGACGAAATATTATTGGCTGAAGATTTTATCCCGGTTGGCAGATAGAAATTGTAAATTTTTACAGGCAAAGAACTCCCGTCTCATCGCCTGACCAGCCACACAATGCGGTCATACGATGCGGCGTAATGGATGACTACCACAACGGCCATGATCAAACTCAAAGCCGTTAAACCCGTATCGTAGAGCGCCCAGACGGCCCAGGCAAAAAACGCTAATTCCAGAATCAATCGCGCTGCCCCGGGAACAGGGACCGGCGCTTTGCCGGAACGGCTGGGATCGTCTGGTACGGCAAAAATTCCCCACAACATGGCCACCACCAGGGGCAGGCCAACTGCTAAACCCAGACGAAACCAGCCTTCCCCGCGGACCCAACCCCAATAGGCTAATGAGGCCAGGGCAGACAGTTCCAAAATAAACCTGATGATTAGGTTAACTGGGTGTGCGCCCATATCACCGCTACATTACCGGTTCTGAAACCGAAGGTGGCTCAAGCGGTTCAAACGGTGTTGGCGGTTCCGACGGCCCCGGTAGGTCAGGGGGCGAGGTTGCCGGCTGCATCATTTGCCGCAGCACCATGTAAATGGCTCCCAATCCGATCAGAATCACCACTACCGAGAGTAGCCAGCCGAGAATGGGAATCACGCGCAGAATCTCGTAGATCAGGGCGCCCAGAGCCAGATAGATAAAGTTTGTCAACCAGCCGGGCTTCATCTGCTTAATGACGCGGCTCAGAATCATCCGCCCGCTGAGAAAAGCCACAACGGCAATGGTGACGGTTGAAAAGACAAAGGAGAATACCACGGCGATGAGCGCCAGCGACGCGCCGCCGATGCTGAGGATGTCGTTGCTAAGCTGCCCCAGCGTAACCAGGCCAATCAGCAGGGCAACGATGATCAACACCATCACCGCCACTACCAGGGCAATGGGGAAAATCAAGGTGATTAAACAACCCCGGCCCGCATTGGGTAATACCCTTGCACCTGCTTCTGTGCTGGCGCGTTGCACCAGATTGGGCCAGAACCACAACAACAGCCCACCCACAATCAGCAGGGCAATAAACTCGCCCAGCCGTTCGCGCAGGGTGCGCCACATCCAGCTGGCAAAAGACGCGCCCACATCCACCTCGGCCCCGGCCTGAACAATGTCAACATTCACCTCGCCACCGATTTCTGCGCTATCACCGACCCGCAGCCCGGGCGCAACCATCGGCACCGAACCGGGAAAGTTTGGCATAAAAAGGGGCGATTCACCTTGTTCGCTGACCTCACCAGTCACGTCGCCACCAACCGAGCCGTTCAGTTCCAGGGCGGCGCTATTAGAAGTTACATCATTGGCCACATCACCATTGAGCATAACCTGATAACCGCTGGCGTAGATGCTGCGGCCAACGGCGCTGTCTTTTTCGGCGTTCAGGCTGAAACCGCCGAAATACAGGTTGCGTCCAATTTCTGCGGTTCGGCCCACCGTCATCGAATAGCCGCCACCGTACACGCTGCCGTTCACCTGTCCATTTACCGTGAGGGTTTGGCCGCCCATAACCAGGCTGCCTTCAACCGTCCCGTTGACCACCACCTCATCGCCGGTAACAAACAGGTCGCCCCTCACGGTGCCCTCCACCTCAACTCGCTGCCCGGTTATAAACAGGTCGTCGTTAATCACCTCGTCGGCTTTAATCACAACGTACTCTCCGCTGCGAAAGTCGGCGGCCCAGGCTGAACCAACCAGACCAAACGCCAGTAATCCTCCCAAAATTGCGCCCAGAGTTGTACGCGCCCAGGTTTTGCCAGAGTATTTCATTTTTGCCCTCCTTAAATCCTTAATGTGATTAGAATGAACTTGACACGCTTTTACCCGGCGAACCGGTTCGCCGTAAGCCAATTCACCATGCCCCGGCTGCTATAAGTATAAACGACCGGCAGCAGAAAGCAAGCCATCAACGTAGCCTTAGACTTTAAGCCATGCTTCAGGCTTACTTCTATCTACGATGGCGGCATCTGAGAAAATTGCCTGGAGATTGGAGTATTTTCTGCTGCTCCCTCTTTGGTGAAATAAAGGCCAAAGAAACCTGCCGCAGCCAGGGTTGCCCAAAAGACAAAGGGCAAGCCAGGAACAACAGCGGCCAGGCTATTGCTCAGGGGAGGCGCAATCAGATTGCCCAGGCCCAAAAGGACCATCACCAAACCCAAAGCTGTGCCGGCGAATGTTGCTCCCACCCCTCTGGTTTCGATAATCATGGTCATAAAAATTGCCATAAAGCCATCACGAACCCAACCAGCGATGATGACCGCAACCCACACCATCATCCCTTCAGCCATCGATAACAGACCTGAACCCGTGATAATCATAAGCGCGGCAATCATCAGCACTTTTTTTCTGGAACCAAACCTGTCGGACCACAGGGCAAGGGGGATAGCCCCAATCATACTAAGCGCGTGGAAGGTGGCCAGGGTTCCGTCCGCACTGGCCTCCGGCCAACCAATTCCCCGTAAATACAATGGCAAATAACCCAGGGTACCTTGAACGCAACCACTGATTCCTATGCCGGTCAGGCCCAATAACCACACGTTCTTGATCCCGATGATATGTGGCACAGTCCGGCGGAATGACCTTGTGTCCGACTCATCGGCTGTCGACTTCCTATCACCGGGCGCGGGCCGCGATAGATACCAGGGGATGCTGACAGCCATAGAGATAATTCCATAAAATAATAGAACATTTCGCCAGCCACCCAGCCAGGGAGACAATACCGTGGCGCTCATCAAAGAGCCGGCCATAAAACCCAGCGCCATGCCCATCGCAACGACCCCGTTGGCCAGGCCCAACTGCCGTTTTGGAAACCAGACGCCGCAGGTTTTGTGCACATTGATTGGAACGACGGGTGACAGCAGGCCAAATAAAACAATTGTTGCCCCCAAGCTGACAAAGCTGTCTGCAAATCCGCGCAGGGCACCGGCTGTACCCACCAGCACACATGCTACCGTAAGGGTGCGTCTCGTCCCAAATCTATCCCCAATAGGGCCTCCGATCAGGCCAATAAATATGCCGGGTAAAGCACCGATACCCCAGATGATCCCAATCTGAACCAGACTCAAATTCAAATCATTAGATATTTCCTTGAAGAGTACCGGCAGGCACATGACTGGCATCGCCACCACCAGGGTGTGGGTCAATGCCGCCAGAACCAAGACGTACACCGGTAATTTGACTCGTCACCGTTGCTGTTCAAGTTGTTCACCAGGATAAAAACTGAATATCTCTTCAACTATCCAGACCCTAAAGGTTTCAGGCGAATCTGTGATTCGCACACCTTTAGAATCTTCATTCCGCGATGAAGTTACCAACTTCATTCTTCATTGATAGGATTTTATGGCCAAACCATACAAGATCGCTTTATCGCGTTTTCCCACCGGATTAATTGCTCCCATCTTGCGTAGACAGTATGCCATCTTCTGGACAAGCCAGCGAGGTTGGCCGATAGCTGCGGCAAGGTCGGCGGTGGTAAACGGTTGGATCAGGTCATCAGGGATAAAGGTTTTTATGTCATCCGGCGTTTCAAAAAGCCGTTGATCCACAACCTCCAACAGCCGACGTTCTTCCGTTACCCACCCCCCGCGCCGCCAGCCCCGCCGCCCATCGTACCGGCGCACTTCCTCTTCCCGGATAAGCAACGTGTGCAAAGAAAAATTGGGGTGAGCCAGCAGGTGGGGAAAACTGACCAGTTCCTGGAAAACTTCAGCCAGTACGCCTCGTTTGGGTGATTTGCGTCGACCCGTCTCGTGGCTGCCGTCGGCAGTTAACTTGATGATCCATTTCTCCCGGGGAATGGGGTAGACCAAACGCACCGGATGATGGTGGGTCAGTGTGACCAGTTTCCGTTTGATAGACGAAAAATTGCGGGTTTGAATCTCTATCAGCAGGTCATCTCGCACAATGTCAACCACAAAACCATCAACCCCTACTTCAAATCGATCATTGGGTTGGGCATACCACTGCTTTAACGCCGCGTGTAAGGGTTTTTCGTTGAGCGAGCCGATGTGAGACGGCACGTTACCATTTCCCGAATGAGTTTGTTGGCTCTAATAATACTTCAGAAACCATTACTTGCCAATTGACTCCCTAAATCCCCGGTTGCAGGGGAACTTTTAGAGTTTCCTCTCAATATCGGGGATCTGAGGGGGGAACCAGGTTCACCTCTAACCTGGAATGCACCCGCTTGATGGAAAATTTTTGATAAAGATCATCGAATCCGGTAAGATTAACGCATCATGCAAGCCGTTTTATCCGTTTTTCTGATTACTCTGGGCCTGGGGCAACTCATCTCAACCACCTGGGGATTGCGAGGAATATCGCTGGTCGGAGCAAATCGGCTGGCCGGGTATGGGTTGGGCCTATTTCTGCTGGCAATTGGCGTGTTCGCCTTGCCCGGTGCGTGGACGGTGCTGGGGTGGACTCTACCTGTCGGGCCATTGGCCGTGGTTGTCTTGTTGGTTGGCGGTTCCTATATTGCCCCGCCTCCTCATCCCAACCGCCTCTTTGAGACCGAACACCCGGCCCACGCCGGTTGCCAGCGCGTGCAAATCCCCGATGGCGGCGATTTTATTCCCGGGTTTCTCTTGTTTCCGGCCAGGGAGTCGGTTAACGAGGGTGGTCCGGCGGTGTGTATTATCCCCGGTGCCGGCGACACCAAAACGTTTTTTAAGTGGCGTTTGATTAGGACCTTGCTGGCCGAGGGACTGGCTGTTCTCACCATCGACACCCCCGGCCACGGCGATTATCGTCACCGTCCCATGCGTTATCCCGATTGTTTGTCCACCGTACCGGCAGTGGTCGAGTTTCTGCAAAAACAACCGGGTGTCACCCGGGTTGGGCTAGTCGGCATCAGCCTGGGAGGGGCCATCATCATCAGAAGTTTGGTTGAAAACGCAAGCGCGAAAGTTTCCCTTGATGCCCTGGCGATTCTGGAAACCCCGGTGCGTTTGCGATACACGCGGGCCTTATTTTACCGAGAGCTGTGGGCCACTCTTTACGGTTCGCCCTTGTTATCGTTGTTGCAAGAAGTCAGCGTGAAACAAATCTGGCAGGAGTGGCACAGCGGGGGCTATTGCAGTCCCCACAACACCGGTGAACTGTTTGAATTATTGAATCCGTTGGCCGGTATTGGCCAAATTAACAATATACCTCTTTTGTTAGTTTATAGCCGCCGGGATCGGATAGCTACCCCGGAAATGGCCCGGATGATGCAAGAAGCCGCTCCCCATGCCACCCTCATCCAAACAAAAAAGGCCAGCCACGTGATGCTGACCTTGATCCCCAGCGTCAATCGCCGGGTGGCACGCTGGTTGCAGGCGCAATTGAATTTTTAATAATGCGTACTGCCATCGGGCATAATAGCTCCCTTAAATTTTGTCCCTTCGGTATTAGCCTTATCCAGGTTGGCGTCTTTTAAATTGGCATTGCGAAGATCGGCATTGACCAGGTTGGTGCTGCGCAGGCTGGCGTTTTCTAAATCCGCGCCGCGCAAGTCGGCTTCGGCCAAATTGGCCCAGGCCAGGTCTGCACCCCGAAGATCGGCCCGGCTCAAATTGGCCCCGCTCAAGTCCGCGCCTACAAGCCACAGGGGACGGGATGACAGGTTAATCAGTTGATATAGTTCCTTTTGGGTAAATTCCAACGGTTGTTTCTCCTTTTTTTGCCGGAATCTCCGCCAGTCACTAACGCTACTCTACCCTTTAACTTCATGTCTCACTCTTACGCTCTTCTGCCGGCGAGGCGGGCTGAGCACGGTGGCTTCCAGGCCGATATTCTTTTGCGGCTGCCAGGGCCAGGTTGGTTTCTCCCGATAAAGCAGAATCAGGTGGCTGACGCGAAAGACAAATTGCGGTTCAAAACCGCGCAGGGCGTGCCGGGCCTGGTCCAATTCAGTTTGCCTGGAAAATCGTCCCACCACAATATGGGGGTAGTAGGGCTGCGCCCCGCCAACATAATCACCAAGGGGACCGGCCGTTAGATCGTCGTGCAGAGCTATCAACTCTTGTTTTCCGGCAATGACCGGCAGGCGGATCTGGTAGTCGGCCTCATCGTAAACATCCCAACCGGCCAATGAGACTCTAATGGGCGCATGGCCCTCGCCCACGTCGATCAAATGATCATGAAGTGCCTGCAACAGTCCTATAGACAAGTCGAAGGAGGGCAAGACTTCAATGTGGGGGGGAATCACATGGACTTGAGGATCGTATTTTTGGCGGTAGGGTTCCAATGCCGTGGTCAGGTTGTCGGGAAGAGGCGCAATGATCGTGAACATACCGGGCCTTCCTTGTGTTTTGCGGTTTTGTTGTTGCCATAAAAACCTAATTTATTATAGCACAACGTGTCAACATTGGCAGGGTCAGTTACGCTCTTCAGCCTGCTCCGAGAGTTTCTGGACAACTCCTGCCGTCAAAAAAAAGGCAAAGGCCAGGTCAACCAGGAAGTAAGAATGATCCACCAGCCCATGGCTGAGGCAGATGACCATGCTTCCCATCAAGCCCAATACCAGCGCCGCCGGAATCCTTTGATAAAGCTGCCAGGCGCTGCGCCAGAAAGCAATTTGCAGCCAGATCAGGATCACAATACCGCCGATCCCCAGCCGCGTGCCGAAATCCAGAATCAAATTATGGGGATGGCTCAAGTTGGGCTCCTGCCAGGCTTCCGGCAAGATGTAGTGCGTGCGATATTGATACAGAAAATTGTCCAGGCCGACACCCAACGGCCAGTGATCGCGCAGCATATTGACCGACGCCTGCCACAGCTTCAAGCGGAAAAAGCCGGTGCTGCCTTCGTTAAAATCAAAGGTGGTGCGGAAGCGTTGGGTTTGGCTGAGCGGGAGCAAGGCCAGGGCCAGCCCGGCCAAACAACCGATGGTGACGGCTATGATTCCTTGCCAGAAACGTTGACGGTGCCGCAGGATGTACAGAAGTGTCATTCCCACTACCCCGGCAGGAAGCCCCACCAATAAGGCGCCTTTGGAAAAGGTCAAATACAGCGCTAAGCTGACAACCATCAGGCCGACGCCATACAGCCAGCGCCGCAGGCGGTTGGCTAAAGCATCGTGGGAACGGTCGACGATCTGCCCCGGCAACAACGCCACCGCCAGCAGAATCGGCCAGGTTCGATCCAGAAAAAGCGAGAGGTTGTTGGGCGAGCCGTAAACCGGCCCCAACGCACGACGAACGCCCTCGGCGGTGATAGATTGCTCGGTGAAGAAGTAAAAATAGAGGGCCAGCCCGGCGTGTAAGATCGCTCCGGCCACAAAGGCGTCTACCAGTCGCCAGGCCCAGCCCCAGCCGCCGCGTTGGGCCGGGGGGCCGTAGTCCGGACCCAATCGAACCAGGAAGTAGAATAAAACGGACTCCGAAACAAGCACGCGCCACTCGTGCATGCTCACGCCGAAATTAGACGCGGCCAGGGTGGCGAGGAACGCCAGAATGACCAACGTCAGGGCTGCCCAATCCAGCGATTTAAGGTTTGTGAGGCGTGAGGCGTGAAACGTAATTTGTGATTTGTAGTTTGTAATTTGCCTCAGCAACCATCTCAAAACAAATCCAAGAGTCGTCAGGATGAGCAGTAGCTCAACGGGTGAGAAACTTTGGCGGGGCAACTGTTTGGGGACCTGAAAAAAGGAAAGCGTGAAAGCAATCAGAACCAATCCCAAATCGGGACGGAGCAAAATAACTAATCCCAGTAGCGGAAGTAAAATCAATGAGAGTGTAGGCGGCGCAAAGAAAAAGGCCAGGGCCAGGGCAAAGGTCAGGCTGATGTGGACTCGTTCGCCAAGGTAGGCATAGTGGTTGGTCAGGGTTTCGGCCCATTCCCAAACCCATCTGGCGGCTTTGATCAACGTTGGGAAGAAGGCCCGCATCAAACCCAAACCACTCACTACAACTAATGCGCCGGTCAGAAGTAAAATGGCCAGGGAGGGCCGGTTGCCGGTTTCGTTGTAGACCGTCCAGCCGCTGACGGGCCATTGTCCCCAACCGCCTTCGGCTTCAATCAGCACGTCGTGCGGGCCGGGGGGGAGATTTTTGGCGAGCGTGACGGTTTCACTCCCTCGCAGAGGATCATACAGCACCACGTAGCTGCGTCCCCGGTTGTTTTGGGGTAGAGCATTGGCCGGTTGGCCGTCAACCGAAACCCACAAGTAGCCCCGGTAGGGGCCGCGATTGACCGTCAAATCGAGCCGGGTACCCTCGAAAGAGATGGTCAAGGCGCGAGGTTCGTGGCGGGGAATGTCGGCCTGGGTGAGGGCAAAACGCCAGCCGGGGCTGTAATGTCCACTCGGATGCGAAGCCGGATAACGGCCCGGTGTGGCGATAGTTTCTTGGGTCGCTGCCGTTTGGACGACCGCTAAAATTTCAGGGGTCTCGGTCAACGCAAAACCCCGCGCCGGGTCGTTGCCGGCCAGGCTGGTGTTATCCCAACGAATGGCCAGCATCGGGCCGAGCCAGGGCCAATAGCCCCGGGCGTATTGGATAGCGGCGGCAGTACGTTGCGCCTGCACTGCTTCGAGGTCACTTTTCCAGGGGGAAGGTGGACCGGCCCAATCGGCGGGTAGAGCGTTCCAGCCAAAGGCAGTAGCCCATACTGGCGTGTCGCCGTCTCCATTTTTAAGCATTACCTGGCGAAGTAATTCGAGGCGGCGGAAATTGAGGGTATGGGGGTCAGCCGGGTCGAACGGTTCAGAGTCAAAACCATAAGCTTGTGCCGCCGCAATGTCGAACCAGTCATTGGCCCGGTTTTGATAGAGCTGGTCCAGGTAGGTTACGTCGCTGAGATTGAGCGGGCCTTGTTCCAGGGTGGGAGCCAGCGCGGCGGAAATGATGAAAGCGGTGGGGTCAGCCGCGTGAATGTTGAGAGCAGCCTCGCGGAGCAAATCGGCATAAGCCGCCGGGTTTACGTAGGCGTTACCCCAGTTGACACTGAGATTTGGCTCGTGCCAGATTTGGTAATAATCAAGTTGTTGGCCGTACCGTTCGGCCACCGCGCGGGCAAAATTGCCAAAGTCGGCAATTTCAAGGGGAGGCGCGGTTGGAGGGGTGTTAGCCGGACGCGCCCAGGCCGGGGTGGTGTGCAACACGGCGATGAGTTTGAAATCTGACCCTGGTCCGGCGTTGCTTTGGACCAGAGCGGCAAAGATGCGGTCGAGAGACTGCCAGTCGAACTGGCCGGGCGCGGGTTCAATTTCGGCCCAACGGATAGGCTGGCGTAACCAGACCAGATGATTTTCGTGTAGTGAGGTTAGATTATCTTCCAGCGCGTTGCCATCGTACCGGGTCAGGTCGATAGTGACGCCGTAAGCTTTGTCGGCGGCCAGGAAGTTGGCCGGGGAATCGGGTGGAGGATAGTGTCGCCATTGCCGGGCAGCGTTAAGAAGTGCTGCCAGGGAGATGACAAAAACAATGCCCCAAATAAAACTCCAACGGCGAGGCCGGCGGTTTTTTGGGGGGTCAGATGGGGCTTTTTGAAAAGCATTATCTTGATGGTCAACCATTTTTTAGGTAGAACGGCTGGGTTCCGGGCGACCCATAAAGGGAATGTGATCCCACGACTGCCACAAGGCCAGCCCGGCGGTATACAGGTAACCGACAGTATACACAATCAGAAAAACGGCCAGACCCGGAACGCGGGTGAGAGCGACCGCCGCCTCGACCAGACAATAAGCAGCGATAAAGAGTTCGCCCCAGGTGGTCCAGTTGAGGGGGACGTGATAACTGGTTTGGCGGCCCTGCCCGGCGCGGCGTCCCTCGGCTCGGAATTTGGGGGTGCGCAGAAAAAGAGTGGATTTGCGCCCGGTAACGGCCTCAAAAACGGCCCAGCTATTGTTCAGGGCCGCACCGGCGCCCAACAGCACCAGAAACGGAAAGTAGGCAAAGCGCCGCTTCCAATCCGGGTAGAGCGCCCATTGAGACAGGCCAAACAATACCGGCGGGGCAAAACCGGCGAGGCCCAGCGCGCCGAGCGGCAGTGTTCCCAATCCGTTGGTCAGGATAACGGGCAACCCGACCAGGATCATGGCCAGCATGAGGGGATGGAGGACATAGCCGCCCATGTGCAGCACGGCCTGCACTTTGCGCCACAACGAGTTGTCCGAGCGCAGCAAACGCCGTCCCAGTTTCAGCAAGGATTGCACCGACCCTTTGGCCCAGCGAAATTGCTGGCGTTTGTAAGCCGTGAGGGTGGGTGGAATTTCTGCCGGGCAGATAACGTTGGGCAGAAATTGTAAGCGCCAACCGGCTAACTGCGCCCGGTATGACAGGTCAAAATCTTCACATATAGTATCCCACTGCCAGCCGCCGGCAGCATCAATGGCGGCGCGCCGCCACACGCCGCCGGAGCCGTTGAAGTTCAAAAACAAGCCGCTTTTGCTGCGTGCGTTTTGTTCGATAATAAAATGTCCATCCAGGGCCAGGGCCTGGGCGCGGGTGAACGGCCCGGCTTCGTCATTGAGGTGTCCCCAACGGGTTTGCACCATTCCCACCTCGGGGTCGGCAAAATGGGGGATGACCCGGCGCAAAAAATCGGGGTGGGGTACAAAATCGGCATCAAAGATAGCAATGAATTCTTCGTTGGTTTGACTCAGGCCATAAGCCATTGCTCCGGCCTTAAAGCCGGTACGGTCGGGTCGCCGCACGTAGGTCATGTTGACGCCGCGGGCAACGTGGTGAGCAATCCGGACCCGGGCCAGGGTTTGAGTCTCATCGGTGGAGTCGTCCAATACCTGGATGTGAAGTCGGTCGGGCGGATAATCCAACGCGGCAACAGCGTCGATAAGCCGCTCGACCACGAATTTTTCATTAAAGATGGGTAACTGCACTAGAACAGGGGGCCACTCTTTCGGCAGCGGGGGGCAAGGGTCATTGGCTTGCTTGGGCCGATGCCAGAGAAACAGCCCCGACATAATGAGGGCATTAAAGCCGTAAATGGCAATGCCAAACAGAATGATTAAATAAAGGGCAACTAAAATTGTTGGAATTATCATAAAGCGTCCTTTAATTGGGCTGGTTTGCTCGGTGGAATGTGGTTAGGGGTTGGGATTGGCGCGGATGACGGCGAGTTGGATAATTTGAATCAATTGAGACGTTTCAGCGTTGATGGGTAAAAAGAAGGTGTCGTTGTCTCTGACCGGCTGGCTCGCTCCGGCAAACTCCTACAATTGGTTGGCGTCCATAATCAGGTGGCGGGCAATTAACTCCGGGCCACCCAGGTACTCGGTTACGGCCGGGTGATCGGGCGCAGTCTGAAGTATTTCCCGAGCTTGGCCCTGGTCAACGGTTCCGGGGTGGCCAACAACAGGGTGTGACTGCCGCCAATATACCGCAGCGTGGCGTAAAGGTGTCCTATCGCCCCCAACTGATTCCGTAAACCAGAGAGCAAAATCCGGCCAGAAAGAACAGAATTAACAGCCACATCCGGCGCATCGGCCCACTCTCAATCCATAAAATAGGCCAACTAAAGCAAACCTGACTTGTTGGCAAGCAGCCCTGTTGCTTCAGGAGGCCGTTCTTGGTTTCTATACTACTGGACATTATCAGGCAAAGGTCAATGGGCGAGTATAGCACGAAGTGATGGTTTGGACAAAATGTACTGGCAGATTGATTTTTGATGAACTGATTATTTGGTATACACTTATTCCGATGCAATGGGGCTACACTGACGCTCCGGTCTTTGTGGACGAGGCCCAGCGGCAAATGCGTGAGATGGTTGAACCCCTGTATAATCATCCCGGCATCGTGGTAACGAATTTGAATTTGCCCTGGTTACCCCGGCAGAGTTAACCGAGCTAGAGGAAGAAGTGTTTGTCGAAACCGCAGAGGAGGCGGCCACGCCGCAAAATTGTCTACGGTTTGCATCGGTGAGTCAAACCCGCTGGCATTATTATGACAGTTGTTTTTGGCCGCCTTACATTCCAAGTCCATAAATTTTAGAGGAGAAAAAAATGCGTTACGGATACTTTGATGATGACCAGCGTGAATACGTCATCACCCAACCCAACACCCCCTTGCCCTGGATAAATTACCTGGGCTGCGAGGCCTATTTTGGGCTGATTTCCAACACAGCAGGCGGATACTCGTTCTACCGGGATGCCCGGCTGCGGCGGTTGACCCGCTATCGCTACAACAATGTCCCCTTTGATACAGGCGGTCGCTACATCTATCTGCGGGATGACGCCTCCGGCGAGTTCTGGTCGCCCAGTTGGCAGCCAACCCGCTCTGAACTGGAAAACTACACCTGCCGCCATGGCCTGGGGTAC